>DATKEU010000483.1:0-3423 GCA_035544495.1 Polyangia bacterium | reverse complement strand
CAGCTCGAAGCGCCCGATCTTCTGCGTGACGGCCCCGGTGAACGATCCACGCTCGTGGCCGAACAGCACGCTCTCGATGAGGCCGGTGGGGATGGCCGCGCAGTTCAGCCGCACGAAGGTGGCGCTGCGGCGGCGGCTCATCTGGTGAATGGCCCGCGCCACCAGCTCCTTGCCGGTCCCTGTCTCGCCGTGAATGAGGACCGTGGAATCCGTGGGCGCCACCGACTCGATCAGCGACTGCACGCGCCCGAGCTCGCGGCTGCTGCCGACGATCTCGCCCAGCCCGGCGTTGATCTCGCTTTCCAGGTACGACTTGTCCTTCGACAGCCGATCCTTGAGATCGTCGATCTGGCGATAGGCCAGCGCGTTGTCGACCGCCTGGGCAATGACGCTGGCGATCTGTCGCAGGAACTGGACCGCCTCGTCGTCGAAACCCCGGTCGCGCACGCAGGCCGCCACCAGCGTCCCCAGCCGCCGGCCGCGACAAGCCAGCGGCATGGTGCAGCAGGAAAACGCCGGCGAGATGTACCTCATCCAGTCCTTGGCCCAGGCCGGCGACACCGCCGCCTCGTACTCGGCGCGGCTGTTGACCAGAATCGGCTCGCTCGCCAGGAACGCTTGCCCGGCGTACGAACCCTCCAGCGGAATCAGCGTGCCGTTGAACTTCGCGAGGCCGGGCATCAGGCCCGGCGTGGCGAACAACGAGTGCGCGCGCAGGGCGCGTTCGGCCGGCTCGTAGATGAACAGGCTGGTGTAGTCCCAGCCCCAGCGGCTGGTCTGAAAGCACTTCGCCACCTGCTCGATGAGGTCGGTCAGGTCCAGCGACGCCGCCGCCTGACTGATGCGCAGGACCGTCGCCAGCTGGTCGCGTTCGCGGACGACCGCGTCCAGGGGCGCGGCGCCGGCACCTTCGTCATCGCCAGCAGCGACACCGGGGACCGCGCCCTCTACCGCCCGGATATGGTGGCCCGCGGTCACGTTGGCGCGGCCATTATAGACGATCGCTGACGCTGGCGGCGCGCCGTCAGACGCCCGGGTAATGCTTCTCGGCGCACTCGCGGCACAGCGAGTGCGTGAACGCGGCGTCGGTGTGCTCCTCGACGTAGGTCTCGAACTGCTTCCAGCTGTTGCCCCGATCGCGGATCCGGTTGCAGTGCATGCAGATCGGCAACAAGCCGCGCAGCTGCCTGATCTCCCGCTTGGCCTTCTCGAGGTCGGTGACGGCGTTCCTCAGAATCGAGTTGCGCCACGCGCTGACGCACAGCCCGACCTGCACGGTGATCGTCCCCGCCAGCAGCTCCAGGCGATCCTCCAGCGGCGCCCCCGAAGCGACGGCCACGGTGACCAGCGCCGCGGCAACCGAGTACGCCGCGTAACCGAACACCGCCCGCGGGCTGACGAGCAGGGTGCTCACCCCGCCCAGCAGGACGAACATGCCGATGGTGTACGAGGGCGAAACGTCGTTGCGCACCACCAGCGAAAAATAGTGCGCCGTCCCGACCGCGACGACGGCATAGCCCATGGCGACCAGGTGGCGGTTCAGCGCCCGATGGTAAGACGCCGCCACCAGCGCGAAGATGAACGCCAGGAAGCCCAGGCGCTCGCCCAGGGGATCGACCGCGGCCGGCTGCACCAGCTTGTGCAGGCAGTGCCACGAGACGTAGGTGATGCCACCCACAAGCAAGAGCAGCCGCGACGACGAGCGCGCCCAGGCGCTCGCCTCCAGCGCGTGCGTGTGCTCGGAGACGGGCGCCGGTGCCGGTGCCTCGGCATCGTCCGCCGTGGCAACGGCAGCATCGACGGGGGAAAGGGGCGCGGACATCTCGCTTCAGATCGGCCGGTTTAGCCCGCCCCTTGAGCAGCCTCCCATTTCCCTGAACCGGCCGTGTCCAGTCCAGTGGAAAATCCTCAGGCGAGGATGTTCATGATGGCCTCATAGGTCGGCTGGATGCGCGCCAGCAGCACCTCCACCGGCGGAGCCTTGAGGCGCCGCGCGCACTCGGCGACCAGCGCCGCGTCCCGGGGCGGGCCGGTCAGATCCGCGGCACCGGTCAGCCCCTCGGCGGCCTGAACCGCCACGCACTCCAGAACGGCATACGGATTGACCGGGTTGCTCAGAACCTGGCCGTGATGACTGCGGGCCAGCAAGGGCAGCATCGGATCGACCGACCAGCGCGACAGCACCGCCGACCCCACGCCGGGATGGTTCTGGCCGACGAACGCCATGCAGTCCTCGGCGCTGAGCTTGGGCCCCTGCCCGGCGGTGCCGTTCCGTTCCGAGATGATCCACAGCAGGAACGAAGCGCCCACGTCGCAGAACAGCCCGCCGAGATACGCCAGCTCCGGATCCAGCCGGGGTGGCCCCTGCGCCTCGGCCAGGAGGCGCATCGTCACCGCGCGCGCCACCGAGAAACGCCAGATCGATTCCTGCAGCGGCGCCAGGACCGGATCGCGGATCGTGCACGCGCTGTGCGCGAAGACGGTCTCGACCAGGCTCTGGATGTGGCGCAGGCCGATGCGGCTGACAGCCGTGCGCAAGCTGGTGTTCTGAGCGCCGCGCGCGTACGGCGTGGTGTTCGACAATCGCAAGAGTTGCGCGGTCAGGCGCTGGTCGCGCTCGATGAGCGCGGTCACCGTGTCGAGTGGCGTTTCCACGTCGGCCAGCAAGCGGCGCAGTTCCAGCACCACCGTCGGCACGGGAGGGATCAGGATCTCGCCTTCCTGCACGCGGCGCAGAATCGAGGCGAACAGGGGGTCGTTGCCGCTCAACGTGGCGCCCGCGCCCGCCGGGGGGCGAAGCGCGGCGGTGGTCGTAGACGAAGTCGTGGCGCTGGCCGGCGGCGCGCTCACCGACGGCGCGGGTGCGGGCGCGGGCGCGCCGACTGCCACGGGAGCTGCGGGTGTCGCCGCCGCGCCGATCAGGGGGCCCGCATCGGCAGCGGTCGGCGCCGATGATTCCGCCCGGCGCCCCTTCTCGTACGCCTCGACCGCCCGGCCGGTCGCCGCCACCAGATCGGCGAACGAGAACGGCTTGGGGAGGTAATCGCAGGCTCCGTTCCGGAGGGCGTCGATGATGTCCTCCGGGTCCTTCGACCCACTGATGACGACGAACGCGGCGTCGATGCCCATCGCCCGGGCGCGCCGCATGATCGTGTGGCCGTCGATCCCCGGCATGCGCAGGTCGACCATCATCACGGCCGGCCGCAGCTCGGCCGCCATCTTCAACGCCGCCGTGCCGTCCGTTGCAGTGGACGTGTTGTATCCAATCTTGGACAGCGTGCTGACGATGACCCTCCGCACCATATCGTCGTCGTCAACAACCAGGATGTTGTGGTTGCTCGACTGGGCGTTGATGTCCACGAAACCCCGAGCCCCTCTTATTTCGTCGATCTCGACACGTCGGCAGCTTTTGACAATAGCATT
>DATKEU010000482.1:0-13651 GCA_035544495.1 Polyangia bacterium | reverse complement strand
AACGCCACGCGCCCGCTGTCGCCGCCGCCGACGGCGTTCGCCAGCCAGTCGGGGATCCACGGGGTCGGCAGCGGGTTCAACCCGCGCGGCCCGTCGGTGATGTTCTCCAGGTTCAGGATCACCACCCGCACCACCTCGCCGAAGCCGAGGGTGACGATGGCCAGGTAATCGCCGCGCAGCCGGATGGTCGGCGCGCCCAGGGCCAGCCCCGCCAGCCCCGCCGTCAGCGGCGCCAGCGCCAGCGCGCCCCAGAATCCCAGCTGAAAGGGATATTTCTCGACGGTGACCACGCCGGTGGTGTACGCGCCGATGGCGAAGAAGGCGGCGATCCCCAGCTGCAACAGCCCCGCGTAGCCGACCTGCAGGTTCAGCGCCAGCGCGAGGATCGCGAAGATCATCACGTTCAGCAGGTTGCCGCCGATCTGCAGATCCAGCCCGAACAGGCCGCCCGCCAGCCAATCCAGCACCGGCAGCATCGGGTAAAGAAACAGCGCCACCGCCACCAGCAGCTCGGGCCGGCGGCCCAGCGCGCGCAGGGCGGCCCCGAGGCGCGCGCGCCGATCCACTAGACCTTCTCCCGGATGTTGCTGCCCAGAAGGCCCTGCGGCCGGAACACCATGATCAGGATCAGCATCCCGAACAGCACCGCCGGCTGCCATTCGGCGCCGATGAACTGATCCGACGACGCGCGCACGAACCCGATCACCAGCCCGCCCAGCACCGCGCCCGGGATGTTGCCGATGCCGCCCAGCACGGCGGCGGTGAAAGCGTAAAGACCGTTTTGATACCCGATCTGGAAGGTGATGGTGTTGATGTAAAGGCCGTAGATCACCGACGCGAACCCCGCCAGGCCGCCGCCCACCAGGAAGGTCGCGCCGATGACGCGGTCGACGTCGATGCCCATCAGGCGCGCGGCGGTGGGGTTCTGCGCGGTGGCGCGCATCGCCTTGCCGAGGCGCGTGTAGCGGACGAAGACGTAAAGGGCCACCATCACCACCAGCGACGACACCACGACCATCACGTCCTTGGGCGTGATGCGCAGGCCGACCCCGGCGGACAGCAGGTTCTCGCCGGAGATCAGGTTGGGGAACGACTTGGGCGCCGCCGCCGCCCGGCCGCCGCCAAAGACCGCCATCGGCAGGCCGCCCCAGAACAGCCCCAGGTTCTGCAATATGAACGACACGCCGATGGCCGACACCAGCGGCGCCAGCTTGGGCGCCGTGCGCAGCGGGCGATAGACCAGCCGATCGATGGTCCAGTTCAGGCCGGCGGCGAACAGCGCGCAGGCGACGACGATGAGGAGGAGGCCCCCGGCGACGGCGGCGGGGCCGGCGGTCTCCAGGCCCAGCGCGCCGATCAACGTCAGCGCCAGGAACGACGCCAGCATGAACAGATCCCCGTGCGCGAAGTTGATGAGCTCGAGGATGCCGTACACCATCGTGTAGCCGAGCGCGATCAGCGCGAACACCATCCCGTTGGTGAGGCCGATCAAAAGCTGCTGCAGCAGCGTCACGCGGCCCCTGGCCTCGCTGCTATTTCGCGGCGGCGGCGGTCGTGTCGTTGCCCATCAGCGTGACGAAGGCGAACTTGCCGTCCTTGACGGTGTTGACGCTCATGGTGGTCAGCGACGTGTCGCCGTTGGCGTCGAATTTCCACGACCCGAGCGGACCGTCGGACTGGCCCATGCCCACCATCGCCTCGCGGACGGCCTCGCGATCCTTCTTGCCGGCCTTGGCCAGCGCGTCCAGCGCCACCTTGCCCGCGACATAGCCGTAGACGGCGTAGCCTTCCGGCTCGCCGTTCCACTTGGCGCGGTAGTGCTTCACGAACTCGGCGCCCTTGCCCTTGAGCTCGCTGGGCGGCGGGCCTCCGAAGGTGATGAAGGCGCGGCCGTTCAGGTTGGCCGCGCCGGCCGCCTCGATGAACGCGTTCTCGAAGCAACCGTCGGGGACCATCAGCTTGGCGCCCAGGCCCACCGCCACCATGTCCTTCGCCACCTGGCCGGCGTTGGTCTGCGTGGTGGCGCCGTAATAGACCAGATCGGGCTTCAGCGCCTTGATCTTCGTCATCAGCGACCGGTATTCCTGCGCCTTGGGGTCTATCTTCTCGGCGCCCGGCGACAGCACCTTGAGGCCGATGTCCTCGGCGGTGTTGACGAAGACGTTGGCGATCCCCTGCCCGTAAAGGCCGCCGTCGTAGAGGACGTAGACGTTCTTCAGCCCCTGCTGCTTCGCGAACTGCGCGCCCACCTTGCCCTGGATGTCGTCGGCGGGCACGACGCGGTAATAGGTGACGCGGCCGCTGGGGCGATAGACCGCCGGCTCGCTGGGCTCGCCGGTGCCAGGCTTGGTGAGGCCGGGGTACGTGTTGCCGGGCGAGATCATCACCAGGCCCGCCTTGTTCAGCACCGGCATGGAGATCTTCGCCGCGCCCGAGTTGTACGTGCCGAGGTAAAAGAGGATGTCCTTGTCGTTGGCGGCCCGGTCGGCGTTGGCGGCCTCGACCTCCGGGTCCCAGTCGCCCTTCTTGGCCGAGGCGTCGTCCCAGTCCTCGAACTCGATGGTCATGTCGCCGACCTTGAAGGCGGCTTCGTCGAGCGCCAGGCGGATGCCGTTGACGATGGTGCTGGTCTGGGCGTTGGCGCTGCCGGTGCGCGGCAGGCTGGAGACCATCTTCACCTTCGTGGCGCCACCGCCACCGCCGCCGCCAGGTTCGGCCGCGCTGCCGCCGGTTCCACTCTTCGCCTTGCAGCCGGCGCCGGCGAGGGCGGCCGATGCGGCAGCGGCGAGCAGCCACTTGCAATTGCACTTGCTCTTCCACATCCGCGCAAGACGTGTCATCGAGGGCGGAATGTAAAGCGGCCCGCCGGGCAGGTCAATCAGAGCACGCGATCGAGGAGCGCCCGGCCAGCGGCAAAACGCGCCAGATTGTCGAGGAAATGCCGCACCAGGCGTAGCGATTCGTCCTCGTGGCCGCCCGCGGTGTGCGGCGTGATGAAACAATTGGGCGCCGTCCACAGCGGGTGGTCGGGCGGCAGCGGCTCGGGCGTGGCGACGTCCAGGTACGCGGCGCCCAGCCGGCCGCTGGTCAGAGCGGCGATCAGAGCGGGCTGATCCACGGTGTTGCCGCGGCCGATGTTGTAGAAGATCGCGCCCGGCTTCACCAGCGCCAGGCGGGCGGCGTTGAAAAATCCGTCGGTGCCGGGAGCGGCGGGCAGGACGTTGAGGACGTGGTCGGCCGCACCGAAGGCGCGCGTCGCCTCCGGGCTGTCCCAGGCGGCGGCGGGCGCCGGCTCGTCGCCCGCGACCCGGCGGCGCAGCACGGTCACCTCCATGCGCAGCGGCGCCAGCATCCCGATCACCAGCCGGGCGATCGAACCGAGGCCGGCGATCACCACCGACTGCCCGCGCAGCAGGCGCGAGCGCGACCGCAGGGCCTTCTGCGGCCAGCCGCGCGCGCCCCGCTGCTCGGCCAGCGCCGCCGGCAGCTGGCGCGCCTGCGCGAACATCAGCGCCACGATGTGCTCGGCGCAGGGCTGATCGAAGACAAGCGAGCTCTTGGTCAGCGCCGCGCCGCGCGCCGTGAAGGCCGCCCGCAGGTCGTCGCGATCGTAGTTCGTGTACCCGGCGCTGGTCAGCTGCGTCCAGCGCAGCCGCGGCGAGGCGACGACCCCGGCGACGTCCGGTTGTCCCAGCGCCACGTCGGCCTCTGCCAGCGCGCCGATCAATCGATGGCCGGCGATCCCGCTTTCCAGCAGCCCCTTCGCCGCCGCCGGAAAATCATGGTTGCAGAAAATGTCCAGCGCCGTCATTGGTCGAATTTACACCACGCCCCGCGAGCGGTGCGAGCGGTCTTGCCGGATCGTCCGCGTGCCTCTCGATCCTGTCATCTCATCGCGTGTGATAGGAGAGGGCGTGGTCAAGGACGCCGGCGCGAACCGCCGCCAGGCCGCGAGACGAGGCGGTGTCGCGGTGATCATGGCGGCGCTCGCCCTGGCCCCGCTTGGCGTGGTTGCGTGCGGCGGTCGTGGTGGTGGCGACGGCGCCGGCGCCGGCCGCGACGGCGATGCGAGCGGCGACGCGGTCGCGCCTCCCGACGCGGTCGTGGACATCGTCGCGGACCGGGCCGGCGGCGGCGTCGTCGAAGCCGCCGCCCAGGCCGACGGCGCGCCCGACGGTGGCGATGGCGCCGGCGCCGGCGGCAGCGCGGGGGACGGCCCCGACGGCGCGCCCGCCCCCGACGGCAGTGCCGACGGCGCCGCGGATCCCACGCTCAAGCTCGTCACGTTCAACATCCGCTACGCCAACGCGGGCGACGGCGCCAATGCCTGGCCGCTGCGCCGCGATCTGGTGTTCGGCGTCTTGCGCGCGCAGGCGCCCGACAGCGCGGGCTTGCAGGAGGCGCTGTTCGTTCAGGTCCAGGATCTCGCCGCTGCCCTGCCCGAATACCAGCGCATCGGCGTGGGGCGCGACGACGGCGCCACCGCCGGCGAGTTCAGCGCCATCCTCTACCGCGCCGCTCGCTTCGACGTGGCGGCGTCCGGGACGTTCTGGTTCTCCGACACGCCCGACGTGCCGGGCTCGTCGAGCTGGGGGAACGCCAGCATTCGGATCTGCACGTGGGGGCGTTTCGTCGAGCGCGCGACCAGGCGGGCTTACTATCATTTCAACGTTCACCTGGACAATGTCTCGGAGCCCGCCAACGAAAAGAGCGTGCAGCTGCTGATGCGGCGGATCGCCGAGCGCCCCGTCGCGACCGATCCGTTCGTCGTGACCGGCGACTTCAACAGCGACGAGTCGCAGCCGGCGGTGCGCTACATGACGGGCGCGGCGCCGCTGGCGGGGATGCCGAACCCCATCCCGCTCCGCGACACCTTCCGCGCCTTGCACCCCGTCGCCACCGACGTGCTGACGTTCCACGATTTCATGGGCGGCACGGCCGGCGCCAAGATCGATTTCATCTTCATGGGGCCGGGCGAATCCGCGCTCGGCGCCGAGATCGACCACACCGAAGTCGGCGGCCGCTTTCCATCGGATCACTACCCGGTCGCGGCGCGCGTCGCGATGACCGCCTGGCAATAGCACAGCGCGCGGCGGCGTGAGATCTGACCGTAAGGCGTTCGCGGGCGGGCGGACAGGGGTGTTCTGTAAGGGGGGCGTTCTTATGTTGCGCTTCATGAAAAAGGAAAAAAAAGGTATTCGCTTGATGGCCGCGCTGGCCCTGGCCTTGGGGATCGGCGCGGGGATGGGCGCTTCCGGCTGCGTCGTGCGCGAGCGCGTCGTGGCGCGCCCGACGGCATCCTCGTGCCGCGGCGGCGTCTTCGTCGAAGGCCACTATGGCCCGCGCGGGCGCTGGCACCCGGCCCACTGGCGCTGTCCAGGCGTCGTCGAGCGCGTGGAAATCGACTGACCCGCACGCCGGCGCCGCGCCGTTGCGGTCACGGCTGAAAGCGGGCGACGTGCAGCAAGAAGTCGGGGTTGTTCTTCTCTGCCCAGGCAGCGATCCAGCGGCCGGCCCGGTCTCGCACCAGGTGCGGCTCCCGGTTCCAGACGCCGGCCGCGACCGACAGCGGCGGCGCGAGTGATTGCCAATCGGCGCCGTTCCAGCGGTAGGTGAAGATCCGGCTGCCGATCTCGCCCGAGACGGTTTCCGTGTCGATGACGACGGGCACGCCGCCGGCGTCGAAGGCGAGGTCGAAATCGTCGTCCGCTGTCGCGTTCAGCACGGGACCGAGTTGCTGCCAGCTGATTCCCGTCAGTCGCAGCACGGCCAGACGGTATGACTGACCGGACGCCACGAACGTCGCAAGAAAGACATCCCCGGCGCTGTTGGCGCGCACGACAGGACCGTTGTCGAGTCCGGAGGTGCCGCCGTTGTCGGGCGCGGACGGCAACGTGGTCCAGTTCGTGCCGCCGGCAAATCGGGCGGCCATCGTGGCGGCGTTGAGCCCCGACCAGGCGATGACGGGCGCACCGCCGCCACCCGCCGTCATCGACATTGGTGAATACGTACCGCTATAGGTGATTCCGTTCGGAACCCCGGTATCCGGGTTCATCGCCGCCCACGCCGAGCCGTCCCAGCGTGCCACCTGGATCTGGCCCCAGGGCAGCCCGGGGCTGACGACCCATGCCACGATCGGCTGGCCCGTGGCGTCCGGCACCAGCTTTGGAAACATGGACCGCCTTTGCATCTGGCCGAGGGGCGATCCCATCGCCGTCCAGGCGCCGCCGTCCCAGCGATCGATGATGATCCGATCGTCACGCGACCAGACGGCGCGCACGACAGCGCCGCTGCCGTCGACAGTCAGCGCCGGAGTTCCTCCAAGGGCATCCAATCCCAGCACCGACCACGCGCCGACGCAGTTGGTGACCGTCCAGATCTTCGTGTGTGACGTGACGTCCTCTTGCCAGGCCACGACCGGCTGCTGGCCGTCGAGCAACGTGATCGCCGGCGCCACCGGCTCGGCGCCAGGAAAATTTCGCAGACCGTCGCCGAGAAACTGCCACGTGCCGGGTGTGGCGCCCGGGCAGCCGTCGCCATCAGCGGCAGCTTCGGCTGGCGCACCGTCGGAGTTGGGGCTCTCGGCGGGTGAACCGTCGGATGCACCCATGGTTGGCCCGGTGTCGGCGGTGTCCGGCGCCGAATCTGGTGCAACGTCGGGTGGCGCATCGGCGGCCGGCGCGGCTTCCGCGAGCCCGTCGCCGCTGGCTTCCATTCCCGCATCGGCGACCGCCCGCGCGTCCGTGCCCGCCTCGGTCCGATCGGCCGCGAGGTCGGGATGCGAAACATCGGCTGGTTCACCGTCAGGCCCGTCGAGGTCGGCCCGCGTATCGACGCCGGCACCGTCGGCGATCTTGTCGACGGTCGAGTCGCCGGCTGCTCGATCGATGGGCGGCGCATCGGGGCCGGTGTCGGCGCGTGGGCCAGCGTCCGCGCGCGGGCCGGCGTCGGTCACGCCGCCGTCCCGATGCAGGGGAGGCGACGACCCGCAGCCCGCCGCGCCGGCCGCCATGACCAGGCAGAAAACAAACCAAAACGAAGCTCGAACCGTCGGCGAGCGCATAAGAGACGAACGCATAAGAGATGCACGACGCTAGACGAGGACCTGGTGCCGAAACAACAGAATGACGCCACTCAATTGTAAAACTCGCTCGGCGCGCTCGATGACCGTCGCGCGAAATGCCCTTCTCGACGTTGTGACCCTCGCCGGTCCTCTGGCGTCGGGAGCCGGCGCGCCCGCTGCCTGCAAATAGCCCGGCCGAACCCTAGTCGGTAAAGCCGAGGTGCGCGCGCAGGGCGAGGTAGTCCTTCGACACCGACCACTCGACGAGGTCGCGCTCGATGCGCGCGGGGTCGATCGGCGAATCGATCACCCGGCCGGCGGCGGCGCTGGTGCCCAGCTGGACGGCCAGGCGCAGATCGTTCGCGATGATCAGCCCGGCCCGCGCGGCGGTCAGCTGCGCCGCCTCGGCCCAGCGCGGAAGGTCGAAGGTCGTCTCCTGATTGATGCCGGCGCGCTTGACCACCATGTCCAGCTGCTCGACCTGGGCCGGCGACAGCGCGCGGCCCAGGAAATCGCGGTAGCGCAGCACCGAACCAGCCAGCGCGGCCGGCACCGGGTGGCCGTCGCGCACCAGGGCGATCGCCGCCAGCAGCACCGTCTCCCGCTCGGCGGCGTTCTGCACCACCGCCGGCCACAGCGTCAGGTGGTCGGCCCGGGCCAGCGCCAGGCCGCGCCCGGCGATGAAGGCGATCTCCATCTCGTGGCGCCCTTGCAGGACCTCGCGCCCGACGATGAAAGCGGGCGCGGCGACGCCGTCGGCGGTGACGTTGGCGAACCCGATCTCGCCGCCGGCGTCGCTGACCATGTGCACCTCGGGCCAGGGAACGCCCAGCATCTGACTGGCGAAGGCCAGCACCTTGCAGAACAGCGAAGGGTCGTGGGCGACGTCGCGGTGCCGCTTGCGCCGCAGTCCCCAGTCCTTGTGCGGCTTGGCCCGCGCCAGCATCACCGTGTGCGCCACCGTCCCCAGCACCTGCGAGGCGACGCGATCTTGATCGCGGTGGTAAAGATGCTTCTGCCACAGGTCCTCGGTCAGGCGGCTGCGCGGGCGCACGAAGCCCTGCGGGCGATACTGGACGAATACGCGCTGCTCCTCGGCGTCGGCCTGGCCCAGGTATGACAGCGCCTGGGTCACGCACCACAGGGCGTCCAGCTCCGATCGCTCGGCGTGCAGGCGCACCAGCATCTTGAGGTGCGGGACCATGTCCAGAAGGCCGACGGCCTTGCGGACCAGCAGGCGGCGCTCCTCGATCGCCTGCGCGTACTGCTCGGGACCGCACAGCTGGTGCATCTCGGCCAGGACGGCGTGGCGCGAGAGATCATCCGGGTCCAGGCCCACGCACACCTCGAACGCGGCTGCGGCGGCGGCATAGTCGCCCAGGCGGGCGCGGCTGATCTCGCCCAGGCCCTGCCACAGCGCCAGCAGCGCGGCGCGGTTGGCATCGGTGGCCGGCCCCATGCGCTTGATCTGCCAGCGGTAGCAGCGGGCCTGATTCTTCCAATCCTCGGTGGCGATGACCAGCTTGTCGATCCGCTCGAAGGTCTTCAGATCGTCGGGATCCTCGTCGAGCGCGCGGTTGTAAAGCTCGACCGCCTCGTCGGCGGCGCCCAGCTCGTAGTTCTGGATGTTGGCGGCGGCGACCAGATAGCGCGCCCGCACCTTGCCCTCGGCTCCCTCGGCCAGCTTGGCCAGGATCGGCAGCGCGCGCCGCCACTGCCGCGTCTCGGTCAAAAGCTCCAGCAGCCGGTGCAGGACCCGGGGCGCGTCCGGCGCCGCGTCCAGCGCGGCCTCGCACTCGGCGATGGCCCGTTCGGGATCCGTCTTGCGATCGTGGAAGACGTCGCTCAGCCGCTCGTGCAGGGCGACCCGCGTCGCGGCGTCGCCGGGCAGCGCCAGCAGCGCCCGCAGATCGGCGATCACCGCGTCCCAGTCGGCGGCGCGCTCGTGAATCTCCGCCAGCGCCTCCAGCGACGGGCGGTGCTGCGGATCCAGGGCCAGCGCGCGCGCGAAAAAATCGGCGGCCTTGTCATCCTGCCCCAGCCGCGACCGGCAGACGCCCAGGCGATGCAGCGCCTCGAACATCTCCTCGCGCGACGGCTGCTCGCGCCGCGGGAAGATCAGGCTGTCGTAAAGCTGCGTGGCCTGCTCCCAGTCCTGCAGCGAGAACGCCAGCGCGCCCCAGTCTCGCAGCGTCGGCAGAAAGCCGGGATCGGCGGCCAGCGAGCGCCGGTACGCCGCCACCGCCGCCGCGTGGTCGCCCATCCCCTCGGCGGCGCGCGCCAGGCGGTGGCAGACGGTGGCCAGCCAGGTGGCGCCGCGGGCGGGCCCGTCCGCCGATCCGCCGTCGGCCAGCGCCTCGGCCAGCGGGCGCAACGCCGCCCAGGCCCGCCGCTTGAAATAGATGTCGAGGAGCGGCAGCGCCGCCGCGTGCAGGGGGCGGACGGCCAGGATCTGCGCGTACAGCGCGCTGGCTTGATCCTCGTCGTCCAGCTTCTCTCGGTGAATGGTGGCCGCTTCGAACAGCAGCTCGACCTTCTTGTCGGCGCTCGCCTGCCGCTCCCCGGCCCGCGCCAGCAGCTGCGCCGTCTTCAGCCAGTCGCCGCGCTCGCGATAGATCGGAAGCAGCGCCAGCATGCTGGGGACGTGTCCGGCGTCCAGCGCCAGCGCCTGCGCGTACTGCGCCTCGGCGGCGGCCGGATCGCCCGCCTGCGCCAGCGCCACCTCGCCCAGCCGGAAGTGCAGGCTGACGCGGTCCGCGCCCGCCATGCACTCGGCCGCCCGGCCGAGCAGGGCCAGCACGTTCGGCCAGTCGCCCAGCGCTTCGCTGACGCGCGACAGGCCCATCAGCGACGGCAGGTGCCGCGGCTGCGCGCGCAGGATCTCGGCGTAGCCCTCGGCGACGCGGTTGGGATCGCGCAGGGGATCGGCCCACATCCGATCCAGCACGTCGGCCAGGCGGTCGAAGTCGATGGTGCGCCGGTACAGCGCCTCCAGCAGGGCCAGCGCGCCGCCGTGGCGCGGGACCAGCGCCAGCGCGCGCTGGCCGGCGGCGATCGCCTCGTCGGTGCTGCGCAGCCCGACGTCGCACCAGAAGGCGATCTGGGTCCACAGATCGGCGGCCGGCTTGGGATCCGAGAGCTCGGCCGCCACCTCGGCCGTCGACGTCACGACCTCGCGCCACTTCTCGAACAGGCGGGCCAGCCGTTCCATCTCGTGCACCACCTGGCCGCTGGTCGGCTGCTCGCGGAAGGCGGCTTGCAAAGTGATCAGCGCGTTCTGCGCGTCGCCCAGCCGGCGCTCGTACACCTCGGCGATGCGGCACAGCTGCGCGGCGCGCGCGGCCGGAGCGCTCTCGCGCTCCAGCTCGGCCAGCAGATCATTCACCAGGGCCAGCGCGGCCGCGTGATCGTCGTCGGGCGGGCCGGCGGTGTCGGCGGTGCTGATGACAGCGGTGGCTGCGGGCTCCTCCATGCGCGATCGACCCCTCACGCGAGGGATCTGCCGATCGAAGTCCTTAGCACGGGCGAAGACCTAGGGGGAAGCGTCTGCCGCCACCGATTTCTGGAATGCCAGGAGGTGGGCGAGGAAGGCGTCCATCGCCACGATGAGCGGCGCGTGACCGCCCGGCAGCGTCAACACCTCCGCCGCCGGCAGCTCGGCGGCGAGACCGTCGATGATCTCGTGCAGAAACGGCGCCGAGCCGCGCCCCTTGACCAGCAGCACCGGGCGCGGAAAATGCCGCCAGGCCTCGATGTCGTCCTGGTGATCGATGGCGTGCCGCGAGCTGCGCAGGGCCAGGCGATGACGCGACCACTCCGCCCAGGCGGACATCTGGCGCGGCGACTTGCCCGGCGGGCAGAAGCCGACCTCGCGGGCGAACATCTCCAGCTCCTCGTCAGTCACGTCGTCGCCCAGCGAGCCGAGGCGCTGCATCACCCGGCGCGTGTTGCGGTTCAGCGTCCGGCGCGCGCGCAGCACCCAGGCGGCAGGCGGCTCGATCAACGCCAGCGTGCGGACGCGGCGCGGGTCGGCCAGCGCCAGCGAGAGGGCGATCTCCGCGCCGTACGACCAGGCGACGACGTCGGCCGGGATCGCGCCCCTGTCCGTCATCGTCGCCGCCAGCGCCGCCGCCTCCATGACGACGGAGTAGCCGGGCGGCAGCGGGCGCCGGTCGATGCCGCGCGCGACGTTCAGCAGCTGCACGCGCAGCACGCGCCGCGTGGTCGACAGGCGCTCCGCGTGCGGCGCCCAGCTCACCCAGCCGACCAGGCCGCCCGGAACCAGGACGGTCGGCGGCTCGCCGGCGCCGGTCTCGATGACGGGCAGCTTCACGGGCGCGGCGTCGGAGGGCGGCGTCGTCATGTGCGCGTCACGGCGGCGCTGCCGATCCAGATGACGGCCGGCGGGAGCGTGGCGCCGGGGGGGCCTTTCGTCTCGCGCCCGACCAGGGCTCCGGTCCCGGCCGCCGCGGTGACGAGCAGGCGAAACGGCCCGCCCTGGTGATGGATGATGCCGTCCAGGGTCGTCTCCTGCGCTTCACCCGCCAGCGGCACGACGATGGCGGGCGACGCGGCGCCGTCGGGCGCGGCGACGGCCAGCGTGGCGCGTGCCGTGGCGCTGACGGTGGCGCGCAGGCGGTAGTTGCCCGCGGGCAAGTCGCCTGCGTCCAGCGCGACCTCGACGACGGCGGCCTCGTGCTCGGGCGGCTGGATGCGCACGCCCTCGGGCGCGCCGCGCAGCAGATCGACGCCGCCGCGCGCGCCGTCGCCGCGGGCGCGCCGCCAGCGCGCGACGCGCGATTGCCCGTCGACGGTCCAGACGGCGACCGCCCAGCGGTGGCGCGCGCGCAGCTCCGCGCCCGCGGCCTGCGCGCGCGGCGCCAGGCCAAACACCGCGCCCACCAGCAACGCGGCCAGCGCCGCCGCGCAACCCACGCGGCGCCGGATGGCGCCGCCGCCTTTGACACCGGCGGCGATCAGCGCGCGCGCCCAGCCGACCACCGCGTACGCGACCACCGGCATCGCCAGGATCTCGATCGGGATGCGATACCGGGGCTCGGCGAAGAAGACGATGTACGTGGCGGCCAGCGCGGCCTGAAACGGCAGCAGCACGAAGGCGCGCGCCCGCCGCTCGACCGCCGCCAGCGCCAGCCCGGCCAGGAACGCCACCAGCAGGCCCACGCCGACGCCGTCGCACGCGCCGGTGATGCCGGCCCGGTGCCGCTGGAAGAAGCCGACGTCGCCATCGTTGCCATCGTTGCCATCGTTGCCATCGTTGGGCAGCACCAGCACGCCCGGGCGGTAGATGGGCCAGTAAAGCAGGTACTGTTCGTCGTCGAACAGGCGCTGGGCGCGCAGCGCGGCCAGGCCCAGCGCGTACGCCGGTTCGAAGCGCGCCCAGTCCGTGGCCATCCGGTAGGCGGCGCGGTCGACGGCCTTGTGGGGTTCGTCGAGAACAGAGTGGCCGGTGACCGTCTGGAACAGCCGGTTCAGCGCGCGCGTGTACGTCCCCTCGGAGTTCGGGTTCGTGCCGATGAGCGCGGTGATGCCGCCGTGGCAGTCGGTGAAGATGAATTCGCCCTCGCGAACGCGGTTGCGGATCGCCCACGGCGAGAGGATCAGCAATGCCGCCGCCACCGACAGCGCCGCCAGCTTCGCGGTCGTCCGCAGCGATCTGCGCGTCGCCATCCAGTAGAACGCCCCCAGCCCCGCCAGCGGCAGCGCCACCGCGCGCAGGTACGCCGCCAGGCCCATCAGCGCGCCGAACGCCAGCGCCGCGGCGACGGGCCGCCGCGCGCCGAGGCCGGCCAGGCATCCGGTGGCGACCAGCATCAGCGCCGCCGCCGGCACGTCCGTGCCGACCACGCTGGACATGGCGATGCCCGCCGGCCACAGCGCGTAGACCAGCCCGGCGGCGATCGCCGTCGCGCAGCCGCGCCGGTCGCCGCGCGCGCCGGCGTCGAAGAGGTGCAGCGTGGTCGCGAACACCCCGGCCGCGCCCAGCGCGCCGAAGAGAACGCCCAGCAGCTTCTGCGCCAGCAGATCGCCGCCCAGGTTCTTCACCGCCGCCAGCAGGATCACGAACCCCGGCATGTAGATGAAGCCGGGGTCCAGCGCGCTGAACTCGGACAGGTAGTTGGCCGACTCGCGATACATGGCGAAGTCGCTGACCGGCACCGTCGGCACCGCCAGCACCCAGGCAAGGCGCAGCGCCGCCGCCAGCAGCGTGACGGCGCCGCCCCAGAGCAGCGCCCGCCCAGGCGCCGGTGGAGCATCGCGGTCGGCGGTCATCGTCGCGGACTTTAACAGCGTCCTCGCGGCTGTCCGAACGCGCGGGAAGAGCCGCTTTTGCTGCGCCGCTCGGTGGATCAGTGTTATGTCTCGAAAGCTCATGCCCATCCTCCCCTTCCGGCGCGTGCTGTGCGCCAACCGCGGCGAGATCGCGGTGCGCGTGTTCCGGGCGTCAACCGAGCTCGGGTTCCGCACCATCGCCATTTTTTCAGAGGAGGATCGGGTCCACCTGCACCGTTACAAGGCCGACGAGGCGTATCTGGTCGGCCGCGGGCTGGAGCCGGTGGCGGCGTATCT
>DATKEU010000481.1:0-4918 GCA_035544495.1 Polyangia bacterium | reverse complement strand
CTATCTCATCTACGGCATGCACCACTGCCTGAACCTGGTGACCGAGGCCGACGGCACGGCCGGCGCCGTCCTGGTGCGCGCCGCCGAGCCGGTCGCCGGGTTCGACGGCGCCGGGGGCGCAGAGGCGCGCGGGCGTCGCTTGCTCAGCGGCCCGGGCAAGGTGTGCGCCGCGCTGGGGATCACCCTGCGCGACAAGGGGCTCGACCTCACGCAGGCCGGCGCTTTCTTCGTCGCCGACGACGGCCGCCGCCCCCCACGGCGCGCCGCCTCGCCGCGCATCGGCGTCGACTACGCAGGCGCCTGGGCCGCGCGCAAGCTGCGTTTCTATGTCCCGGGCAACACCGCCGTCTCCGGCAACCCGCGCTAAGGTTGCGATCCGATCTCCAGCCCTGGCGAGACATGACCAAACCTCGATCGCTGCGCTGCCTCTCTGTTTTCGTTTCGATTCTGACTGTCAGCGCGCCCGTCTGGGCCGAAACCTCTCGCGGTCTTCCGCAATCCCCGTCGATGGCCCTTTCGGCGCCTTTGTTTCCCCGCGCTTTCCCGTTTCACGAAGGGATGACCGTGCCGCGCGGCTATCACATCGAATCGCGGCCGCGCAGGCGGATGGCCTTGACTGGCGGAATCATCTTCGGCGTGACGTACGCCATCGCCCTCGTGGCGGCGCTGAGTGCCAGCGCCTCGGAGGGTTCGGACAACGCCTGGAACGCGATCCCTTTCGCCGGCCCGCTGATCTTCGCGCACAAGCGGACCTGCAGCCAGTGTGTCGATGATATCGGCACGCCGCTGTACGGGATCATGGTCTCCGGCAGTCAAGTGGTTGGAGCCGCCATGCTGGCCAGCGCCTTCATCTTCCAACGACCCTGGGTGGTCCCCGATCCAGCCCAAGGCACCGCCATCCAGGGCGGCATCGCCTTCGTCCCGGTGGCGAACGACAAGGGAGCCGGCCTGATGGCCGTCGGACGCTTCTGATCCGTCGATCCTAGGCGCGCGCTTGCCGCTGCCGCGCCTCGCGTTCCACCGCACCCAGCATCGCGGGCAGCGACGCCGCCACCAGACCGTCGGTGACCTTGCGCAGGACGAAGCCGGGCAGCGGCGCCTTCACCGTCAGCGCCGCCTGGTAGGTCAGGCGCGTGCCGTCCCCCTCGCCGACGAAGCGCCAGCCGCCTCGCGAGTCGGTGACAACCTCGCCCTCGACGAACGTCCAGTCCACCGTCGGCGCGGCCGGGGGCTGGGGACGGCAGACGAGATCCAGCACGTAGCGAACCGCCAGGACCACCTGCGCCTTGAACTCGACGCGGACGATCTCGGCTCCGTTCGCGCCATCGCTGTCGGCAGCCGGCCGGCGCGACAGCACGCGCACCTCCTTCATCTCCGGGAACAGGCGCGGGTAGCTCGAAAAATCCGTCACCACGGCGAACAGCCCCGCCGGCGGCACGCCGCCGACGTAGACCGTCCGGGAAACCGGCTCGCGACCATCCATGCGTCGCATTTGACCAGATTGTGCGCGCGACCGCTAAGCATCCGCTGAGTTGACGGTGCCAGCGCGACGCGCGTAGGGTACTCGCGCGCTGGCGCGCCCCCGTCGCCGCCGGCGCCCACACTCCGATGCAACGCCCCTTCGCCCCGCCCGGCACCAAGCTGCAGTTCACCGGCGATCGCCCGGTTCGCATGGTGCACGCGCGCCTGGAGTTCGACCTGGACCTCGCCGCCCGCGCGTTCGACGGGCTGGCGACGCTGACCTTGGCCGCGCGCCGCGAGCAGGTGACGTCGTTCGCCCTCGACGCCGTCGAGATGGAGATCCGCGAGGTCACGCTGGACGGCAAGCCGGTTCCCTTCGACCACGACGGCGAGACGCTGCGCGTGCGCCCACCCCAGGCGCTGGCCGCCGACGCCGCGTTCAGGCTGGCCGTCCGCTATCACGCCTCCCCGCGGCGCGGTCTTTATTTCATCGGTCCCGACGCCCATCACCCGAACCGCCCGCTGCAATGCTGGTCGCAGGGCCAGGACGACGACTCGCGCTTTTACTGGCCGTGCATCGACGCCCCGATCGAGAAGATGACCACCGAGGTCATCTGCACGGCGCCGGCGGGCAACTTCGTGCTGTCGAACGGCGACCTCACGGAGCAGCGCGATCTGCCGGGCGGCAAGACCCTCTGGCATTACGTGCTGGACTTCCCGCACCCGGCATACCTGGTGACGCTGGTGTGCGGGCCCTTCGCCGCCATCACAGATCGCGCGCCCGCCACCGGCGTCGACACCTACTACTTCGTGCCGCCGGGGCGCGAGGCCGACGGCAGGCGTAGCTTCGCGCGCACGCCGCAGATGATCGACCTTTACTCGAAGACCATCGGCGTCCCCTACCCGCACCGGCGTTACAGCCAGATCGCCGTGCCCGACTTCATCTTCGGCGGCATGGAGAACACCACCGCCACGACGCTGACCGATCTCACGCTGCTGGACGAGCGCGCCGCGCTGGATCACGACGTCGAGGCGCTGGTCTCGCACGAGCTGGCGCACCAGTGGTGGGGCGACCTCGTCACCTGCCGCGAATGGTCCGAGGCCTGGCTGAACGAAGGCTTCGCCACGTACTTCGAATACATCTGGCGCGAGCACGTCAAGGGCCGCGACGAGGCGGACGTCGAGCTGCTGAACGACGCCGAGGGCTACTTGAACGAGGCGGGGCGCTACCAGCGTCCGGTGGTCTGCCGGCAGTACGAGGAGCCGATCCACATCTTCGACGCGCACCTGTACGAAAAAGGCGGCCGCGTCGTGCACATGATCCGGCACGAGCTGGGCGACGAGCTGTTCTTCCGATCGCTGCGCACCTACGTCGAGCGGCACGGGCGTGGCTCGGTCGAGACGCGCGATCTGGCGCGCGCCATCGAGCAGGTGTCGGGGCGCAACCTCGACGAGCTGTTCGATCGCTGGATCGGGCGTCCCGGGCACCCCGACATCGAGGCGGCGTGGCAGTGGGACGACGACCGCAAGGTGGGCGTGCTGCGCGTCGAGCAGAAGCAGGCGATCTCGCCCGAGGCGCCGCCTTTCAAGTTCCGCACGCTGCTCCGCTTCGAGGTCGACGGCCAGGAGCGCGACGAGCCGCTCGCCGTCAGCGAAGCGCTGCACGCGTTCGAGATCCGACTGCCGTCGCGCCCGACGCAGGTGATCTTCGATCCGGGCGACGTCATCCTGAAGTCGATCAAGATGGAGAAGAGCCGCGCCTTGTGGCAGCGGCAGCTTCAGGTCGGGCGCCTCGGGATCGATCGCGTGCTGGCGGCCACCGGCATCGCCCGCCTGGTCGAGCCCGAGACGGTCAAAGCCCTGGGCGCCGCCCTGCGCGGCGACACATTCTGGGCGGTGCGGGCGGCGGCGGCGCGGGCGCTCGGGCGCCTGCGGCGCGCCGACGCGCTGGACCTGCTGCTCGCCACCGTCGGGGATCCGCACCCGCGCGTCCGGCGCGCCGTCGTCGCCGGCCTGGGCGATTACCGCGGCGACGAGCGCGCCGCCGCCGCCCTGGCGGGGCTGCTGGAGAAGGGCGATCCCAGCTATTTCGTCGAGGCGGAGGCGGCCAGCAGCCTGGGCCGGACGCGCGCGGCGGCGGCGTTGCGCCTCTTGCCCGCGGTGGCCGCCCGCCCCTCTTTCCAGGACGTCATCCGCACGCGCGCCATCGAAGGCCTCGGCGCCACCGGCGACGAGAAGGCGGTCGCGCTCATCAAGGCGCAGTTGAAACCGGGGGGCCCGTTCCAGCCGAGGCGCGCCGCAGTCAGCGCCTTGGCCGAGCTCTCGGCCGGCATGCCCTGGGCTCGCGAGGCGCGCGAGCTGATCGAGAGCTGCTTGCTCGACGCCGACTTTCGCGTGCGCGGCGAGGCGGCGGCCGCGCTCGCGCGCCTCGGCCAGGGCGAGGCGGTCCCCGCCATCGAACGGGCGCTCGGCGGCGAGATGGACGGCCGCGCCAAGCGGCGCATGAAGGAAGCGATCCGCGATCTGAAGGAGGGCGGCAAGCCTCCGGAGCAGCTCCGCAAGGCGCAGGAAGAGCTCGATCGCCTGCGCGGCGAGACCGCGCAGCTGCGCGAGCGCCTGGAGAAGCTGGAGACCCGCGTCGGCGGCAGCGCCTCAGAGCCCAAATCCCCGCCGAAAACGAAACGCCCCCGCCCCCCCGCCCGCCGCCGCCAGCGCCCCCACCGCCCGGTCCGACGGTAGCCGCCTTCCACCATTTTCGCGCGGCCCCTCCCCAGCCCTCCCCGCTTCGCGGAGAGGGGGCCGGAAAGAGCCCGGCACCGACGTTGGCTTCCTCCCCCTTCGCGACGACGCCGGCGGCCGAAGAGCTGGCGCTACCTCCTCATCCTCGCGAAAACTCCGGCCCCCTCTCCGCGAAGCGGGGAGGGCTGGGGAGGGGCCGCGCTTACGTCTGCAGCTCGGCGATGATCGCGCTCGCGATCTCTCGCGCGCGCGGCAGCTCGTCGCGCGGGACCGAAACAGCACCCACCACGGGGTGACCGCCGCCGCCGTATTTCTCGCAGATCTTGTTGATCTCGTGCGTGCGCGGCACCTTCGACCAGGGATTCGAACCCACCGAGATCTTCGCCCGCGCCCCCAGCGTCAAGCCCACGGAATAGCGCGCCTCCGGGAACAGATAGTAGGTGATGAACTTGTTGAAGGCGCCGAGCGCCTCGTCCGCCGCGTCGAAGTGAACGACGCCCTTCTCCAGCTTAGCCGCTTTGCCGATGATCGCGATGTTACGCTGGTGCTGCTCCAGGATCGGTCCCAGCGGCTGCACGACGCGCGGTTCGGCGGCAATCTCCGCCAGCGGCCGCGACACCAGCGCCTCGATGAACCAGTCGGCCAGCGCGGGCTGCTTGTTGTTCTCGATCCAGGTCATGAGGCGCAGGGCCGGCTCCTGCAGCTCGACGGCCATCCT
>DATKEU010000480.1:0-5617 GCA_035544495.1 Polyangia bacterium | reverse complement strand
CCGTCGCGGGCGGCGCGAACGGCTGGGAGAGCCGCGTTCGCTCAGCGACCAGCTCGGCGCGCTCGGCGCGCTTGGCGGCGATGAAGCTCGCCTCGCCCCCGCCACCGCCGCCGCCCCCTCCATCCGACGACGACCACCGCGCCAGATCCTCGTCCAGGCGCTTGAGCGCGCGGTCCACTTCCTCGGCGCGCGCCTGGTTGGCGTCCGCCCCGCCCGCGTCGACGAGCGGGCGGGCCGCCCCGCCCCGCAGCACGAGGTCGACGCGCCCCACGCGCTGGAGCTCGTCCGCCGGTTGCAGCAGGTACGCGGCGCCGATCTTCTCCGCGCGCGCCATCCCGCGGCCCACCTGCCGGCCGGCGACGACGAAATCGGCTCCCGCTTCGCGCGCCAGCCGCCGCGCGCCGCCGCGATCGATGGGCGCCAGCAGCACGACGATCTCGGCGCCCGCGCGCCGCAGCTTTTCCACGTCTCGCTGCGCCGCCCGCATCGCCTCCTCTGCCGTCACACCCAGGGCCGCGCCCAGCGCCGGATCGGCCACGCCCAGAAGGCCCACCTTGATGTCGCCGATCGTCTCGACGTGCGCCGGCGCCAGCGCGGCGCTCGCGCCCAGGTTGGAGGCCAGGCGCGGTGGTTGCACGGCCCCCGCGCCCGCCACCAGATCGGTCTCCGCCAGCGCCGCCGCGCGAAGCCCCAGCTTGCCGAGCTCATCGGCCAGGAACCTGGCGCGCAGATCATCGGCGGGGCGCTCCTTGGCGGAGATGCCGCCCTCGCCGTACAGCATTCCACCGGCGTCGACCAGCAGCGTGGCCGTCCCGCGCGCGCGCGCCGCCCGCACCAGCGCTGCGTAGCGGGCGATGTCGCCCAGCGGATCGCTCGTGCAGCCGCACGGCTCCAGCGTCCCGTGAATCTCCGCGGTGTAAAAGATCGCCAGCCGCCGCTCGGCGGCTCCCGCCGCCGCCGGACTGTCACCCAGCGCATGCCCGCGCAGGCACAGCCCGGCGATCAGGGCGCTCCCGCAGGCGACGCTGAAAATGAAGGTGGCCGGGCTTCGCACGGGGGAGGTGTCACTATGCAACCAGCGCCCCTCATCGCCAATTCCCGAGTTATTGCATCGGGGGAGCTTGACAGGGCGCAACCCGGCCGATAGCCTCCCCCACTCTCTTCGAAGGAAGAACACTGGATGTCCGTCACCATTCGACTGTCGCGCGCGGGGAGCAAGAAGGTTCCGTTTTACCGGGTGGTCGCCGCCGACTCGCGCAGCCCGCGCGACGGCCGCTTCATCGAGCAGCTGGGCGTCTATGACCCGCTGCGGGTTCCCATTGAGTTCCGCGTCGATCAGCCGCGGCTCGAGCACTGGCTGAAGGTGGGCGCGCTGCCCAGTCAGACCGTGGGAGAGCTGATCCGCGCCATGCGCAAGGCGGCCCCGCCCGCCGACGCCCCGTCGGGCAGCTAGCGCCCGCCGCGGGCGGTCACCCTCCTGCCCCGAAACGGCTATGACTGACAACCCCCAGAGAGCCCGTGAGCAGAACGCCCGCCGCGCGGGCACCGATCCGTCGCTGCGTGAGCTGGTCGACTACCTGGCCCGGGGCCTGGTCGATCGCCCGGAAGAGGTCGAGGTGGAGGAGATCGAAGAGCCGGACGCGCTGGTGTTCGAGCTGAAGGTCGCCGAGGAAGACCTGGGCAAGGTGATCGGCAAGCAAGGGCGGACCGCCAAGGCCCTGCGCACGATCCTGTCCGCTGCGTCGGCCAAGCTGCGCCGCCGGGTCATCCTGGAGATCTTGGAATAGCGCGAGGGGATCCGTTGTACGACCCCGAGACGCTGGCGATCGGCGTGCTCGGTCGACCCCACGGCGTGCGCGGCGAGATCGCGCTGCGGCCCTTCAACACCGTCGGTCGCGTGCGGGCGCTGTCGCCGGCGGATGGGGGGACGGTGATCCTGGTCCGCGACGGACGCGCCACGGAAAAGCGCCTGGAATCGGCGCGGGCCGCCGGCGATCACCTGCTGCTGTCGTTCGTCGGCGTCGATACGCTCGAGGCGGCGCGCGCGCTCACGCACAGCGAGGTGCGGGTCAGCCGGCGCGCGCTGCCCGCCCTGGGCCCGGGCGAATTTTACGTGGAGGACGTCGTCGGGTGCGATGTCGTCGACGTCGCCGACGGCCGCCGCCTCGGACGCGTCACCGGCTGCTTCTGGAACGGCGCCCACGACGTGATGACCGTGGCCGGCGACGACGGCGGCGAGACGCTGATCCCGATCGTGCCCGAGGTGATCGCCGCCGTCGAGGTCGCGGCGCGCCGCGTGCGGGTGAGCTGGCAGCTGGACGCCGCGGAGGGCGATGACGGTGATGAATGACGGTGGGCCGCTCTGCACCTTCGAGGTGGTGACGCTGTTCCCCGAGATGTTCGCCGGCTTCGTCGGGACGTCGCTGCTGGGCAAGGCCATCGCTGGAGGCCTGGTCGCCGTGCACTTCACCAACCCGCGCGACTTTGGAAAGGGGCGCCATCGCGCCGTCGACGACACGCCCTATGGCGGCGGTCCGGGGATGATCATGAGCGCTCCGCCGCTGGCCGCCGCGCTGCAGGCGATCGCCGACGCGCGCGGCCCCGCGCACCGCGTGCTCCTGACCCCGCAGGGTCAGGTCTTCGATCAGGCCCGCGCGCGCGCGCTGGTCGGGCAGTCGCGCATCGTCCTCGTGTGTGGGCGCTACGAAGGCGTCGACGATCGCGTGGGCCAGGCGCTGTGCGACGAGGAGCTGTCGATCGGCGATTACGTGCTGGCGGGCGGCGAGCTCGGTGCCGCGGTGATCATCGAGGCGGTGGCGCGCCTGCTGCCCGGGGTGCTCGGTTGCGGGATGTCGGTCGCGGACGAGTCGTTCTCGGCCGGCCGCCTCGAGTACCCGCAATGGACGCGGCCCGAGGTCTGGCGCGACCGGGCCGTGCCTCCCGTCCTCCTCTCGGGCGATCACCAGGCGGTGGCGCGCTTTCGCCTGCGCGAGGCCGCGCGCCGCACGCGCGATCGCCGCCCCGATCTTCTGGCCCGCCACCCCCTCGGCGCCGAGGAGATCGACGCCCTTCGCGAGGAGACGGACGCGGCAGCACCGGTGGGCCGACCCGGCAAGAAACGCCCGGGTCCTTGACTCGACCCCACCCTCCGACTAAGAATCCCCGCCCTTATGAGCCAGCATCCTCTGATCAGGGAGATCGAGTCCAGCTTCGCCCGCCCCGGGATCCCGGAGTTTCGCTCCGGCGACAGCGTGCGTGTTCACACGCTGATCAAGGAGGGCGACAAGGAGCGCGTCCAGATCTTCGAGGGTGTGGTGATCGGCCAGCACCGCGGCGGTTCGCGCGCATCGTTCACGGTCCGCAAGATCTCGTACGGTGTCGGCGTCGAGCGCATCTTCCCGGTCCACACCTCGCGCATCGAGCGCATCGAGGTGGTGCAGAAGGGCCACGTGCGGCGGGCGCGCCTCAACTACCTGCGCGATCTGCAGGGCCGCGCCGCCCGCATCAAGAGCGAGAAGACCAGCGTCGACACGGGGGCCGCCGAGGGCGAGAGCGAGGCCGCCGCGGCGCCCGCGAAGTCCCCCGCTTCGACGCCGTCGCCGGCTCAAGGCTGAGCGGGTCTGCGCCGTGGCCGGCGGCGGTCTAGCGGCGCGCCCGGGCATCGGTCGGCGGGCGGAGGATCTGGCCGTGGCGGCGCTGGAAGACGCCGGCCTGCGCATCGTCGAGCGCAACTGGCGGCGGCCGGAAGGTGAGCTGGACCTCGTCGCGGACGACGGCGGCACCTGCGTGTTCGTCGAGGTCCGCTCCCGCACGGGCGTGGAGCACGGCGATCCGCTGGAGACGATCACGGCGCGGAAGCGCGCGCGGGTCATCCGCGCCGCTCGCCTCTACCTCGAAGCCGGTTCTCTCGCCGCCAGCGCCTATCGCTTCGACGTCGTCGGCGTGACCTTTCCCGGTGAGGGCGGCGATCCCGTCGTCGTCCACCTTGCGAACGCCTTCGACCTCACGGGCGTCTAGGCGGCGCTACTTGGCGACGACGTTGTGGCAGGTGCTCATGCCCGGCTGGCACGCGGGGTGATCGGGGAGCTGGCCGCCGGGAGCGTCGACGAAGTCGAGGCAGATGCACATCTTCTTGCAGCAGAAGGCGCCCACCTCGGAAGCGACGCCGCAGGCGTAGCCCTTGGTGCAGCGCTTGTCGTCGGGGTTGCTGGGGTTGCGCTTCTCACCGTCGCTGCAATCGTCGTTGCTCGAGCACTCGGCCGTGCAGTACGGTCCGGTGTCGGTCTTCGCCTCGGCCGCGGGTAGGATGCAGATGCGGCTCGGGCACTGCAGAACCTGACCGGTGATCGTGGCCTGCGCGGCGCCGTTGCCGGCGCCGCCGTCGTCGGACACCTGAAGGTTGCAGGGCCGGCCGATGTGCTGATTCTCGCAACCGGAGAGGCTGGCAGCCACGAGCGCGACGACGACGGGGGCACAGTGCGCGAACACGGCGCGACGCAGCGAGAACCTCATGACGACTCCTTCGGTCCGGGGAAAAGCGCTGAGAGGGGGGCCAGCAACGTTTGTGTCACTTTGATTCGGCGGGCACGCTCGTCACCCCGCTGCGGGCCGACCGAGGGCGGCGCCATGTTACCCACCGTCCACCACCTGTCAAGCGCCGAATGGCCCGCGTTGGCTCGACCGCCGGTCCTGGACATGGCGGTCAAATTACTGTATTTACCGACGCTTGCACAGCGAAACCCATCCAAATGACCCACTTGACACGGTAGATCGCGTTTCATAGCATGGCTCGGTTTTCGGGTGTGCTGTTACAGGTCATCACGCGCCGTCGTGCGACTAAAGCCGGCCCTGTGGTTAACGCGATTGCCGCCCAGAGAGCCCCCCACAACCCCCGGGATCACCAGCGAGGATTGATGAGATGAGCGGAATGCGCGCAGTGGGCATTTTACTGACCGCGTCTCTGTTGCTGGCCTCTTCGGCGGCAGTCGCGCAGAAGAAAAAGAGAAAAGGCGACTTTCAGCCCGACTCTGCGGCGGTCGGCGACCAGCCGTCAAAGGTTCTGGAGCGCGCCTTCAAGCTCTACGACGCCGACGACTTCAGCCAGGCCTCCATCGAGCTCAACAAGGTCATCGAGGGCGAGACCGGCGACACCGAGGGAAACAAGCAGAAGGCCGAGTTCTGGATGGGCAAGGCCTTGTACAACATGAAGTATTACTCGGCCGCCCTGTCGTATTTCGACCGCGTGGTGCAAAAGGGCCCGGCGCATGCCTACTACCGGGCCACGCTGAAATGGCTGGCCTCGCTGTCGCGGCAACTGCCGGACTCGACCGGCATTCTGGAGAAGATCGGCAAGTACAATCGAGCGGAGCTGGACGAGCCGGCGCTGGAAAAGGTCAAGGACGAGCTTTACTTCCTGCTCGGCAAGTTCAATTACCAGAAGGGTAATTTCAAGGAGGCCGTGGCGCTGTTCGGAGCCGTCCCGCCCAGCAGCGAATTCTACGTCCAGGCCAAGCTGTTCGAAGGCGCCACCCACGTCCGCGAGCTGAAGGCCAAGCCGGCCGTCGAGGCCTTCAAAGAGGTCTTGCGCGTATCGACGGAGAGCAGCGACGCCAAGGTG
>DATKEU010000479.1:0-6173 GCA_035544495.1 Polyangia bacterium | reverse complement strand
ACGCGCTGGGGCTCGATCGCGTGCAGCTGTACGTCCAGCACGATCGGCCGCTGTTGCCTGACGAGCTGGCGGCGCTGCGCGAGCTGGTCAAGCGGCGCCAGGGCGGCGAGTCGGTGGCGTACATCATGGGGCGCAAGGAATTCTTCGGGCTCTCCTTCGCCGTCGACGCGCGCGTGCTGGTGCCGCGGCCCGACACCGAAACGCTGGTCGACGAGGCGCTGGTCTATCTGCGCGAGCGGCTGACGCGGCCCGCGACCGAATCCACCAGCGAGCGGCCGCCGCTGAAGGTGGCTGACGTCGGCACCGGCTCGGGGGCGATCGCCGTCGCCATCGCCCGGCACGCGCGCGGCACCTGGGTCGCGGCCACGGACGTCTCGGCGGACGCCCTGGCGGTGGCGCGCGACAACGCCGCCCGCAACGGCGTCGCGGTCGCGTTCTACGAAGGCGATCTCGACCAGGCGCTGGGCCCGCTGGCGCCGCTGGATCTGATCGTCGCCAACCTGCCCTACATCCCGACGGCCGTTCTCTCGTCGCTGCCGCCGGAGGTGCGCGCCGAGCCGGCGCTGGCCCTCGACGGCGGGCCCGACGGCCTCGCGCTGGTGCGGCGGCTGGTGGCGGCGGCGCCGGCCCTGCTGGGCCCGGGCGGAGCGCTGGCGCTGGAGATCGGCGCCGGCCAGGCGGACGACGCCGCGGCGCTGATGCAGGCGGCCGGGTTCGTCGACATCCGCCGGCGGCGCGACCTGGCCGAGATCGACCGCGTCGTTTCGGGACGGCAACCATGACCACGACGACGACATCCACGACGACGGCCACGACATCGGCGACGACCGCGCCAGCGACGGACAAGCCCGCCAGCGCGCCCGGCGGCGAGGCGGCGGTGGTGGCCGGCCGGGGCGCCCTCTTCATCGGGTTCGCCAAGGTCTATTTCATGCTGAGCGGTTTTCTGCAGCAGGTGCTGCTGACCCGCCTGGTCGGCCTGCGCGATTACGGCGCCTTCGGCGTCGTCAACAACGTCATCTCGATCGTGAACAACACGGTCGTGCAGGGGACGATCCAGTCGATCTCCAAGTTCACCGCCGAGGACGACCACCGCGCCGGCGCGGTCCAGCGCGCCGGCCTGCGCATGCAGGTGGGCGTGGGGGCGGCGCTGGGCCTCGGTTTCTTTCTGGGCGCGCCCTGGCTGGCCGCGTTCGAGAAGCAGCCGGCCTATGCCGGATACTTCCGCATCGCCGCCGCGATCCCGTTCCTCTACGCGCTGTACGCGGTCTTCGTCGGCTCGGCCAACGGCCTGCGCCGCTTCCGCGCGCAGGCCGGCTTCGACGTCGGCTTCTCGACGGCGAAGACGGTGCTGCTGCTGGGCGGCGCCATCCTGTGGAAGGTGACGGGCGCGTTCTTCGGCTTCGCCGCCGCGGCGGTGTTCATCCTGATCGTCGCGGCCCGGGTGATGCGCTTGCCGCCCGCGACGGACACGCCGGCGTTCCCGTCGGCGCGCCTGGGGCGCTACATGGGCGCGGTGGTGGCGTACAGCTTCCTCCTGAACGTGGCGCTGAACTACGATCAGCCCCTGTTGCACCACTTCGCCGGCGTCGTCGACGCGCAGGCGGCGGGCGTGGTGGCGGCGCACTATCAGGCCCTGCGCACGCTGGCGCTGCTGCCGTATCAGGCGCTGGTGGTGGTCACCTTCGTCATGTTCCCGCTGGTCTCGCGCGCGACGTTCGCCGAGGACCAGGCGGTCACGCGCGCCTACGTCACGCAGACGCTGCGCTATGCGCTGATCCTGGCGGCGGGCATGGGCCTCACGCTGGCGGCCCGCCCGGGCGCGCTGCTGGGGATCCTGTACAAGCCCGAGTACGGCGACGGCGCGCTGGCGCTGCCCACGCTGGTTGCGGGCGAGTGCTGCCTGGCGCTGCTGTCGGTGTCGTGCGCGATCCTGAACGCCGCCGGGCGCACGCGGGCGACGCTGGTCCTGATGGCGCTGACGGTGGTCGTGGGTGGCGGCGCGGCGGCGACGATGGTGCCGGCCGCGCTGCCCGGGCGTCCCATGCTGCTGGCGGCGGCGCTGGCGACGACGCTGGGCAACGCCGTCGGCCTGGCCGTGGCGATCGCGGTCGTGCGCCGGCGCCTGGGCGGAAGCCCGCCGCTGGCGACGGTGGCGCGGGTGGCGCTGGCCATCGGCGTGGTGGTGCTGGTGGGCCGCTTCGTCCCGCCGGGCGGCAAGCTGCTGGGTCTGGTGGTGACGCTGGTGCTGGCGGCGCTGTACGTCGCCGTCCTGGTGGCAAGCGGCGAGTTCGGCCCCGCCGACCGCGCCAAGGTGGCGAGAATTTTGCGCCGCCGCTGAGACGGGCTTACCGTCGACTGGTGAACCCGCGCCCGCTCCGGCTGCGTCTCCCCTTCCTGATCGCGCTGGTGGCCGGCTGCCTGGCGCCGTCGCAGCGCCGCGAGGAGGGCCTCACCAAGGCGGCCGTCGAATACAACAACGAGCTGCGCTGGGGCCGCTACGAGCACATGGACCGCTTCCTGTCGAAGGACGAGAGCGCGGCCCTCGTCGTGCGCGGCCGCGATCTCGGCGACGACTTCAGCATCGCGGAGAACGAGCTGGCGCTGGTCCAGATTGCCCCCGGCGCCGAGAAGGCCACCGTCGTCACCGAGGTCGCCTGGTACAATCAGCGCCGGGCGCTGCTGAACAAGTCGACTATCGAGCAGCACTGGCAGTGGAACGACGGCCGCTGGATGCTGGCCGATCAGCGCCGTATCCACGGCTCGCGTTTTCCGCTGGTTCCCGAACCGCTGGCGAAGGCGCCCGTACCGGCGGCGGCAGCGGCGGCGGCGGCGAGCGTCCCTCCGGCGACCCCCGAGGCGCGGCGCTAACGAAGCGCTCCCGCGCGACCCTTACTGGTTCGCCGACCGCGACGGGGGCGACGTCGCGGGCACTTCCGCGGCGGCGGGTGGCGGCTGGTTCACGGCCGGCGCGGCGTGGCCGGCGTTCTTGCGCGCGATCAGCGCCGCCACCACCCCGCCCAGCAGCACGACGCCGACGGCGACGCCGATGAGGAAGCTGCGAGCCGCTCGGCTGGGGGCCGCCCCACCCGCTCGCGGCGCCGGCGGTTCCAGCACCGCCGCCAGCGATTCGGGCCCCGGCGTCGGCTCGGTCGGGGGCGACTCGGCCAGCGTGGGCGCGTTCGGCTCCGCGAATGGCGACGGCTCCGGCGCCGGCGCGCGCCCCGCCGCCGCCGGAGGGCGCGAGCCGCGAGCGGTCTGCCGCGCCGCCTGGGCCGCGACGGACGCGACGGCGTCGCCGTCCTTCGTGGTCGGGCGCGCGTCGAAGTCCGGGACCTCGTGCAGGCCGATCACCGGCGTCAGGCGCTCCGTCGACCAGACGCGCGGGTCGATGAACTCGCCGGTATGGAAGGGCGGCGGCGGCGACAGGTCGTCCTCGGACAGGGGCCTGGCGCCCGCCTCCTCGAAATCGACGGAGGTGAACTTGACGATCTCCTCATTCAGCAGCGTGTTGATGATGCTGCCCGATTTCTTCCCCTCGCCCGACTGGACGTGGAGATCGTCCAGGCACTGGCGCACCAGCTCGGCGATGTCGCGCGAGATCACCTTCAGGCCGCGCGAGTAGCTGTAGTGGGCCAGCGCGTCCTGCAGATCCAGCGCGCTCTGGTAGCGATCCTCGGCCCGACGAGCCAGCGACTTGCGGACGATGTCCTCGAGCTCGGTCTCGACCTGCGGGTTCTGCGCCTTGAGGGGCGGGATCTTCGCGTTGCGCACCAGCTCGACGGTCTGGTAGTCGGTCTCGCCGTAGAACAGGCGCTTGCCCGTCAACATCTCGTAAAGCAGGATGCCGACGGCGAAGATGTCGGCGCGGTGATCGACCTCCTCGCCGCGGGCCGCCTCGGGCGACAGGTAGCTCATCTTCCCCTTCACCACGCCGGGGTCGGTGTTCTCCAGCTGGCTGGTGGCCTTGGCCAGCCCGAAGTCCACCACCTTGATCTCGCCCTGCTTCGAGATGAGCACGTTCGGCGGCGAGATGTCGCGGTGGACGATGCCGAGCGGCTTGCCGGTGTCCGGGTTCAGCAGCTCATGCGCGTAGGAGAGCCCCTTGCACATCTCCATGATGATGTGGAGCGTGTTCGCGATGGGGATGCGGCGGCCGATGCGACGGCGCCACTCCATCAGCGCTTTCAGGGGCACGCCGTCGACGTACTCCATGACGATGAAGTACGTGTCGTCCGAGTGGCCAATGTCGAACACCTGGACGATGTTGGCGTGCTGCAGGGCCAGCGAAAGCCGCGCCTCGTCCAGGAACATCGCCACGAACTTCTTGTTCTTGGTCAGGTTCGGAAGAATTCGCTTGATGGCGATGTTCTTCCGGAAACCCTGCAGCGACTCGGCGACGCCGCGGAACACCTCGGCCATGCCCCCGGCGGCTACCCGCTCGGTGATGCGATATCGACTGTCCGCCATCGTTTCACCGGCTCCGCGCCCGAAAAACCTATAACAGAACGCGGGGAAGAGCCAGGGGCGTGGAAGCCCTCGGCCCGGCTACTCTTCGAGGCTGCTCGGGATCTTGGCTTCGCCGTCGCCGGCCGAGCCCATGTCCGTGATCTCGGTGAGGGCGCCGCCACGGCCGGCCTGGTCGGCGGCGGCCTCCTCGCGCTCGCTCTGCTCCTTGCACTCGATGCACAGCGTGGTCACGGGGCGCGCCAGCAGGCGGCGGAAGGAGATCGGCTCCCCGCAGTCCTCGCAGACGTCGATCTCGTTGCGGGCCAGCCGGGCCAGCTGCTTGTTGATCTTCCCCAGCAAGAACTTCTCGCGGTCGTGCAGGCGCATCTCCGTCGAAAAGATCTCCTCCTCCATCGATTCGTCGATCGAGTCGCGCCCGATGTTGCGCTCGTGGTTCATCGAGTACGACAGCGCGTTCTGGCTGGTGCGCGCCAGACGCCGCTGCTCGTCCTCGAGGACGCCGCGGATCTGGGCCTTTTCTTTCTCGTTCAGCATGTGTTTCGCCTCGGCTCTTTCGATGTCAGTGGCCACTCAACGATGCTCACGAATCGCCGGGAGGCCATAGGGGATCCCGCACGTTCGAGCAGGTGTCGACGTACGAGGGCCGCAACTTTAGTCCCGCGGGCGGCTTTTTAGGAAGCCTTCTTCTCGCGAACCAGCTGCGGCCGGCCCCTCGACACGACGACGTCGCGGGTAACCACGCACTCGGTGACGCCGGTGAGGGACGGGATCTCATACATCACGTCCAGCATCACCTCTTCCAGAATCGCCCGTAGGCCGCGCGCGCCGGATTTACGGCGCGCCGCCTCTTGCGCCACGCCCTGCAAGGCGTCCTCGGTGAACCGCAGCTTGACGCCCTCCATCTCGAACAGGCGCTCGTACTGCTTGGCCAGCGCGTTTTTCGGTTTCCAGAGGATGTCGACCAGCATCTCGACGTCGAGATCGTCCGCCGACACGATGATCGGCAGGCGGCCCATGAACTCCGGGATCATCCCGAACTTGACCAGGTCCTCGGTACGGGCCAGCGCCCGCAGGGTGTTCTTCGACTCTTCGCCCTTGCCGATGTGCGCACCGAAGCCCAGGCCCCGCTCGCCGACGCGGCGGCGCACCAGCTCTTCGATGCCGTTGAAGGCCCCGGTGCAGACGAACAGGATGTCGGTCGTGTCGACCTGGATCAGCTCCTGCTGCGGGCGATTTCGCGCGCCGTCGGGCGTGATCGACGCCTGCTTGCCCTCGAGGATTTTAAGCAGCGCCTGCTGCACGCCCTCGCCCGAGACATCGCGCGTGACCGACGGACCGCCGCCTTTCCGCGCGATCTTGTCGATCTCGTCGATGCAGACGATGCCGCGCTGGGTCTTCTCGATGTCGCCGCCGGCGTTCCGATAGAGCGCCTTGATCACGCTCTCGACGTCTTCACCGACGTAGCCCGCTTCGGTGAGCGTGGTCGCGTCCGCGATGGCGAAGGGCACGTCGAGCTTGCGAGCGAGCGTCTGAGCGAGGAGCGTTTTGCCGCAGCCGGTGGGACCGAGGAGGAGGATGTTGCCCTTCGAGACTTCGCAGTCGCCGGTCTTCGTCTTTTGCTGCCCGACGCGCTTGTAGTGGTTGTAGACCGCGACGGAGAGCGCCTTCTTCGCGCGCCCCTGACCGATGCAGTACTTGTCGAGCTC
>DATKEU010000478.1:0-19544 GCA_035544495.1 Polyangia bacterium | reverse complement strand
CCGCGTCGGCCGCACACAGCACGCGGCAGCGGCCGCCGCTCATGTCGCAGGAATAGTTGCCGCACGAGGTGATCGCCGGCCCGCCGCAGACCTTCTGGCCGTCGCAGGTCGCCGCCGCCGTCAGCAAGTTGTTGTTGCAGGTAGCAGCGCCACAGATGGTGCCGGTCGCGTAGTTGTGACAGGCCCCGGCGCCGTCGCAGAAGCCGTCCAGGCCACAGCTGGCCGGATCCTCGCGCGGGCACTGGTTCAGCGGATCCTGGCCGGGCGGCACCATCGTGCAGCGCCCCTCGCTGCCCATCAGCGCGCAGGACGAGCACAGGCCCGCGCAGGCGCTGCCGCAACAGACGTTCTGCTCGCAGTGGCCGGAGTTGCATTCCAAATCACCGGCGCACTGGTCGCCGATCGGTTTTTTCCCGCACCGGCCCGCGATGCAGATGCTCGGCGCCACGCAGTCGCTGTCGGCCGTGCAGGACGTCAGACACACGTCGGCCGGCCCGCATCGATAGGGATCGCAGGGCTGCCCCTCGACCATGGTGCAGCCGCTGTCGCCGCAGCGAGCGGCCGCGGTGAGGGTCGCGCCGACGCACGCGGCGGGTTTGCAGATCGTCCCGCCTGGATAGCGTCGGCATTGCCCGGCACCGTCGCACGCGCCGTCGCGCGCGCAGCTGCCCGCCAGCTCGTCGGGACAGTCGTTGCGCGGATCGGTCCCCACCTCGGCCGGCAGGCACAGCCCCGGGCTGCCGGTCAGGTTGCAGGACTGACAGGTGCCGTCGCAGCGCGAGGTGCAGCAGACGCTGTCGACGCAGAAGCCGCTGTCGCAGTCAACGTCCTGCGCGCAGGCGACGCCCACCGGGGAGAGCGGCGGCGGAACGTCGGCGGCGGCGGCGTCGTCGGTCCCCGACATTCCGCCCGGCGATCCGGTCGTGCCCGCGTCGTCGGCGCCCCCGACCGTGGCGCCTCCGGTCCCCGCCCCGCCGGCACCGCCGCCGGTGATCGGAAGCGTGCCCGCCGAGCTGCGCTCCAAGCCGGAGCACGCGCCGAGGAGAAAGCACACACCGACAGTGAGGAGACCCAGGGCCAGAGCACCGCGCGGACGGCGAATTATCCTCGCCCGAAAGACCAATGTCGCGCGACCATAGCAAATCCGGCGCGATTGATAGCTTCCATTTATTCGATCGCCGCGCCGGAGAACGAATTCGCGCCGCGATGCGCTCAGCGCCAGGAAGCCGCCACCGTCAGCCCCAGCAGGTGCGCCAGCGTGCGGTACGTCCCCTCCGGGCTCTCCCGGCCCCCGACGGCGTCGGCGGGCAGGAAATACACCAGCAGGTAACCGAGGTCGGCGCGCAGGTGCCCGCGGCCGTAGCCGACACCCAGCGCCCCGTCCAGCCGGTTGGCGTCGGGCAGGCCGGGCCCAAGCCCCTCGGCGCGCACGGCGCTGCGATCGAAGATGAGGCCCATGCGAAAGTGCAGGCCTGGCACGCGCGGCGGGGCCAGGTCGGCGCCCAGGCGCAGCATGTATGAGTCGTGCCCGTCCGGCTGCAGCACGCGCGCCGGCGCATGCTGAAAGTTGATCTGGATCGTCTGGTACGTCGTCCAGAACACCAGGTTGGCGTCGAAGGTCAGCGTCAGCGGTTCGATCGGCCGCACCATGACGCCCGCCGTGATCATGTCGGGCAACGTGATGGCGGCGTTGCCTCCCTGATCGGGCAGCTGCCGCTCGAACTCGACGTGCGCCGGGCGAAAGTCCGCCTGCCCGTCGTCGAAGTGCAAAGCCACCCGGCTGCGGTACGTCAGCGCCACCTGCACCCGCTGCGGCAGCGGACGATAGAGCGCGCCGACGTTGAAGCCGTAGCCCCACGCGCCGCCCACCAGCCGGACGTCGCCGCCGACGATCGCCGGCAGCCCGGTGGTGAAATCGACCGCGCCCCGGATGGCGTCGAAGCCGGCCGCCAGGGAGAATCGCCGGCTCACCTTCACTGCCACGGTCGGGTTGAAGGCCAGCGTCTCCAGCGACGCGGCGATGGCGTTCTGGCTGCCCGCCCAGTCGTCGGGCCAGCGAATCCCGATCCCGAAGGTGGTGTAGACGCCCATCCCCAGCGCCACGCGATCGCTGACCGGCGCGCTGGCGAAGACCGCCGGCAGGACGAAGTTGCCGCGCTCGCTGTCGGTGTCGGGACCTCCGCCGGTCGGCGAGAAGCGCGAGCGCGCCGTGATGAACGTGCCGCCCACCGAAGCGTTGACGCCCTTCATGAACGACAGCGCGGCCGGGTTGAACCAGATCGCCGCCGGCTCGCTGATGGCGGCCGTCACCGCCGAGGCGCGCCCGAGGGCGTCGCCCGAGATGTCGTAGATGAGAAAGCCGTTGGCCTGGCACGGTCGCGCCGCCAGCCCGATCAGCGCCAGCGCCAGCGCGCCCGTCGCCACCATCCGCCAGCGCAGCGGCAGGGCCGTCATGGCTGCGCCACCTGAAAGGCGTAGCAATAGACCAGCGACTCGCGCGAGATGCCCACGATGCAGGTCAGCATCTGGTTGTCGAACAGCGTTGCCAGCTGCTGGCGGCCCCCCTCCAGCATGGCGGCGTCGCTGTCCGAGACCGCCCGCAACGAGCTGTGCCCGTCGCTGTCGATCAGGGACCCGCGCAACGTCAGGAGCTTCGACACCGGTGACGGCACTAGTGGACGCCCCGTGTCGCCGGGCGCGTCGTGGATGGCGTTGGTGAAGAACAGGCCCATGACGTGCCCGACCGGAAACGCCGACTGGCCGGTGATGACGATATTCCCGTCGACGAAGGCCGCGTCGACTGGCGGCAGGCCGCCGACTAGATCGAGGATGGCGACCTGGTTCAGATCCATCACCACCACCGGGCCCATCTGCTTCTGCAGCACGAACGCCTTCACCGACGCTGGATCGACGGGCCCTTGAACCGCCACGGTGATCTGGTTCGGCGCCGGCATGCGCGGCACGATCATCGCCGCCGGGCTGGGATCAAGCTCCGCCACCGACTGCGAGTGAACCGGGAAGCCCCAGATCACCGCGACCTCGTCCTCGGGGATGCCCAGCGCGGCGATCGACGGGTAGGCGTTCAGCTGGATCATTTGCATCCGCGCCGCCTCCAGCTGCAGCAGGCTCTGGGCCGCGTCCGCCGGCATCATCTGCTGCTCGAACAGCACGTAGGCCGGACACTGGGGATCGATGTTCGTGTCGGTGGCGCCGCAGGTCAGCGAGCTGTCTTGCTTCAGCAGATACTGCGCCGGCGCGGCCACCACCTCCGTGCCGTCGACGGCGCGCACGCCGTTCGCATAGCCGCGCACCGCCAGCCAGTAGAATTCGCCGATGGTCCAGTGCTTCGGGCGCGCGTCCAGGATTTTCCCCGTCGTGTCGAAGTCGACCTGCAGGTCGGTCACCGGCGCCTGCGCGCGCAAGGCGAACGCCACCACGTTTCCGGTCGCCGGCGCGATCGTGGCTGGATCCAGCACCGCCGACGCCGGCGCCTGCGCCGGAGTCACGGTGGGGAACCCGTCCAGCGCCTGCAGATATTGATCGAACTCGCACTCGGCCTGCGAGATGTCGGTCGCGGTCGCGCAGTCGCTGGGAATCGTCAGGCCGGCCAGGCTGAAGTCGATGTGCTTCGTGACCGGGTTGATGATCAAGCTGGTCGGCTGCGGAACCCGCGGCGGATTCGCCTGCGGATCGAAGTCCATCTGCTCCGGGGGCGGATTCTTGGGCAGCGTCGGCACGCAAGCCGTCGCGGCGGCAGCCCCGGCCGCCGCCGCCATCACCCACATCGCGCGCATCACGGCTGCTTGGTGATGCGCCCCTGAGGCGCGCTGTACACCTGCGGGATCGGCAGCGGGGCGCCGTTGGCGTCTTTGAACGACGTCATGTATTTGAGCAGCGCCGTCCAGTGCTTCAGCTCCTGCGTCCCGTCGGTGGTGGGATCCGCGTCGACGAAGGCGGCCTCCACCGTCGGATCGATGGGGGTCACGCAGTCCGACGCCTTGGCCGTCACGTCCAGCACGTTCCCGCTCAGCGACTTCAAGAGACCCAGCAGGCCGGCGACGTAGCTCGTGGCCACGACCTTGAGGCAGGTCGTGGTGTCGTCGAGTGCCAGGTCCATGACCGAACCGTCGGCGTTCACCTTGCCGAGGCTGGTGACCCGACCGAACACCGGCTTGCTGGTGTCGTACGTCGTCTTCATCCCCGAGATCTGCAGGAAATACTGGTCGGGCAACAGGCTGCCAGAGGCGGCGTTCAGCTCCAGACCGGACCGAATGTCCTTCGGCGTGAGATAGAACGTCACCAGCGGGTATCCCGGCACGCCGTCGGGGCCGATGCCGATCGGCAGCACGCGGAACATGTCGGCCATCCAGACCTGGCCGGTCGTGCCCCTGATGATCGGCGCGCGAAGCTGTCCGTTCGCCTCGACTGCCAGGTCGACCGCCCTGTCCGGCTGCAGCGCCGAGACGATCGTGCGATAGGCGTCGGTGACCAGGTCGCCGACGGGCGCCTCGGCGAACATGGGCAGCGGCAAATCGAAGGCCGACACGGCGATCGGCATCTTGTACGTCGGCACGCCCTTGGCCGCCAGGCCCATGTCGATGCCGGCGATGAATGCCTGAACGTCGGTCTCCGTGTTGGCGTCGCCCGGAATCTGATCGTCGATTGGCAGCAGCGTGTACTTGTCGACCGCTACCGGAGTGGCTGCCCCTGGCGTCACCGTCACCTCCAGCTCGCCCAGGTACTGCCCGTAGGAGCCGGCCGTGACGATCACGGTTTTGCCGACGATCTTGGGCTGGTCCAGCTTGTCGTGGGTGTGACCGCTGATGATGATGTCGATGTCGGGGACCAGGCTGGCCAGATCCGCGTCCTCGCCGGTGCCGTCGGCGGAGATCCCGGAGTGCGACAGCGCGACGATGAGATCGACCTTGTCGGTCTCGCGCAGCTCCTTGACCATCGCCGCCGCCGCGATCTCGATGGTGTCGAAGGTCAGCGGCTTCGCTTGCGGCGTCACGCGGACGGCGTCCGCGCCCAGCAGCCCGAAGAAGCCGACCTTCAGCGTGCCGTACATCTTGATCAGCTTCGGCTGGATCACCTGCGTGGCATCGACCAGCATCTTCAGATCGTCGTCCCCGGGGTCCGAGTCGCTGAAGTGCATGTTGCTGGCGACGATCGGGATGAGGTTGCCGGCCATCGCCGCCGCGTTCAGCAGGCCCGCCAGGCCCTTCGGCGTCCAGTCGAGCTCGTGATTGCCGATGGTGGTCGCGTCGAACGCCATCCCCTTCATGAATGCCAGCTCGGGCGGATTGGTGGTGGCCAGCGTCTCGAACAGCGTGCCCATCATGAAGTCGCCCGCGTCCACCAGCATCACGGGCCTGTCGCCGGCCGCCATGCGCGCGCCGCCGATCGCGGTGGCCAGGCGCGCGATGCCGCCCACCGTGAGGTCGTCGTTGGTCGTGCTGGGCGAGTAGTCACCTTCGGGCGCGAAGCCCTCGAGGTGCGAGTGCAGATCGTTGGTGTGCAGGATGACCAGCTTCTGCGCCGGGCCCAGCGCCACGTCGCCGCCACCGTCGGCGTTCCCACCGTCGGCGTTTCCACCGTCGGACGTCTCGCTGGGCGAGCTGCTGCCGCACCCGACGCCGACGAGCAACAGCAGGGGCAGCGCCTTACCGCAGGCGCGAGCAAAATGCATCAACATGATTGAGCTCCTTAGGTCTAGGGAGGAGAGAACGGCGAGGGCGGCGGTGCGGCCGCGCTGACGCGGACCGGCGGGATTGTAGGGTAGAACGCCATACGACAAAATATTTCCGGCTGCTCCAGTTGCGTGAACCGCGCGGCAACTTGCGCAGCCTCGCGCAAGGTGTGTAGCGGCCGCGCCAGGTGTCAAGGCCTAACCTGCTGAAAACACGTCAGCGGGCCTTTGGCGCGGGATCTGCAGAAAGAAAAGAATGGCTACCCAGCGCCGCCGCTGACATGGAGGTCCGTTCGATGCCCTTCGCCACACCGTCTGTCCCGTCCGCCACCGCCGCTCGCAACGCCGCGCCCGCGCCATCCGCACCGTTGGTGCAGAAAGCCGAGCGCTCCGATTCCGTTCGCGAGAGCTGGGCCATCAGCGCCGCCGACCGCGCCAGCGCCGTGGCTCCTGAGCCGCACTGGGCCGCCGCCATCGACGCCGCGACAGACTGAAGTCTGGGACTAAGCCGAAGGCCAGCTGTCGGCTAGCCGTTCACGCCGGGTCGGCCGCGCCAGCCGACGGCGACTAGAAGCGCGCCCAGCACGACGTGCACGACGTGGTCAGCCGGCCGCAGCGCAAACAGTTGCGCGGGAGGCAAGCCCGCCAGGCCGGCCACAGCCTGGTAGAGATCGATCGCACCGAACCCGACGTTGAAGGCGGAGGCTGCCGCCGCGCTGCCGGTAAGGGCCAGCGCGGCGCCCAGCGAGCCAGCGATGATGTGAAAGACGTTGTACGCGGGCGCCCCGCTCATCAACGACGCAGCCGGCGGGATCACAAAACCGGCGATGCCGGTGGCGATCAGGACCGGCGCGAAGACCTGCAGCAGCCACCGGCTGCGGCGTTGCCAGATCGGCGCCGCGCCCTTCACCGCGACGTTTGCGACGGTTGACGGATCGCTCATGCGGGCGTCTTGCCCGGGGCCAGACCCACCGGGCAGCTGACGCCAGTGCCGCCCAGGCCGCAATAGCCGTCGGGGTTCTTGGCCAGGTACTGCTGGTGATAATCCTCCGCGTAATAGAACGGAGGCGCGTCGGCGATCTCGGTGGTGACAGCGCCGTGGCCCGCGCCCGCGAGCTCGCGCTGGTAGGCGTCGCGCGCGAAGGCGGCGGCGCGCCGCTGCCGCTCGCTGGTGGTGTAGATCGCCGAGCGATACTGCGTACCGACGTCGTTGCCCTGGCGCATCCCCTGCGTCGGGTCGTGGTTCTCGAAGAACACCTTCAGCAGCGTCTCGTACGAGACCACGCGCGGGTCGAAGACGACCTGCACCACCTCCGTGTGTCCGGTCATTCCAGAGCACACCTCTTTGTAGGTCGGGTTCGGCGTGTAACCCCCGGCGTAGCCGACGGCGGTCGAATAGACGCCGTCCAGCTCCCAGAATTTTCGCTCCGCGCCCCAGAAACAACCCATCGCGAAAAACGCCACCTCGGTCCCGGCGGGGAAGGGTGCGCGCAGCGGCGTGCCCAGCACGTCGTGAGCAGCGGGAACCGGCATCGCCTGCGCGCGCCCCGGCAGCGCGTCCTCGGGCGCAGGCATCTTCAATTTCGTCGAGCCGAGCCACATGGCAACCGGAACATCTTGACCAACCCGGCGACCTTTGGCCAGCTAAGCTTGAAGAGCGATGCCCTCCGCGCCGCGCACCCTGCCCCGCCTGCGCCAAGACCTGGAGGTGATGCCGTCGCCGGTGCCGGAACAGCCCGGCTTGCTGATTCGCGATCCGTTCCGATTCTCCGACCAGACGCTGATCGTGCCGCCGCTGCTGGCGCGCTGCCTGAGCTGCTTCGACGGGCAGAAGACCGAGGCCGATCTGCGCGAGCGCCTGGCCCGCCTGACCGGCGAGATCGCCGTCAGCGGCCCGGCGGGACATCTGATCGAAGCGCTGGCCGAGGCCGGATTTCTGGAAGACCAGGTCTTCGCCGAGATGAAGGGGAAGCGCGAGCAGGCGTTCCGGTCGGCGCCGCACCGGTCGGCGGTTCACGCCGGCGGCGGCTACCCCGCCGAACGCCAGCCCCTGCGCGACGCCCTGGCCCGCAGCCTCGACGGCGGCGGATCACCGGCGCAGCCGCCCCGCTCACTGCGCGGCATCGCCGCTCCCCACGTCAGCCCCGAGGGAGGCTACCCGTCGTACGGCGCGGCGTACGGCGCCCTGCCCACCGGCGATGGACTGGGCGATCGCACGTTCGTGATCCTGGGGACGTCGCACTATGGAAGACCCGATCGCTTCGGACTGACGCGCAAGCCGTTCGCGACGCCGTTCGGCCGCGCCAGCACCGACGTGGGCGCGGTGGAGGCGCTGATCCGCGACGCCGGCGCAGGCGCCGTCGAGGAGGAGGACTATTGCCACGCCATCGAGCACTCGGTCGAGTTCCAGGTCGTCTACCTGCAGCACCTGTTCGGCGCCGGCGTGCGCATTCTCCCCATCCTGTGCGGGCCGTTCATGGCCGGCCTCGACGGGCGGCGCCTCCCCGAGGAGAACGCCGCGGTGGCGCGCTTCCTGGGCGCGCTCGGCGAGCTGAACGCGCGCCTCGGCGACCGGCTGTTCTGGGTCCTGGGGATCGACATGGCCCACGTCGGCTCGCGCTATGGCGATCCGTTCGCGGCACGCGCGGGCGAAGGCCCGCTGGTGGAGACCGAGGCGCGCGACCGGCGGCGCATCGATCGCATCGCCGAGGGCGACGCCGCTGGATTTTGGGACCAGGTGATCGCGAACGGCGGCGACGACCTCAAGTGGTGCGGCTCGTCGCCCCTCTACACGTTCCTGCGGGCGGTGCCCGAGGCGCGGGGCCAGCTGCTGCGCTATCAGCAGTGGAACATCGACGCCGCCAGCGTGGTCAGCTTCGCCGCGATCTCGTTCGCGGAAGCCTGAGCCGATCTTGCCTCGCGCGATCGGCGATCACAGCGTCGCGAGGATCGCGCGCAGATCGGAGGCGTAGCGGCCAGACGGCGCCAGCTTGAGATACTGGCTGTACGCGGCGCGCGCTTCGACGGTGCGGTTCTCGTTCTGCTGCACGCTGCCGACGATCACGTAAGCGTCGGCGAAGGCGGGATCGGAGGTCAGCGCGGCATTGGCGAAGCGAAGGGCCGCGCGTCCCTGCCCGCGGTTGAGCGCGATCTCGGCCAGCCGGGTGAGGACGTCCGGCGAGTCGGGACGTTGTTGTTGCGCGACCCCGCAGGCGGCCCGCGCGGCGACCCAGCGCTCGCGCGCGATGGCCTCGCGACAGCGCTTGAGCAACGTTTCAAAATCCTCCGCCGGCGGATCCGCCGCCAGCGCCGGCGCGGCGATCACGGGCGCCGGGGAGGGTGGCGCGGGCGCTGCCTCGCCCGCCGGGGACAGTGTCCCGTGTTGCGGCGCAACGGCCGGCGTCTCGGCGATCGCCTTGTCCGCGAGCGATCTGTCCTCGACCGGCGCGGACTTCGCGGCGAGTGCCTGCGTGCGCGGCTCTGCTGCCGCCGGCTTCGCCTGCTCGATCGCGGGCTCAGCCGTCGGGTTGCCGGCCACCGCTTGCGAGACCGCCGGACCGGGAGCCGTCACCGCCTCGGGCACGGCGCCGACTGCCGCCGGCAACGCGCTCGGAGCCAGCGCGACCGTCGCCGTCGCCGTTGCCGATTGGGGGCTCGCCGCTTCGGCGACGGGGGCACCCGTGGCGCCAAGATGTTGCAGCGCGAAACGACCGCCCGTCACCAGCGCGATCGCGCACGCCGCCGCCACCCACAATCGCCGGGATCGCGGCGCGGCGCCTTCGCCCGAGAACCCACCGTGCTTGGGATCCTCGTGCAGGCGATCCCCTTCGGCCATCCACTGCAGCATCGAGTCAGAAAAGTGCTTGTCCTCCTCGGTCGTCACTGCCATGGCCCTCTTCATTTTGTCCATAGACGGGCTGGTGTCCACAATGTTCCTCAACGCTCCTGGGATTTTCGTGAAAATTATCCGGCATTAATCGACCGTGTGCGGCGAGGTGTGCGTGCTAATATCCGCCCCGTGGTTCGGTCGGCAGTTGCTAGCAGACTGATTCCGGCGGCCACGTTCCCCCCGGAACGCGTGAGTCGCTATCGGCTCCTCGCTCCGCTGGGCACGGGCGGCATGGCGACCGTGTATCTGGCGCGCGCCGAGGGCATGGGTGGCTTCGAGCGCGAGGTCGCCGTGAAATTGATCCACGCGCACCTCCGCGAAAACCACGAGCTGACTCTGGCCCTGCTCGATGAGGCGCGCATCGCCGCCAAGATCCGGCATCCCAACGTCGTGCAGGTCTATGACGTCGGCGAAGACCCGTCCGGCATTTTCCTGGTCATGGAATATGTCGAGGGAGACGCGCTGAGCGGCCTGCAGCGATCGGCGCAGCTCGGGGGCCGTCGCATCCCCGCGGCGATCGGGCTGCGCATTCTCGCCGACGCGCTGGCGGGCCTGCAGGGCGCGCACGAGCAGCGCGACTCGAACGGCCTGCCGCTGGAGATCGTTCACCGCGATTTTTCCCCGCAAAATATTCTGGTCGGGACGGACGGCGTCAGTCGCCTCACCGACTTCGGGATCGCCAAGGCGGCCGGCCGTTCCGGGCACACCAGCCCGGGATCGATCAAGGGCAAGGTGGCGTACATGGCGCCCGAACAGGCGCGCGGCAAGAGCGTCGATCGCCGCTGCGACGTCTGGGCGGCGGGCGTGATCGCCTGGGAGCTGCTGGCCGGGCACGCGCTCCACGACAGCGAGGACGATGTGGCGGTGCTGCTGGACGTGGTCACCAAGGCGCCGCCCGATCTGCGCTCCGTCGATCCCTCGATCCCCGACGGGCTGGCCGACGCCGTCGCATCCGCGCTGGTCGTCGATCGTGAAGAGCGCTGCCCCAGCGCCGACATTCTGCGCAGCCGGTTGATCGACGCCACCCGCTCGCTGGGCGGGCTGGCCGACAACGCGGCGGTGGCGGCATTCATCGCCGAGCTGGGCGGAGCGCGCGCGAGGACGCCGCTGCCGCTCGATTCGCCCCCCTCGGCGCGCCCGCGCCGCGGGCGCTCGTCATCGTCGTCGACGCCGGTCCTTTCGACGCCCGCCACCGCGGCCGTCCCGCGCGATCAGGAGACGATGACGCTGCCGTCGCTGCCCCTGGCGCTGAGCGAGACGCCGGGGTCGCCCGCTGGTTTCGAGAGTTCTGCTATCGCCAGTTCTTCCCAGCCTCCCGGTCATCCGAAGGGCCGGCGCGTCCCGGCTCGCCGGACGCTCGGCACCTTTGCGCTGGCCGTCGCCGGCGCCGCGGGCGCGATGATCCTGATCGGATCGCCGCCGCACCACGCTCCCCCGGCCTTGGGAGGCCCGGCGATCGGGGCGACCGAAACGACGCCGCCCGCGATCGTGCCTGCGCCACCGCCGCTCGTCACCGCGGCCGGCGTGGTTCCGCCAGCGCCGAGCACCATGCCTCGATCGGCGACCCCACGCGCGGCCGCGCCTCACCACCGGCACAACCATGCGCGACAGCTGCGCGGAGGATCCCTGCGCGCCGGCCACCTCCCGTCGATCGCCGCCTCCGCCGCCTCCGCGTCCGCAGCGTCGCTGCCGGCGAATCCGCATTCGCTGTCGGCCAGCGCGGGCCACGGCCGCGCGCCGCCGCCGCTGGCCGGTAACCCCTACGCCGATTGAAGCCTCGCCTCTCGGTCCCGTTTCAAAGAAGAGGCTCCATGGTTGGAAGCCACCGCACACCCAAGTTTCCGTTCGCAACCGTCACGCTCTCTGCCATCACCGTGCTGCTGGCCATCGCGGCCCGCCCCGTCGCAGCGCAGAGCGCCACGAATGATCGCGAGGCTTCCGAATTTTTCCGCGCCGGCGAGGCCGCCTACGGGCGGGCCGATTTCGCGGCCGCGGCACGCGCGTTCGAGGAGGCGCACCGCCGCGCCCCGCACGCCGCGACCCTGTACAACGCCGGGCTGGCCTGGGAGCTGGCGGGCGACGCGCCTCGCGCCGCCGACGACTACGATCGCGCCCTGAAGCTGGGCGGTCTCGATGCGCGGCAAGCCGCCGACGCCGGCTCTCGCCTCGGGGCGCTGGAAAAAAACCTGGGCCGCGTGGCGATCGTGGCGCCCACCGGGAACGCCGCCTCCGTGGCTCACGTCGAACGGGCGGTCATACCTGTGCTGGTCCATGTACATCCCGGGAGCTACGACGTGACGCTGTTCCGCCCCAGCGGGCGCACCGACGTCGTCCCCGTCACCGTCGCCGCCAGCGCGCGCACCGAGGTCGCGTTCGACGCGGATCTGGCCCCGCTGCCCTCACCACCGGCCCGCGACCTCGGCCTCCCATCCGGTGGCGAGCGTGAAGGCGCCAGCAACGCCTGGGCCTGGGTGGCCGCAGCCACCGGCGCGGCGCTGGGCGGAGCCGCCATCTATCTGGGCATCGAAGCGCTGCACGCCCGCGACACGTACAATCAATCCGGCCACACGGATCTCAATGCCTACGATCGGGCATCGAACCTGCGCACGTGGACCAACGTGCTGTGGATCGGTGCTGGCGTCGCGGGCGTCGCCAGCCTGACCCTCTTTCTGACCGCGCCCCGGCGGGCGAGGACGGCGACCGCCACCGCGATGGCGCCACGGTTGACGATCGCACCAACCGGCGTCGGGCTGGACGCCAGATTGAGCCTGGGGTTTCCGTGACAGTCGGTCGGCTGGCGCAGGCGGGGATCGGCGCGCTGGCTTTGCTGGGAAGCGCCGGCTGCGCCTTCGATCTGTCCGATCCCGTAAGCGCCGTTCCGTCGCCCCCCGTGGTGCTGGCCACCGCGCAGCCGGAGCCGTGGGCCATCGCGCTCGACGACACGTTCGTCTACTGGACCAACTTGAACCAGAGCAGCTCGGGCGGCCGGGTCATGCGCGCGGCCAAGGACAAATCGACCGATCCCGTGGCGCTGGCGCGCGTGCCCTACGAATCGGGGACGCTGACCCTGGATGGCACCTTCGTCTACTGGGTCACGCGCGTGGGCGGCCGGGTGTGCCGCGTCCCCAAGGACGGCAACGGCCCGACCGACATCCTGGCCGTCAATAGTCAGGGCACTCCCGTCGGCATCGCCGTCGACGACAGTTTCGTCTACTGGACCGACGCCGTCAGCGGGAGCGTGCTGCGCAAACCCAAGGCCGACCTCTCCGCGCCGGTGCAGACGATCGCCACCACGCAAAATCAGCCCTGGCTGCTGGCGCTGGATGCGGGCGCCGTCTACTGGACCAACGCCGACGGCGGCGCGGTCATGAGCGCGCCCAAGGACGGCAGCGCGGCGCCGGTGATGGTGGCCGCGGCGCTGGGACAGGCGTGGGGCATCGCCGTCGACGACAAATGGGTGTACTGGCGCGACGGCGATCTCAGCCAGCCCGGACGCGTGATGAAGGCGTCGAAGGACGGCACGCGCGTCCAGCAGCTGGCAGCCACCGCCGGCGAAGGCCCCCGCTTTCTGGCCATCGACGACACCAACGTCTACTGGACCACGGGCGACACCACGACCGGCACCATCGTGACCGCGGCCAAGGACGGCAGCTCGCCGGCGACGCTGGCCAGCGGCCAGGCTGGCCCGCGCGGCATCGCCGTCGACGACATCGACGTGTACTGGACCAACTACAGCGGCGCGACGGTGATGAAGGCGCCGAAGACGGCCGACCCGCGACTGGCCGCGCGTCAATAACCGGGGTCGCGTTCGCGCCGGTGGCGCGCCTTGATGGTCTGAAAATAGCGGCGCGCCACGCCGGCCGCCTCGGCGGCGCGCGTGACGTTGCCGCCGTGCTTCTGCAGCATGCGCGCGATGTAGCGGCGCTCGAATTCGTCCACCAGGCGCTGGCGCGCATCGCCCAGCGGCAGCCGCAAGACCTCTTCCATCAGGTCCTCGACGCTGGCGGGCGGGGCGCCGGCGGCCGCGTCGGCGACGCCGCGCAAGGTCTGGCTCCACTGCGCCGGATCCAGATTCGCCAGCTCGCCCAGCGCCAGGTGCCGGGCGACGGTGTTGCGCAGCTCGCGCACGTTGCCGGGCCAGCCGTAGTCCTCCCAGCGCGCGACGATCTCTCGCGGCAGAAGCTGCGGATCGCCGCCCAGCTGCTCGCACAGGTGCGCGGCCAGCACCGGGATGTCGCCGCGCCGCCGCCGCAGCGGCGGCAGCTCGATGCGCGCCACGGCCAGCCGGTGAAAGAGATCGTCGCGGAAGCGACCGGCGTGCACCTCGGCGTCCAGATCGCGGCGCGTGGCCACGATGATGCGCACGTCGACCTGCGCCAGCTCGCCCCCCAGGCGCCGGATCTCCGAGCGCTCGATGGCCCGCAGCAGCTTGGCCTGCATGGCGATCTCCAGATCGCCGATCTCGTCGATGAACAGCGTCCCGCCGTGCGCCTGCTCGAACACCCCCTTGCGCGCCATCACCGCGCCGGTGAAGGCGCCGCGCTCGTGTCCGAACAGCTCCGCCTCCATCAGGTTGGGGGGAATGGCCGTGCAATCGAAGACGATGAAGGGCCCCGGCGCGCGCGGCCCGCGCTCGTGCAGCGATTCGCCCAGCACCTCCTTGCCGGTTCCGGTTTCTCCCTCGATGATCACCGGGAACCGCGAGGCCGCCAGACGCTCGCACAGCGGGTAGATCCGGCGCATCTCGGTGCTGACGCCCACCAGGTGGCCAAAGTGCGTGGCGGACGAGATCTCCGCCCGCACGCCCACCGTCCGGTACTCGAAGCGCAACACGGTGGCGCCGAGGCGCACGTTCTCCCCGCCGCGCAGAAAGGCGTCGACCACCGCCACGCCGTCGACGAACGTTCCGTTCTTCGACCCGAGATCGGTGATGCGCAGCCGCCGCCCCACCATCTCCAGCGCCGCGTGACGGCTGGAGATGGCGCGGTCCTCGAGCGCCAGATCGCAGCCCGCTCCGTGCCCGATCAGCACGCGGGCGGCCTTCGATCCGTCGATCGTGATGGTGCGCCCGACGGCGGCCGGCGGCCCTTCGAGGACGGTCGCGCTGAAAGATCCCTCGGGCGGCGGCGACGGATCGAACTTCGAGTGGAGGGCTGTGGTCAGCTCGTCGCCTTCCTGAGCGCGCCCTTCACTCATGGCGCGAGCGTATCACACGGCCCCGGGCTGCCCTCGCCCCGCTGGCTGGTGCGAGGCGACTCCCGCCGGTATGCCCCCGGTCACATCCGCGGTCCTGATGCGGCCGTTGGTCCACAAGGTCCGATCGACCATCACCGCCAGGACCCGCTCCAGCGCCCGCTGCACCGCCTCGCCCTCCAGGACACCGAGCGCGATGGCGATGGCGGCCAGGGTCGACAGCCGGCCCGGGCGATGGTCGCGGCGCAACCGGAACGGTGGCGCCCCCAGCGCCGCGCTCGCCGGGATCACCGCGCAGGGGATATCGGCGAGGCCCGGCACGCGCCGGCGCGCCCGCCCGGCCTGCGACCAGGTGCCATCGGGGACGATGAGGGTGAGCGGCCGGATCGAACCCCGCCAGCTCTCGAGCGGGCGCGCACCTTCGTGCGGGAACAGCAGCAGCGGATCGCTGTCGGCGGCCCACAGCCGCCCGTCGTCACCATCGCCACCGCCATCACCATCACCTTCGACGTCGCCGTCGCCGCTGCCGTCGCCGTCCGGGCGTCCGCGGATCGCCACGCGGCTGCCCGCCAGGCACAGCGCGGCGATGCGCCCGGTGTTGGTGGTCTTGCGCGCCTCCAGCTGGTGCAGCAACAAGACGACGCGGGTCCGGGTCTCGATCCGCGGCAGGAGAGCGCAGATGCACAGTGTGAGGTGCATGCGACAGCGGACGCAGCGGTGCCCGGCGCTGTCGTGTCGGCTCATGGCCCCTGCGATGCTATCGTGTCCCGTGCGCAAATTCCTGCGCCTTGTGCCCTTGCTGGCGGCGCTGGCGGCATCGCCGGCGGCGGGCGCGTCGCGCCCGGCTGGCCGGGTGCTGGTGCTGCCTCTGGCGGGCGACGACGGCCGCCTGCGCGGGCGTGTGGTGCGCGTGCTGCGCGCGCGCGGTTTCGCCGCCGCCGATGGCGACCGCACGGCCGATCCGCCGGCCGCCGTGATCGACGGAGGCGTCAGGAACAAGGGCGGGCGATCGATCCTCACGCTGCGCGCGCGCCGCGGGCCCGCCGGCCCCCTGATCGCCAGCGCGACCTTCAGCGGCGGGCGCCACCAGATTCAGCGCGCCGTCGCCCGTCAACTCGAGCGCCGTCTCGGGCGCGCGCTGGCCCGCGCGCTGGCGGACGCGCACATGGAGCCGCTCGGCCCGGCGCTTCCAGGCGCGCGGCCGCCGCCCACCACCGCCGTCGACGAGGATGAGCCGTTGGCCCTCCGCGCCGCCCTGTCCGGCGCAGAAGACGATGACGGCGACGGCGACGGCGACGACGACGGCGGCGATGAGCCTGCCGCCCGACCCGGAACGGGCGTGCTGATCGACTTGCGCCAGGCCGCCGAGGCCGCGGCCGCGGCGGCGCAGAGCCTGGACCTTTCCTTCGGCGTGCACATCTTCACGCGCCACTTTTTCTATCGCGATCCGAACGGCCCTTTGACCCCGTACCGGCTGTTGTGGGCGCCGGCGCCGACGGCCAATCTGGACTGGTTCCCTTTCGACTTCGTCGGGCTGACCGCCGGGGGCGAGATCGAGGCTGGCGCCACCACCACCGATCGCGACGGCATCAACTACCCGACGGCCCACTATGGCGTCGCCGGCGGACTCAAGCTGCGGGCGCCGGTGCGCAGCGTCTGGCTGACGCTGACGGCGGAGGTGGGCCTGGACGTCTTTCGAATCGACGATGCCTCGCCCGACGCGCCCAAGCCGCCCGTGCCCAGCGTCCGTTATCAGTACGCGCGCGTCGGGCTGGCCGTGCTTCTGCGTCCGACTTCGTACCTCACGCTTGCCCTTTCGGGCGGCTATCGCCAGGTCCTGGGCGCCGGCGAGATCGAGGATTCCCTCTACTTTCCGCACGCGGCGGTGCATGGTTTCGATGGCGCCGCCACCTTGGGCGTGCGCTTGCGGCGCGGCTTGGAGCTGCGCGTGACCGCCGATCTCCGCCGGTACACGCTGGAGCTGCATTCCCAATCGACCGATCTGCGCATGGCCGGCTCCGCGTTCGACGACTACTTCGGGGGCACGGTCAGCCTGGCGGTCCTCATCGGCGGACGGCACGGGATCTGACCTCGGCACCTCAGAAGCGGACGGCCGCGCCGAGATTGAGATCGACGTTCAATGTCGCGTGTGGCGCGCCCAGCTGGGCGTTCAGCTGGGCGACGATCGCCGCCGCCTCGCCCAGCCAGTAGAAGAATCCCGTTCCCGCGCCCGCCAGCAAGGGCCCGGCGGTGACGGTGTCCACGCAGCGCTGGCGATGATCGTCGCCGCAGTCGAAGAAATCGAACGCCGTCACGTGCCGGATCTGGCCAGCTCCGAGCGCCAGGGAGAAGAGCGGCTGAAAATCCCGTCGCGCTCGGTACAGCCAGGCGGCGCGAGCGAACAGCGCCGCCGCGCGGCCCGCCGCTCGATAGCGCTGATCGCCGACGATCAGATCGGTCGTGCCGCTGACGAACTGCACGCGTGCCTGCAACGACAGCAGCAGCGAGCGGCTGACCCAGTAACCGGCTTCGGGCGACAGGTGAAACAGCCGCGCGGGCGCCAGTCGCGTGTGAACCGTGGCGTCGGCGTTGAGATCGCCGGTGCCCGACGTCAGGCCCACGCCGCTGCCCGCGGTGAGCGCGATCCAGATTCGCTGCTGGGGCGCCTCCTGGTCGACGTCTCCGCGCGCGCCGGCCGCGATCGTGGCGTCGCCCAGCAGCGCGATCACCAGCGGTCGCTCGGCGGAGCCGCGCGCCGCAACCACCCTGCCGTCGACAGTCAGCGCCTCGATGAAATAAGACACCGTCGCGCCGCCGGTCGCGCTGGCGGGGATCTCCGCGGTATAGGTTTCGCTGCCGGCCAGATCCATTCGCCGCCCGAGAAACGAATCGCTGTCCGAGCCGTGATAAGCCAGCACCAGCCGATCGAAGGCGAGCGCGCTCTTGACGACCACGCTGACCGAGATCGCGCTGCCGCGCTGGCCTTCGCTGATCGGCGCGTGAATCAGCGTCTCCGCCGCCGCGGCGCCGATCGGCGCCTCCGGTTCTCCGCTTTGCGCCGCGACCGGGTGTGCCGACAGCAGCGACAGGCACGCCAGCCAAGCCCACGCCGCCGGCCTCGGGCGTCCTGGATTCGGTCGCGAAACAGGGCTCATGGAAGAACGGCGGCGAGCGGCGAGAAGACGCCACCAGGAGGGATTTCCCTTGTATCACGAAATCTTAATCGCGCCCGCCACCGGCCTACAGGTACGCCACCGACGCGGGAACACCGACAGAAACGATGGCTTGAAAGCCGTTCCCCCCTTGCGGCCCCGTATTGGGTGATTAACTCAAAACTTGCGTACTCCTGGAACTCTCTTCCCCGAAACAGGACGGAAGCCAATGCCAGCAAACGAGACAACTGACCCGAACGATCTGATGACCCCCAGCGACGCGGCCCGCATCCTCGGCCTCTCGGCCGACTCCGTTCGCGTGCTGTCCGACAATGGCCGCCTACCGGCCATGCGGACGGTGAGCGGCCGGCGACTGTTCAGGAGGGGAGACGTCGACCGCCTCGCCGCCCAGCGCGCCCAGCGCGCCGACGACGACGGTAAGTCCGCGCAGCGATCGACCTAGCAGGCAGGGAGCTTGGGCGGGCCCGTCCCGCCCGAGCTCGGCGCGAAGGCGCGAAACCCGTTCACCGGTTCGTGCTAGATCGCCAGGCAGGTGATCACCGATCCCCTGCCCCGCCAGGCGCGCAAACGCGACGCCCATCTGCGAAGCGATCGCATCACCACTCTGCCGTTGCCGCCTGGCGAATCCGTCCAGGCGGCGACGCTCGCTTTGCAGCAGGCGATGGCCAGTGGCCGGCTGCCTCCCGTGCGCGCGGTCAGCGCCGAGCTGCTGGCCTTGCTGTCGCGGTTTTATGACGTGCCGGCGCCCGGAGTGCGGGTGCTCGGCGTGCGGCCTCACGTGGTCACGCAGGGCGTTTGCACGTACCAGCTCTTCGGCGATTACACGCCGGCGACGCAGCGGATCCGCATCTGGCTGCGCACGGCGATCCGCGAGCAGGTGTCCAGCCCGAAGGCCTTCCTGAACACGCTGCTGCACGAGTTCTGTCATCACCTGGACGCCACACGCCTCGGCTGTCCGGACAGCCCGCACACGCGCGGGTTCTTCCAGCGCATCGATCACCTCTATCACCTGGCGCTGGCCACGCCGCCCGACCGACGGCGTCCTCTGATCTGGATCAAGCGCGGCTCGGTCTGGGCGATCGACTGGCGGCGATCGACGACGCGGGCACGCCCGCTTCGCCCCACCGTCAGCGAGTGAACGCCAGCAGCCAGCAGCCGGCGACCGACAGCGCGGCCAGCGCGCCCGCCGTCACCTGAACCCACGCCGGCGCGCGCCGTCGTGCGCGCAGCCCCACGACCACGCCCACCAGCGCCCCGACCAGAAGCCCGAAAAGGTGCGCCAGCACGTCGGCGCGCTCGCCCACGCCCAGCATCGCGAACAGCGCCAGGCCGGCGCCGATCGGCAGCCAGGCGCGCCGCCGCAACGGCCCCAGGCGCCAGCGCCGCACCAGCTGCAATCCAGAGACGATTCCCAGCGCGGCGAACGTCGCCGTCGACGCGCCCACTGAATCGTGGCCGGGCCCGTGCACGGCCGCCGTGAGCAGATTGGCTGCCACCGCCGCCGCCAGCATCAGACCCGCCGCCACGCCCGAGCCCAGCCAGCGCCCGACGGCACCGACGAAGATCAGCGATGCGATCACATTGCCAGCCAGGTGCAAGA
>DATKEU010000477.1:0-11106 GCA_035544495.1 Polyangia bacterium | reverse complement strand
GCGCGCAGATGCTGGTCTGCGGCCTGCTGCTGGCGGCGGTGCGTGAGTTGCCGGGCGTGCACGTGCGCAGCCTCTACAACCTCTATCCGGACTTCGACATCAACATCGAAGCAGAGCGCGAGGCGCTGGCGGCGTCGGAGCTGATCGTCTGGCAAAGCCCGTTCTACTGGTACGGCCTGCCGGCGCTGCTGCACCTGTGGATCGAAAAGGTGCTGGCGCACGGCTGGGCGTACGGCGCGGGCGGCACCCACGTGCGCGGGAAGTCGGTCCTGTGGGTCACCACCACCGGCGCGGCCGTCGAGGCGTACGCCCCGGGCCAGGTGCACGGCCACCGCTTCGAGACGTTCGTGCCGGCGGTGGCGCAGACGGCGGCTTTTTGCGGCATGCGCTGGATCGATCCGCCCCTCGTGCTTCACGGCGCCCACCGCGTCTCAGACGCCGAGCTGCGCGACGCGGCCGCCGCCTATCGCCGACGGCTGGAGCTGCTGATCGAGATCGGCGTCCCCGCCACCGCCGACCGGGAGCGGCTGCATGCCTGAGCACGGGCTTCTCTTCGAGGTGATGATCTACCTCGGGTCGGCGCTGGTGTTCGTGCCGCTGGCCGCGCGCCTCCGCCTCGGCTCGGTGCTGGGATACCTGATCGCCGGCTGCGCCATCGGCCCGTTCGGCCTGCGGCTGGTGCGCGACGTGCAATCGATCCTGCACTTCGCCGAGTTCGGCGTCGTCCTGATGCTGTTCCTCATCGGCCTCGAGCTGGATCCCAAGCGCCTGTGGGCCATGCGCCGTCCGGTGTTCGGCGGCGGCGGCGCGCAGATGCTGGTCTGCGGCCTGCTGCTGGCGGCTGGCGGCCTCGGCGTCGGGCTGCGCTGGCAGGGGGCGCTGGTGGCGGGGGCGGCGCTGGCGCTGTCGTCGACGGCGATCGCGGTGCAGACCATGCGCGAGCGCGGCATCCTCACGTCGCCCACGGGGAACGTCGCGTTCTCGGTGCTGCTGTTCCAGGACATCGCGGCCATCCCGCTCATCGCGCTGGTGCCGCTGCTGGCGCCGGGCCCGGCGGCCTCGCACGGCCTGTCGGGCGTCGCGCGCGTGCTGGGCGCCATCGCGGCGGTGGTGGTGCTGGGCCGTTACCTGACGCGGCCGCTCCTGCGCATCATCGCGCGCACGGAGCTGCGCGAGGTGTTCACCGGCTTCTCGCTGCTGCTGGTGGTCGGCATCGCGCAGATCATGAACGCCGCCGGCATCTCCATGGCGCTGGGCGCGTTTCTGGCCGGCGTGCTGCTGGCCGGGTCGGAGTATCGCCACGCGCTGGAGGCCGACATCGAGCCGTTCAAGGGGCTCTTGATGGGCCTCTTCTTCATCGCCGTCGGCATGTCGATCGACTTCGCGTTGCTGTCATCGCAGCCGCGGCTCGTCGTCGGGTTGGTGCTGGCTTTGCTCTTCGTCAAGGGCGTGGGCTTGCGGCTGGTGGCCGGGCGCCTGGGCGTGCTGCCGCGCGAGCGCTGGCTGTTCGCCGCGCTGCTGGCTCAGGGGGGCGAGTTCGCGTTCGTCGTCTTCGGCGTGGCCGGGCAGGCGCACCTTCTGCCCGGCGCGTGGGACGCCATCCTGACGCTGGTGGTGGCGCTGTCGATGGCGATGACGCCGCTGCTGCTGGTGCTGCACGATCGCATCCTGAAGGCCACGGCGCGCGAGCGGCCGGCCGACCCCATCGAGTCCGACGGCGCGCCGGTGATCATCGCCGGCTTCGGGCGCTTCGGTCAGATCGTGGGGCGCCTGCTGTTCGCCTCCGGGACCAAGGCGACCGTTCTCGACCACGATCCCGACGCCATCGAGGCGATGCGCCGCTTCGGGTTCCGCGTCTTTTACGGCGACGCCACGCGCCTGGATCTCCTGCAGGCGGCCGGCGCCGCGCACGCCAAGCTGCTGGTGCTGGCCATCGACGATCTCGAATCCAGCGCCCGCCTGGTCGACGTCGTGCGGACCCACTTCCCGCACCTGCACATCGTGGCGCGCGCCCGCAACGTCACCCACTGGGTGGCGCTGCGCCGCCGCGGCGTGCGCGCCGTCGAGCGCGAGACCTTCGAATCGGCGCTGCGCAGCGGACGGCACGCGCTGGAGCACCTGGGCGTGGCGCCGTACGAAGCGCGCGAGCGCGCCGATCGCTTTCGCCGCCAGAACATCGCCACCCTGGAGGACATGCTGCCGCTGTTCGACGACGAGGCGCGGCGGCTGTCCGCCGCGAAGGCCGGCCGCGCGCAGCTGGAACGGCAGTTCGCAGAGGACCAGCAAGCCCTCGAGCGCGCGCACGGCGCCTGGTCGCCCGAGCCCGCCGTCCCCGACGATCGCCAGCCCGCGGCTGCCCCCGATGCCGGCCGGCCCGCTTGATGTGCCGGTGAGCGGTCGGCGCGGCGGCGCCGGGATCAAGTGTGACGTGATATCGTCGATGATTCTTCGTCGGAGGCGCGCAATGATTCGGCCGGCCCTCTTTTCTTCACTGTCGGTCGTCTTCGCGACCGCCGCCATCGCGGGTTGCGCCAGCAGCAACGCGGGCGGCGGCACCGGCGGTCATCCCGGCGGCAGCGGCGGCATCGCTGACGCCGCCCAGCCCGGCGGCGACGGAGGTAGCGGCGGCAGCGGCGGCGCGAACGCCAGCGGCGGCGCGCCGGGAACGGGCGGCGGCGGCAACGCGATGACCGACGCCGCGGACGCGCCGTCGACCGGCGAGTCCGGCCCCGCGCCCGCTGACGGCGGGCCGTGGGACCCAGCGTCGCTGGGCGGCGCCAGCAAGTGCGCACAGTCGGGGTTCCAGCTGTGCGACGACTTCGAGAGCGGCGCCGTCGACAAGGCCACCTGGACCGTCGACGGCACCGCGCCGGTGATCGACGACATGCACGTCGCCCGCGGCAGCAAGGCGCTGCACATCACCGTGCCCAACGGAGCGTCGACGCGGCTGCACGAGACCAAGACCTTCCGCGAGACCGACGACACCTACTTCGGGCGCATCTTCGTTTATTTCAAGACGCTGCCCACGCCGACCGGCGGCCTCGGCTATTCGCACTGGACGTTGCTGGCGGCCAGCGGCGACGGCCCGGGCGCGGGCGGCGAGATCCGCTTCGGCGCCCAGATGATGGGAGGCGTGAACCGCTTCGGCACCGGCACCGACAACCAGTCAGCCGGCGGCACCGGCGACTGGACGAACATCGATCAGGATCCGGCGCCCGACGGCAAACCGGCCTACGTGCCGACCGGTGTCTGGCTGTGCCTGGAATGGATGCACGCCGGACCGCCCGCCAACGAAACCAAGATCTGGATCGATGGCGTCGAGCACACGTCGATGGCCACCACCGAGACCATGCACGGCACCAAGCTGTCGCGCGCCGTGCCCACCGCCGGCATGGGCAACTTCATCCTGCCGAACTTCACCGCGCTGTGGGTCGGCTGGCAGGCGTACTCGGGCAAGCAGGACTACGAGCTGTGGATGGACGAGATCGCCGTCAACCACACGCGCATCGGCTGCGAGAATTGACGGCGCGTGGCCCGACCGCTGCCTGACGCCGGCACCGGCGTGCCTGGCCGCGCCGTTTCGCGCGTCTAATCACCGGAGAGCGATGCGCGCGGCAACCCGGAAGCTGGCTTTTGTCGCTGTCGGTCTAATGCTGCTGGCCGCAGGCTGCGGCGGCGGCAGCGGCGCTGCGGGCGCGCCGTCCGGCGGCGGTTCGGGGGGCGGAGGCGCCGGTGCCGGCGCGCAAGGGACCGGCGGCGCGGCCAGCGGGGGCGGTGGCAACTCGGGGGTTGGCCCGGGCGCCGGCGGCGCGGACGCGGGCGGGTCGGCCGACATGGCGGGCGGCGCGGGTGGCGCGAGTGGCGCGGCGGCCGCTGACGCCAACGCCAGTGACGTGCCCCGCACGGCCTGCGAGCAGGTGGTGGCGATGGTCGACCGGAGCTGTGCGGCCGACACCGATTGCATCGCCGTCAGCCACCAGACCGACTTCATGGGCCAGACGAGGTTGCTGGGCATCCGCGCCACGGCGATGGCGCGCTTCACCGACCTGGAGAAGACATGCCAGCCGACGATGAAGAGTTTCAGCCTGCCCGCGACGACCGCGGACGACGGCTCGCTGATCACCGGGATGGCGCGCTCCGTCGCTTGCCAGGGCGCGGTCTGCACCACGTACGCGCTGCCCTGCGGTCATCCATGCGCGCCCGGCCACATCTGCATCACCTGCGGCACGGGCGCCGCCGTCCAGTCGGTCTGCAGCCAGGACTGCAACATGGGCCCCTGCACGGAGCCGCCGCGCACGCAATGTCTCGGCGGCGCGTCTTTGAACGGCGGCGAAGGCCAGTTCTGCTTCGACCCCATGTTCAACGGCGGCTTCATGAGCTCGTCCTGCCACCGGTAGCGGCGCCGCGCCCGCGTTCAGTAGCGCAGGCCGAAGCCGAGCGGGAACAGCGGATCGGCGGCGGCCTCACCGGCGTTGACCGGGATCGACGCCGTCGATCTGGGGGACACGCGGGGCCAGTCGTGAGGGAGCCTGCCGGTCGGATGCGCATCGCCGAAGAGCACGTCGGCGACGCCGGCACCTTCGCTGCCGGGCAGCCAGGCGACGACGATGGCGTCGGCGAGGTCGGCGACCGGGCCCAGCACCAAAGGCCGGCCCGTGACCACCACGACCACCACCGGCGCGCCGCTGGCCTTCGCGCGCCTGACCACTTCGACGTCGGCCGGTTCGAGATCGAGGCTCTTTCGATCACCCGCGGTCTCGGCGTAGGGCGTTTCGCCGATCACGGCGATGATCGCGCCGGGGACGCCGCCGCCGTCGAGCGCCGCCGCCACGCGCGTCCGCGCCCCGACGGCGCGCTGGATCCCCTCCTGGATGGTCGTGCCCACCGTGATGGGCCCCGAAGCGCCCTGCCAATCGATCGTCCATCCGCCGCACTGATTGCCGAGATCGCTGGCGTTGCGGCCGACGACGACCAGCGCGCGGAGATCCCTGCGCAGCGGGAGCGTCGCGTTCCGGTTCTTGAGCACGACGAGCGATCGCCTGACCGCCTCGCGCGCGAGGCGCCGGTGAGCCTCGGACCCGACGGCGGCGCCGCTCGCCGCGGCCGCGCTCTCGCCCGCGGGCGACGATGGCTCGCCGTCGAGCAGACCGAGCTCGCACTTGATGGCCAGGATGCGGCGGACGGCGTCGTCGACGCGCGCCTCCGACACGCGTTCGGGCACCAGGCGGGCGATGGCGTCGATCGCGCCCGCGGCGATCTTCGGGTGCATCACCATGTCGATGCCGGCATTGATGGACAGCGCCAGGCCCGTGTCGTAACCGGGGGCGATCTCCTCGACGGCCTCCCAGTCGGACACCACGAACCCGTTGAACCCGAGCTCGCGCTTGAGCACGTCGGTCAGCCAGCGCCCGTTGCAGTGCATGCGCACGCCGCGCACGCTGCTGTAGCTGGCCATCACCGACCCGACGTGGGCGTCCACGGCCCGGACGTAGGCCGGCAGCAGCAGCGCGCGCATGCCGGCCTCGTCGAGATCGACGTCGCCCGCGTTGACGCCGAGGCGGGTGGCGCCGTCGCCCAGGAAATGTTTCGCGCACGCCAGGATCGACGCCGGCCCTTGTCCCAGCCGCGGACCTTGCAGACCCCGGATGGCGGCGGCGCCCATCTCCGCCGCCAGCGCCGGCGTTTCGCCGAACGACTCGTACGTGCGACCCCAGCGCGCGTCGCGCGCTGGCGCGATCAGCGGCGCGAACGTCCAGTCGATGCCGGTCGCGGCGACCTCCTCGGCGGTGGCGCGCGCGATGCGCTGGACAAGGTCCGGATCTCCGGCCGCGCCGAGGCCGATCGGGTGCGGGAAAATCACGGCGCCGCGCACGTTGCCGTGCCCGTGCACGGCGTCCGCGCCGTAGAGGATCGGGATGCCGAGGCGCGACCGGCGCGAGGCCGCGTGATAGTCGGCCACCATCGCCGCCCAGTGCGCGGCGTCGTTGATCGGCGGACCGGAGCCGCCGCCGCTCAGGATCGACCCCGGCGACAGCGCCGCGATCTCGTCGGGCCGCACCTGATCGCGGCCGAGCTGGACCATCTGGGCGGCCTTCTCGCGCAGGGTCATGCGCGCCTGAAACTGCGCGGCGCGCGCGCGGCACGCGGGCGACGGGAAATCGTCGCGACCGCTGAACGCGGTCGACGGCGTGCTGGGGGCGACGCAGGCGGGATGCCCCGGGATCACCTGGAAGAGGACGTCGGTCGCGCGGGCGGCGGAGCGGGAATCAACCGTCGCGGGAGCCGGCCGCGCGCACGCGGCCCAAAGCGCGAGCATCCCGCAACCCCGAAGGACGATGCCGCGGCGGGCGCGCGGGGCGGCTGTCATGCGGGCAACCCTATATCACTGATTTGTGGCGCATTTTTTCGACGACGAGGGCGCGATTTTATCTGCGGCGCGGCCCTTAAGATTTCTCGTCGATGTGCCGAAGACAGGTCGGGGGAGGGGACTGTCTTCATGTCGCTGTCCATCAATACCAACGTCAGCTCGTTGCTTGCCCAGCGGTCGCTGAACGCCAACAACCGGCAGACGCCGAAGCTGATCAACCAGCTGTCGTCGGGATCGCGGGTGAACAGCGCGCAGGACGACGCGGCGGCGCTGGCCATCAGCGTCGGTCTGGTCTCGCAGCTTGCCAGCACCAACCAGGCCGTCGACAACGGCGACGACGCGCTGAACGTGGTGGACACCAGCGACGCGGCGCTGAATCAGACGGGCGACATCCTGGGCCAGCTGCGCCAGCTGGCCATCCAGGCCGGCGACGGCGCGCTCAGCCCCGCGGATCGCAGCGCGATTCAAGATCAGTCTGCCAGCCTCACCTCCGAGCTGGACCGCATCGCCAACGGGACCGAGTACAACGGCACCGCGCTGCTGAACGGCAACGCCAGCCTCGGCTTTCAGGTCGGCACCGACGGGAATCCCGCGAACAGCCAGATTGACGTCACGACCAGCGACGTCTCCGTGAACGCGCTCGGCCTCAACAACCTGAACCTGTCGACGCCAGGCGCGGCGGCCGGCGCGCTCGCCGGCATCGACAACGCCATCTCGGTGGCGTCGTCCGCGCGCGCCACGCTGGGCGCGCAGGCCGAACGGGTGTCGTCGGCGATCGCGTCGGCGTCGCAGAGCTCGATCAGCCTGGCGGCGGCCAACAGCCGGATCGCCGACGTCGACGTCGCGCAGGCGACCTCGGATCTGGCATCGAACTTGATCGTCGGTCAGGCCGGCGTCTCCGTGCTCGCGCAGGCCAACCAGAATCACGGCGCCGCTCTGCGCCTGCTGGCCGCCTGACGGGCGCGCCCTCCCGTCATCGGCGCGGCTTGCGCAGGCCGTGGCGATCGAGCAGGCGCAGGAAGTGGACGCGATCGACGTGCGCCGCCAGCGCCGCGGCCGTGATGTTCCCCTGGTGCTGGGTCATGAGCTCGGTCAGGAACTGGCGCTCGAAGCTGGCGATGGCCTCGGCCTTGGCGACGCGAAACCGGCGATCGGTGGCCGGCGTCGGGGTCAACGAAGTGGAGGTGATCTCTGCCTCGTCGCCGAGATCGTCGAAACCAAGGACGGTCAGGCGCTCGATCGCGTTGCGCAGCTCGCGCACGTTCCCGGGCCAGCGCCGCCGCGCCAGCTCGGCGATCTGCCGCATGCTCAGCGTGTACTCCTTGCGATCGCGCTCGCACAGATCCTCGATGACGTGGTGGCAAAGGAGCGGGATGTCCTCCGGCCGTTCATCCAGCGCCGGCAGCCGCACCCGCGTCACCGCCAGGCGATAATAAAGGTCGGTGCGAAAGCGCCCCTGCTCGGCCTCGCGCGCGAGGTCGCGGTTGGTGGCGGCGATGATGCGAACGTTCAGCCGCCGCGGCACCGAACCGCCCACCGGTTTGATCGAACGGGTCTCGATCACGCGCAGCAGGCGCGGCTGGATGTCCAGCTCCAGCTCGCCGATCTCGTCGAGGAAGACCGTGCCGCCGTCGGCGCGCTCGAAGGCGCCCTCGCGCGACTGCACCGCGCCCGTGAAGGCGCCGCGCTCGTGACCGAACAGCTCGGCCTCGATCAGGTTGCGCGGAACGGCGCCGCAGTCGACGACCACGAAGGGACCCTTGCGGCACTGGCTGGCGGCGTGCACCGCCTCGGCGGCCAGCTCCTTTCCGGTGCCGCTGGGTCCCTCCAGCAGCAAAGTCGTGTTCTGCGGCGCCACCACCTTCAGCTGATCGATGACCTTGCGCATGCGCGCGCTCTGTCCGACCAGGCGGCCGAAGGCGGCGCAGACGCTGGGACCCGGGGCGGGGGTCGGCGTCAGATCACCGAGCGCGGGCGCCAGCGCCAGATCCTGCGGCAACGATCCCGCGACCGGACCAAGTGTCGTCACGATCGCGGGTTCAGTGTGCCGCTGAGATTTGAAAGACGGATTGCTCAACGAGTCCTCGCGCGTACCGTGGGTTCCAGTTTTTCAACCCAACGATGTCCCGTACCGGCCGGCGATAGTAGCGGAGCTGGCGCGCAAAGATAAGCGAAAGTCCGCGCAGACCCATGACTTTTACGGTCGCGACAAATTCGATACCGCGATTAAACCGATCGCGGCGCTGCGATCGTTCGCCTCGCACCCAAACGAAAGTTACAGCGATTCCAATGCTTGGACATTCAACAGAAACAATTGCGTGGCCATCATTGAGCCGGACGCACTGTCGCTCGTTGACACCCGTTGATACCCGATCATGCCGCTCTCCAGCACCGATGCCGCGCGCGTACTTCGTTTTTGCCTGGTCGCCGATGACGCCGGAACGGTGGAGGAGCGAGACGACGGCTCCTGCGTGGTCACCATCGTCACCTCGCGGCCCACGTACCAGGTCCACACGTTCGAGGAATTGACCTTCGATGCGGCGCTACGCAGCGCCGCCGGACGCGGGGTGCTGCGGGCCGCGTGCGTGGAGAAGCAGATCGCCTTCACCACCCGTTGCGATCCGCTCGCCGACGCGACGGCGGCCCGGCGCGCGTCGAGCGCGCCGCCGCCCGCGGCCGGCGCCGCCCCGGCCGGATCCGGCGCTCCGCCGGCGACCTTCCTCGCGCTGACGGACAACATCGGATCGCTCTTGCACGAGACCCAGCGCGAGCGGGGCATCTCGACGCTGTTCGTGGGGTCGGGCGGGCAGCTGGCGGGCGACGAGCTGGCCGAGCAGTGGAAGCGCAGCGACCAGCGGCGCGCGGCGCTCTTCGACGGCGTGGCGCGCGAGATGCCGTCGCTGCCATCGTCGGTGGGGCGCCGCTATCAGCACGCCGGCAGCCTGCTGGGCGCGGTCGACGGCACGCGCGACGCGGTGATGGGCGGGCGCATCGAGGCCCCGCGGGTCATCGAGGTCTACAGCGCGCTGAACGCGGCGCTGCTGGCGGCCGTCGAGGCGATGATGGTGGCGGGCGTGCCGGGACCCGCGCGCAACCACGCGCTCGCGTGCGTGGTCTTGCAGCACGCCAAGGAGAAGGCGGGCATCGAACGCGCGCAGCTGGCGATGGCGTTCCTGCGCGATCGCTTCACCCAGGGAGAGCGCCTGTCCGTGGCGTCGCTGATCGCCGCGCAGGCGACGTACCTGCACATCTTCGCGGCCACGGCGCCGGAGGCGGGCGAGGCGGCGCTGCGCCTGGCCCTGGCCTCCCCGGCGGCGGCCGAGGTCCAGCGCATGGAGAGCGTCGTGTTCCTCGACGGCGAGAGCGGCTTCGGCATCGATCCCAGCCTCTGGTTCCGGGCCATCACCCGCAAGATCGACCTGCTGGGCGAGGTCTCGAACGCCACGCTGGCTTCGCTGGCGGCGCGCGAATGACGGTTTGTGTGACGACCCGCCGCGCGCCCCACGCGACCTGACCGCGTGATAGCGTGCAGGGCGTGACCGTCGGCCGGCGCGTCCACCCGCTGCTCTATTTCGTGCTGTTCCTGCCGTTCTGCACGCCGTCCGGGTACGTGGCGGTCGCGCTCGGCTTTCTGGCGCCGGAGCGCGGGATCTCCGTGGCGGGGGTCAGCGAGCTGGTGGCGATGACGGTGTTGCCCCAGACGTACAAGTTCCTCTGGGCGCCGCTGGTCGACGTGCTGTCGACGCGCAAGCGCTGGTACCTGGGCGCGTCGCTGGTCAGCGCGCTGACGCTGGCGGCGCTGGGTCTGGTCCCGCTGGCGCCCGCCAGCTTGCCGATCTTGGAAGCGCTGATCTTCGCCAACAGCGTGGCCTCGGCGTTCCTGGCCATGGCGGTCGAGGGGATCATGGCCAACGTCACCGCCGAAGCGGACCGCGGCAGGGCGGCGGCCTGGTCGCAGGCGGGCAACCTGGGCGGCTACGCCCTCGGCGGTGGGCTGGGGTTCCACCTGGTGCGCACTCTGCCGCGCGAGTGGATGGCGCCCGCGTTCCTGGCGCTGGCCTCGCTGGCCTGCTGCGTGGCGCTGCTGCCGCTGCCCGAGCCCGCGAAGATCGCCGGCGCCGCGGGCGCGCGCCTCAAGGCCGTCTTCCGCGAGGTCTGGCAGGTCATCTGGTCACGCCAGGGGGCGCTGGCGCTGCCGCTCTGTTTTCTGCCCATGGGCGCCAGCGCCGCCGCCCAGCTCTTCTCCGCCGTCGCGCGCGAGTGGCACGCCTCGCCGTCGCTGGTCGAGCTGATGAACGGTTGGCTCTCCGGCGTCATCATGATCGCCGGCTGCCTGCTGGCCGGCCGCGTCTCCGACGCGATGGATCGCAAGGCCGCCTATGCCGCCGCGGGCGGCGTGCTGGCGGCCTTCGCCCTGGTGATGGCCTTCGCGCCGCAGACGCCGTTCACGTACGGGCTGCTCTGCATCGGATATTCGCTGGCCACCGGACTCTGTTACGGCACGTTCACCGGCTTCGTTCTCGAGCTGTCCGGCGGGGCGGCCGCCGCGACGAAGTACAACGTCTTCGCGTCGCTCTCCAACATCCCGATCTGGTACATGACCCGCCTCGACGGCTGGACGGCCGATCGCCACGGCGCGCTCCGCATGCTGCTGGTCGACGCCGCGGCGGGTTTCGTGGGGATCGCCGCGCTGGCGGTCGTCCTGGCCGTCGTTCGGTCGGCGCGCGCGCGCGCTGTTG
>DATKEU010000476.1:0-5840 GCA_035544495.1 Polyangia bacterium | reverse complement strand
TGACCTCGTCGTCGCGTCGCACGTGAACATGCTCGCGGCGTTGAAGATGGCGGTGCCGCGCGTGCCGCCCCACACGGGGCCCCTCGTCGGGTCGTCGCAGGCGTAGCCTTCGTGGATCTCCACCTTGTGGGTCCCGCTGCAACCGTCGATGGCGAGCGTGACGTCGAGGCCCTTTTGCGTGAAGACCAGTCTGAACCCGCCCGAGTGCGCCGTCGCCATGTGGCCGTCGCCGGGAATTCCGGAGCCGCCTTCGGGCGTCGCGGTCGATGCGTCCGGCGTTCCAGTGCCCGCGGTGACCGTGGGAAGCGTATTGGCCGGAACCGCGGCGTCGGGATTGAAGAGATCCCCGTTGTCACCCGTGCTGACTTTGCCTCCGCTGCCCGATCCCGGCGACGGCTGTCCCGCCGTACCCGTCGAGCTGCCGGTCCCCATGCCGGTACCCGGCGAGCCGGTCTGCCCCGCCGTCTGAGAAACACCGCTGTCGTCCCCGGGCCCGCCGCTGCCGGCCGTGCACGCGAGCCCGCTTCCGAACGACAGCGCAAAAGCAGCGGTCATGGCGCTCAGGCTCATGCGTGCGCGCCGATCGCTCATTGCATCCTTTAAAGTGGGCGCAGCTCCGCCATCCTTTCAGGAATACCAATCGGGACGGGTAGGATTCGCCACAATGCGCGATCGCCTGGCCCGATACGCGGCCGCGTCTGTGTGATTGAGGATCGCCGCAGGTACAATCAGGTGGATTCGTTGCCTGCAGCGGCGTGGACATAGAAATATGACGCGGGTGTTTTGAACGAGAAATGTTTTCCGCTTAGCACCCATGCTGACGTGTGCCTGTTGTGATCATGGAAGATGCGCCATGAGCTCGTATCGACGGACCGTCACCTGGACAGTCGGGCGGGATCTCCGGGCCGACGGGCGGCTCACTCAAACGGCGCGCGGCATCGCCGCCGTCGTCGTCGCCATTGGTATCGAATGTGATGGGCGTCATCGGCCCACGCGGCGACGGAGTCAACGTCCCCGAAGACCTTTCACGCGCACTACTGGGGGAACCCCGCCTTCCCCGTACCCAGCTTCGTCAGCGTCTCCCAGGCCAGAGGGTGCGAGGCGAGGGTCGGGCGATTTCCTTTGAAGCCGCCGCTGGCGGCGAGCAGCGCCAGCGTGTTCGGCATCGGCTTCCGCTGGACGTTGACGAAGTGGTTGTATGCCATGTCCCAGGTCGGCTGCACGGGATAGTCGGACCGGCGGGTCGAACCGAAGTCGACCGCGGCTATCATCGCCACCGCCGAGGTGGTCGCCTTCTGCGTGTAGCTGTTGAGGCCGTCGCAGGTATAGTTGCGGCTGGGGGCCGGGATCAGGCCCACGTCGGGGTTCGGGGCGCCGCCGCCGCTGTAATTGCTGCGCCCTTTGAGAACCCCGGCGTGGAGTTCGAACGCAGCCCACAACCGCTGGCCGTAGTCGACGGTGGTGTCGCCGTAGAGATCGACGCCGGCAATCCCCTGAATCGCGGCCGTCTCCGCCGCGTTGGCGAAGGCGCCCAGCCCGTATTGGACGTGCTCGAGGTCGCGGCAGGTCTCTTGTGACGTGCCGTCGAGGAGTCCGGTGGCGTTGGCGATCCCCCACCAATCATCGACACCGCACCCGGAGGTCTTCTTGCCGTTCTTCTTGCAGACCACGACGTCGTTGCCGGCGGTCGGCGTGGGGCCATCGGACGTCAGGTAGATGTAATACTTGATGGCGGCGAGGGCGTTCTTGGCGGCCTGTTGATAGTCCGAGAGGTTGTCGTTGTAGACGGAGATTTGCAGGAACGCGTCGGCCTCGCTGGCCTCCCAGTTGCCGTTCTGAATGTCTGGGCTGTTCGTGATGTCGACGTCGACGTACGGGCGGATGGCCGTCGCGAGCATCTTACCGAACGCCTGTGCCTGCGCTGGGGACCACCCCTTCGGGAATTGCGGCTGGCCATACGTATAGCGGATCAACTCCGCGGCGCGCGCCCACAAGGTCCCAGTCCAGCCGGTTTGCAGCGGAGAGTTGTCCGAGCCCATGTAACCCACGTGCGAGGTGACGTTGTTCCAGGCGTCGAGGAACTCGATCGCCTTCTGTGCTTCGGCTTCGTTCTGGGTCAGGTACCAGAGCAGCGCGTGAGAGTAGGCGGCGAGCGCGTTCGCCTTCTCGTCGTCGCACGAAGTGTCGCCGGGCGGCGCGGCGGAATGGGAGCCGCAGGTCACGGTGACGTGGCCGGCGGGCGCCGCCGGCGCAGGCGGCAAGTGACAGCGGCCGGCGCTGTCTTCGGCCGGGCAGGTGGGCAGGCTGGTGTCCTCCAGATCCTGAACCAGCGCGGCCAGCGCCTGCTTCAGCGCGGGGTCGCCCATCGCCAGGCGATTGCGGATCTCGTTCAGTCCTCCCTGCGTGACGACGATGCCCGGATGAAAGAACCCGGCTGGGCTGCGCTCGCCGACCACGCCAGTCCCTGTCTCGCCGGGGATCTCAGGCAGATCGGCGTCGAACCGGGCGCCGCCGGATGCGCTGGCGCCGGTGCCGCCGTCGGCACCCCCGCTGCCGCCGGACACGGCTGCGTCGCCGCCGCGGCTGGAAGTGCCGCCGGTGCCCTCGCCGCGGTTACCCTCGGAGCCTCCCCCGCCGGCGGTCGCGTCGCCACCGCTCGCGCCGCCACCACCCGCCGTTGCCGCTCTGCTGCCGCTGGATCCGCAGGCGATCCCCAGCGCACCCCAGACGATCGCGGCGATCATCGCCGCCCTGGATCCAAAAGTCATTGCAGCCTCCGACAGGGTCCGTGCGTCGAACGACCGCCAGCGGTCGCTCACCCGAAAAGACACCGTCGCGTCGCCAGATGGGAATTGGCGAGCTCCCAACACAAGGCTGAGGCGGTTTCCCAACCATCTTCCGTCAGGTGTTCATGATGATGCCCATGAAGAGTCCCGCTGACGCATTCGGTGATCTGATGCGCGTCGCCGCTTCGGACGCTCCCTTCTTCACCCCCGAGCCCGGCCTGCGCCGCCGCATCCTGGCCCACAACAGCCGTCTGATGCTGGTGGAGCACCACATGGAGGCCACCTGGGAGGGCCCGCGTCACTCGCACCCGCATGACCAGCTGGTCTACGTCAGCAGCGGCCGCCTCCGTTTCTCCGCGGGGGACGAGACCTTCGAGGCCAAGGCGGGCGACAGCTTCGTCATCACGGGCGGCGTCGAGCATCAGGCGTGGGCGCTGGAACCGGCCGTGGTCCTGGACGTCTTTGCGCCTTATCGCGCGGACTACCTACCCAAGGGGGCGTTGTGATCGTTCACGCGCGCGTCGGAGCCTGCGCGCTGCTGGCGGCCCTCGGTTGCGCATCGGGTGGAACCAGCGCGAGCGGCGGGACGGGCGGCACGCCGGCCGGTGCGGGCGGCGCCCGCGCTGGTGGGGGCGGCGCCGGCGGCGATGCCAGTGGTGCCGGCGGGACAGCTGGGGGTGGCGGGACCGGCGGGGCGGGCGTCATCGCCGTCGACGGCAGCAGCGGCGGCAGCGGCCCGGGCGGCAGCGGCGGCGACGCGGGCGTCTCGGTCGACGGCAGTCCCGGCGACGGCGCGGGCGAGTTCACGCCGCCCGCCGGTCTGGCGATGACGGTGCACCTCGATGGCGTGCAGCTGGCGGCGGCGCAGAAGCAGCTCCGCCCCGGCGGCGGCGCCGGCGCCGATCTGAAGGCCGCCGCCGACAACCTGATCGCCGCCGCGCAGGTGGCACTGAAGTCGGGCACCTGGTCGGTCACCGACAAACCCGCGATGTTCGTCATCAACAACGACCCGCGCCTTTACACCAGCTGGGGACCCTACTGGTGGCCACCCGATGCCAACCCGCCCGGAAACGCCGGCACGCGCGCCCGCTGTCCCTACGTCTCGCACGATGGTGTCCGCAACCCCGACGTCGCGATGATCACCGACCGGCACGGCCTGCACGCGTCGTCGGAGGCGATCTTTGCGCTGGCCGTCGCCTGGTACCTAACCGGCGATCCGGCATACGCCGACCAGGCCGAGTTGGTGACGCGGACATGGTACCTGGACCCGCAGAAGTCGATGCGCCCGAACATGGACAATGCCCAGCGCCATGGCCCGTGCGGCAGCGGCAGCGCCGCCGGCGTCATCGAAGCGTCCGGCGGCTACCTCGTCGACGCGCTGGACGGCCTTGCGATCCTGGCGCTGGACACGCGACCGAACGGCTGGACGGCCGCCGATCAGATGGGTCTCAAGAACTGGATGAAGCAGTATTTGAACTGGCTGCAGACCAGCGGCATCGGCGTCGCCGAGGGGAGCAGCGCCAACAACCATGGCACCTGGTACGACGTGGTGGTGTCGGCGATCGACCTTTACATCGGCGACATGGCGGGCGCGACGGCGGTGGTGAACAGCGCCAAGGCCAACCGAATAAACTCGCAGATCATGAGCGACGGGCGCATGCCGCAAGAGCTGTCGCGCACGACGTCGTGGCACTACAGCAATTACAACGCATCGGCGATGTGCCACCTGGCGGAGATCGCCAAGCACATGGCCGTCGATCTCTGGGGCTACCAGGCGGCCGGCGGCGGATCGATCGTCAAGGCGATCGACTTCCTGATCCCGACCGCGACGACGGCGGCGCCGCCAGGCCCCTGGGCCACGTACGACATCACGGTGCCGTTCGACAAGATCTACCAGGCCGAGGCGTTCTATTCGCTGCGCGCGGCCGCGGTGTACGGCAAGAGCGCGGCGGCGCAGGCGGTGTTCGCGCAGAAACCGTATCCGGTCGACGTGCCCGGGCATTACTGCTCGGGCGACCGTTTCCCGACGGGCTCCGATTTCTGCGCCGTCACCAAGGGTACGGCGGCCTTCACCGACCTGCAGCCGCTGGGCGCCCCAGCCGTCGACATGTGGCCGCTGATTCCGACCTGCCGGATGCCGATCGACTGATCGCGCGCGATCACCGCGATTCACTGACAAAGACGCGACGAGCAGGTCTGCAGCGAGGCACACATGCTGCGATCGGCGCACGCGCGCAGGACGCCGAAGACGATCGGCCCCTGGTCCAGGTTGAAGAAATCGGCGCCGAGCGCGTGGTGGGCGTCGTCATACGTCTGGCCCGTCACGGCGACCCAGAAGCCAGTCGGCTGTTTGTCCATGTACTTGGCCAGCCGCAGGTCGGCGGCCACGGGTTGCTGATTGGCGTCCAGCGCCACCTGAAACCGCAGCGGGTTCCGCGACCGGACCATGAGCGGCGCCTGCTCGATGCGGTAGGTCGTGCTGTCCAGCGGACCGGGGATGGGCGGCGCCACGGCTTGCAGTGTCAGTGTGACTTCCTGATCGAAGGACATCGACGGCACCAGGACCGTCCCGCTGCCGATCTGGCCGACGGCGGCGCCGCCCGCCTTCACCGGCACCCTGGCGGTGGGTACGAGCGGGGTTTCAGGCTCAGCGTCGGCGGGTTCAGCATCGTTGGGCGCGGCGTCGGCTGGCGGTGCCGGCGGCTGCCCGCTGTCGCTTGGCGATGACGCCCGCGGCCGCGTCACCAGTCCGTCGCCACAACCGGCGAGCAGGGACCAAACACCTGCACCCATTGTACAGAGGACGGGAAACTGCCGCTTCCCGCGCGCGAATTGGAGCGCTGACATATCCAAAGAGGCTAACATGACACTTTCGCGCGAGATGCGGTTTCTCATTCACCTGGCGTCGGTTGTTTTCCATTTGGCATGTCCTTCGTTCGTGGATCCGCCGTGGCCGTGACATCGGCACCCGTCGCGGTCGACGCGGCGGGGATCGAAGGCGCGGACAGCCAGTTGATGGCCAAAGTGGGCGACGACTCCGACCGGGCAGGAAAG
>DATKEU010000475.1:0-2209 GCA_035544495.1 Polyangia bacterium | reverse complement strand
GCGCAGAAGGGCTCCGAAGCCGTGCGCGACGAGTTCAAGCGCCTGCTGCACGAGCGCGGCCTGAAGGGCCGCATGCGCGCCAACGCCGCCGGCTGCCTGGATCAGTGCGCGCGGGGCGTGACCGTCGTCGTCTATCCGGAGCAAGTCTGGTACGGCGGCGTGAAGGTCGAGGACGTGCCCGAGATCGTCGAGGCGCACCTGTGCGGCGGCGTCCCCGTCGAACGCCTGCGTATCAAGTAGGAGGGAGGAAGGGCATGACCGCCGCCGCAGCCAGCGACACTGCCGCGCGCTTCAACGTCGCCCATTACCTGGTCGACGCGCGCGTGGAAGAAGGGGCCGGCGATCGGGTGGCGCTGCTGGTCGGCGATCGCGCGCTGACCTACGCCGAGGTCCAGGACCAGGCCAACCGGGTGGCGAACCTGCTGCGCGCGCTGGGCGTCGGCATGGGCCAGCGCGTGCTGGTCGCGCTGCCCGACGGCGTCGAGGTGGTGGCGGTCTTCCTGGGCGCGCTGAAGGCCGGCGCCGTCGTCGCCCTGGTCAGCCCCGAGCTGCCGGCGCCCGCGTGCGCCGCCCACCTGGCGTACACGCGGGCGCGCGTGCTGTTCGCCGACGCCGCCCTGGCGGCGCGCGCCGCGGACGAGATCGGAGCGGCGCCCGACCTCGACGCTACCGTGGTGGTCGGCGACCCCTGCCCGCTCGGGCGGCGCGTGGTCCCGTACGGCGAGCGCGTCGCCGCCGCCTCCCCGCGTTTCTGCAACGCCGACACGCACGCCGACGACGAGGCGGTGTGGTTCTTCAGCTCGGGATCGACGGGGCAGCCGCTGGCGGCCGTGCACCGGCACGGCGATTTTCCGTACCACATCGAACGCTATGCCAGGCGCATCCTGGAGATCGGGCCGCGCGACACCGTCCTCTCGGCGTCGAAGCTTTTCTTCGGATACGCCACGGGGATGAGCCTGATGTTCCCGTTCGCCGCCGGCGCGCGCACCGTGCTGTTCCCCGAACGCGCCACGCCCGAGGTGCTGTTCGCCCTCGCCGCCCGCCACCGCCCGACCATCCTGGCGACCGTCCCCACCATCACCGCCAAGCTGGTCGACGCCGCGCGGGCGGCCGCCGCCAACCCGTTCGCGGGCGTGCGCGTGGCCGTCTCCGCCGGCGAGGCGCTGCCCGCCGATCTATTTCAGCGCTGGAAGGCCGCCTTCGGCGTCGAGATGCTGGAGGGTCTGGGCTCGGTCGAGATGTTCCACATCTTCATCACCAACCGCGCCGGCGACGCCCGCCCCGGGTGCCTGGGCCGCCTGGTGCCTGGGTACGAGGCGCGCCTGCTCGGCCCCGACGGCACCGACGTCGCCGACGGCGACATCGGCACGTTGTGGATCAGCGGCGGCTCCGCGGCCCTCCGCTATGAAGGGGACACCGCGCGCACCGCCCGCACCATGGTGACGCGGGCGGGGAAGGCCTGGGTCGTGACCAGCGATCTTCTGCGGCGCGTGGACGGCTATTTTTTCTACGAAGGGCGCAGCGACGACATGATGAAGGTCAGCGGCGCCTACGTCTCGCCGCTGGAGGTCGAGAACGTCCTGCTCCAGCACCCGGCCGTCGCCGAGTGCGCGGTGATCGGCTTCGAGGACGAGGCGGGCCTCATCAAGCCCCAGGCTTTCATCGTCACGCGCACCGGCGGCGACGGCGTGCCCCCGGCCGGCGACGACGCGCTCTTCGACGAGCTCGGGCGCTTTGCCCGCGAGCGCCTGGCCGGTTACAAGGTCCCGCGCCGCTGGGAGCGCTGCGCGGAGCTGCCGCGCAACGATCGCGGCAAGATCCTGCGGCGCCTCCTGCGCGCGCCCGCGTCCGATCGATGAACCTGCAGCTCTTCGGGACGCGCAAGTGCCAGGACAGCCGCAAGGCGGAGCGCTTCTTCAGGGAGCGCGGCATCAAGCTGCAGGTGATCGACCTGGCGCAGAAGGGGATGTCCCCCGGCGAGCTGCGCAGCGTGGCCGCGCGCGTGGGCGGCGCCGAGGCGCTGATCGATCGCGAAGGCAAGCGGTACGTCGAGAAGGGCCTGAAGTACGCCGCCCCCACCGGCCCGCGCATCGAGCAGATGCTGGTCGCCGATCCGCTGCTGCTGCGCACGCCCATCGTGCGCGACGGCGCGCGCGCCACCGTGGGCTTCGTCCCCGACGTCTGGCAGGGCTGGATCGACGCCGAGCGC
>DATKEU010000474.1:0-6550 GCA_035544495.1 Polyangia bacterium | reverse complement strand
TCCGCGCAGAAGCTGGCCCGGGCGCGCGACCAGCCAGAGGTCGAGCTTGCGCACCTCTTGCTGGCCATGCTGGACGTCGAGCCAGCCGTTGATCTGCTGCTGCGCGCCGCTGGCGTGGCCGACCCGGCCGCGCTGGCGCCGGCGCTCGAAGCCGCGCTGGCCGCGCTGCCGAGGCGCCCGGGCGAGAGCGTGTACCTCGGCGGCGACGTCTTGCGGCTGCTCGACATCGCGCAGATCGACGCGCGCGAGCGCGGCGCGACGCAGGTGTCGGCCGAGCACCTCCTGCTCGGCATCCCTCTCGAGACGCGATCCGCCGCCGCCGCCGCCCTGCGCGCCGCGGGCGCGACGCTGCCCAGGCTGGAGGAGGCGTTCAAGCGCCGCGGCGCCGCTGTTTCGATGGAGGCGCCCGCCGGCGCCGGCGCCGCGCCCGCGACGCTCGCCACGCCGACGCTGGCCCGTTACGCCCGCGACCTGACCGCGCTGGCGGCCGGCGGCAAGCTGGATCCGGTGATCGGGCGCGACGACGAGATCCGGCGCGTGATGCAGGTGCTCGGCCGGCGCGGCAAGAACAACCCCATCGTCGTCGGCGAGCCGGGCGTCGGCAAGACCGCCGTCGTCGAGGGGCTGGCCCAGCGCATGGCGGCCGGCGACGTGCCGACCGGCCTGCGCGGGCGGCGGCTCTTCGCGCTGGATCTGGGCGCTCTGATCGCCGGCGCCAAGCTGCGCGGCGAGTTCGAGGATCGGGTGCGCGCCATCCTGGGCGAGGTGCAACAGGCGGCGGGCGGCGTGCTGCTGTTCATCGACGAGATCCACGCCCTGGTCGGCGCCGGCAAGGGCGAAGGGTCGCTGGACGCCGCCAGCCTGCTGAAGCCGGCGCTGGCGCGCGGCGAGCTGTCCTGCATCGGCGCCACGACGCTGGACGAATACCGCCAGCACATCGAAAAGGATCCCGCCTTCGAGCGCCGGTTTCAGCCCATCGTGATCATGGAGCCCAACGACGCCACCTGCGTCGGCATGCTGCGCGGGATCAAGCGCCGCTACGAGGCGAAGCACGGCGTGCGCATCCTGGACCCGGCGGTGACGGCGGCGGTGGCGCTGGCCCGCCGTTACGTCGCCGAGCGCGCCCTGCCCGACAAGGCGATCGATCTGGTGGACGAGGCCGCCAGCCGCCTGCACCTGGAGCTGGACTCGCGCCCCGACGAGCTGGACGTCGTCGAGCGCCGCGCCACCAGCCTGCGCGTCGAGCTGGAGGCGCAAAAGCGCGAGCGCGACCCCGAGGCGGCCGCCCGCCGCGCCGCCCTCAGCCGCGCCGTCGACGAGATCACGGCGCGCCTGGGTCCGCTGCGCGAAAAATGGCAGGCCGAGCTGGCCGCCATCCGGGCGCTGCACGAGGCCGCCGAAGCTCTGGACCGCGCGCGCGACGACGCCGAGCGCGCCGAGCGCGCCGGTGATCTGGCCGCCGCCGCCGAGGCCCGTTACGGCCGCATCCCGGCGCTGGAGACGCGCGTCGGCGACGCCGAGGCGGCGCTGCGCGCGACCCAGGGCAGCGAGCGCCTGCTGGAGGACGCCGTCGAGCCGATGCACGTCGCGCGCGTCGTCGCCGACTGGACCGGCATCCCGGTGGCGCGGATGCTGGAGACTGAGCGCCAGAAGCTGCTGGGCATCGAGCAGCGCCTGCGCGCGCGCGTCGTCGGCCAGGACGACGCCGTGGCCCGTGTCGGGCGCGCGGTTAAGCGCGGGCGGGCCGGCCTGCAGGATCCCGGGCGTCCCATCGGGTCGTTCATCTTCCTGGGGCCGACCGGCGTCGGCAAGACCGAGCTGGCCAAGGCGCTGGCCGAATTCCTGTTCGACGACGAGGCGGCCCTGATCCGCCTGGACATGTCGGAGTACATGGAGAAGCACTCCGTCGCCCGCCTGACCGGCGCCCCACCCGGCTATGTCGGCTACGAGGAGGGCGGCCAGCTGACCGAGGCGGCGCGGCGCCGCCCGTATGCCGTGGTGCTGCTGGACGAGGTGGAAAAAGCCCACCCCGACGTCTTCAACGTGCTGCTGGCGCTGCTGGACGACGGGCGTCTCACCGACGCCCAGGGGCACACCGTCAGCTTCGCCAACGTCGTCCTCATCATGACGTCGAACCTGGGCGCGCAGGCGATCATCGACGCCGGGGACGACAAGGCCGCGATGCGCGCCAGCGTCCGGGAGGCTCTGCGCGGCCACTTTCGCCCCGAGTTCCTGAATCGCGTCGACGAGACGGTGATCTTCGACCCGCTCGGCCCGCGCGAGATCGCCGCCATCGTCGACCTGCAGGTCAAGCGCCTCGGGCGGCTGCTGGCCGAACAGCAAATCACCCTCTCGCTGACCGACGGCGCGCGCGCCCTGATCGCCGCCGAGAGCTATGACCCGATGTACGGCGCCCGCCCGGTCAAGCGCACACTGCAGGCACGGCTGCGCGACCCGCTGGCGGAGAAGATCCTGGCCGGCGCCGTCGGCCCGGGCGACACGGTGGTGGTCGATCGCGCCCGCGCCGGCGACGGTGACGGGCTGTCTCTCACGACCGTGAAAAAAGACGGCTGACGCACGCCGCGCCCGCGCCGGTGACGGTGACGGCGGCGGTGACGGGCTGTCTCTCACGACCGTGAAAAAAGACGGCTGACGCCGGCCGCGCGCGCGATAATGCGGCTGTGGACCGCGCGGCGGTGATCAAGCGACGCTGGGGAGTGCTGGCGGCGCTGGCAGGCATCGCCCTCGGCGGCTGCGACGGCATGCCGGGCGGCCCGCTGCCGGTGACGACGTCGCGCTCCGACAAGGCCCGCGTCGCCAGTCCCCCGGTGCCCTCCGACGACGCCGCCGCGCTGGCGGAAGGCAACGCCGCCTTCGCGCTGTCGCTGTACGACCAGCTCCGCGGGCAGCCCGGCAACATCGTCCTGTCGCCAGCGTCGGTGTCGCTGGCGCTGGCGATGACCTACGCCGGCGCGCGCAGCGCGACCGCCACGCAGATGGCGGCGGCGCTGCACTTCACGCTGCCGTCCGAGCGCCTGCACCCGGCGATGAACGCGCTCTCGCAGGCGCTGGCCCCGCGCGTGACGCTGGCGAATGATCTGTGGGCCGACCGGACACAGACGCTGCAGGCGGCGTTTCTGGACACGCTGGCCGAAGACTATGGCGCCGGCGTCCAGCTGGTCGACTTCGCCGGCGCGCCCGAGGCGGCCCGACAGACGATCAACGGCTGGGTCGCGGGGGAGACCGCCGGGCGCATCGGCGACCTGCTGCCGGCCGGCATCATCACGCCGGTGGTCCGGCTGGTGCTGACCAACGCCGTGTACCTGAAAGCCGACTGGAAGACGCCGTTCACCGAGCCGACGATGAGCTATCCGTTTCACCGCGCCGACGGCAGCGAGGTCAGCGTGCCGATGATGCTGGGCAAGACCGGCTTTGCCATGTCGGCGGGCGCCGGCTATCGCGCCGCCGAGCTCGATTACGCCGACGGCGCGCTGTCCATGGTGGTGATTGTCCCGGACCTGGGGACGTTCGGCGACTTCGAGGCGGCGCTGACCCCCGCGATGCTGGCCACGATCCTGGGCGGGCTGGCGCCGGGCACCGACGGCCTGCTGCTGCCGCGCTGGACTTTTTCGCTGGCCGTCAGCCTGGCCGACACGCTGGCCGCCCTGGGAATGCCCGCCGCCTTCGCCGCCGGCATGGCCGACTTCTCCGGGATCGACGGGGCGCGCGACCTGTTCATCACGGACATCGTCGGCAAGGCGTTCATCTCCGTGGCGGAGCAAGGGACGGAGGCGGCCGCCGCCACCGGCGTCGTGGTGGCGAGGCTCGCGGCCGTACCGGTGCTGGCCGCCGACCGCCCGTTCCTGTTCGTGATCCGGGATCGCCCCACCGGAGCCCTGCTCTTCGTCGGACGTGTCGTCGATCCGTCGCAGACGCCCTGACCACGCGCGCTGTTGTTTCCCTGACGATCGCGGTCGCCGCTGTCTCGTTTTCGGAAACGGCCCTCTGAAATTCAGACGGAGCCGTGGCCGGCGACCGCTGCGCGCGCGGGCTTCGGCTTGGCCAGGCCGTTGCAGCGACAGCGGGCTTTCAAACGAAATCAGGTGCAATCATGGCCAACAATCACCGCGACGATCGTCCGAATGACACATCTCGAAATCCTCTCTCGGCGCCCGTGTCGCGCCGGCGTTTTCTCACCGGCGCGGGAGCGGCGGGGTTCGCGGCGGCGGCCGGCCCCATCGGCGCCGGCGCGCTCGCGCAGGCCGCGGCGCCCGATGGAACGCCGGAGCAGATTCACCTGACCTGGGGCGGTGATCCGACCCGTTCCGTCGTGGTCTCCTGGGCGTCGGCGGCGCAAGCGGTTCATCCGCGGGTGCACGTTGGCCGCGATACCCGGCTCGGCCGCACGGTGCACGCGGTGCAACGCACCTACACCGACGGGTTGAACGGGCAGACGGTGTTCACGTACCACGCGCGCCTCGACGACCTGGACGCCGATACGGCCTATCACTACGCCGTCACGGCGGACAACGACAGCAACGGGGACAAGCCGTTCACCGCCGCCTTCCGGACAGCGCCGCGCGGGCGGGCGCCGTTTCGCTGGACCAGCTTCGGCGATCTGGCCACGCCCGTGACCTCGTGGGTGCTGTCGTCTCCGCAGAGCAAGTACGCCGTCGGCGCCGTCGAGCGGTTCGAGCCGCTGTTTCACCTCCTGAACGGCGATCTCTGCTACGCCAACCTGAACCCGGCGCAGCAGCCGGCGGTGTGGGCCGACTTCGGCAACAACAACCAGGCCTCGGCCGCGTTCCGGCCGTGGATGCCGTGCGTGGGCAATCACGAGATCGAGTTCGACAACGGCGAGCAGGGATTCACCTCGTACCTGACTCGTTACACGCTGCCCGACAACGGAACGCGCTTTCCCGGGCGCTGGTACAGCTTCCGCGTGGGCAGCGCGCTGTTCATTTCACTGTCGGCCGACGACGTGATCTTCCAGGACGGCGGCGCCTTCGTCGGTGGCCCCGCCCCGCTTGTGCCCGCCGCCAGCACCGGCAACGCGCCCATCGAGCCCGGCACCTCCTTCTATATCCGCGGCTACAGCCAGGGCGAGCAGACGCGCTGGCTGGAGCACACGTTGCGCGAGGCCGCCGACGACGAGGAGATCGACTGGATCGTCGTGCAGATGCACCAGGACGCCCTCTCGTCGTCGAAGACCGGTAACGGATCGGATCTGGGCATTCGCCAGGCGTGGCTGCCGCTGTTCGATCGCTACGGCGTCGACCTGGTGCTGTGCGGGCATGACCACGACTACGAACGCAGCTGGCCCGTCCGCGGCTTCAACCGCAACGTCGGCCAGGACGCCGCCACCGGCGCGACGGTCGACACCTTCCAGCCGAACCCGATCCCCGACGCCAAGGCGCCCGACGGCAGCTACGACACCAGCCAGGGCACCGTCCACCTGATCCTGGGCGGCGGCGGCACCAGCGCGCCGCTGGATGTCTATGGCGTCGACGCCGCCGACGGCGCGCCGCAGGCCAAGATCTTCACCAGGCCGAACCGCCCCATCCCGGGCGCCACGCCCGGCACGTTCACCCGCCTGCCGGCCGATGCGCTGGAAGACGCGGTCTGGTCGGCCGAGCGCGACACCGGCACGGGCTATGGCATCGCGGTGTTCGATCTCGACCCCGGCGAGCACGGCCAGAAGACGACGATCACCATCCGCTACTATCACGCGCCCGGGGCCGACAAGACGCCCACGCCCGAGTACGAGCTGTTCGAGACCGTCGTTCTCGCCAAGCATCGCAAGCACCACCGCCGCTGGTGAGATCGCCCGCCTTCGAGATATGATGCGGGTGCCCTGACGAATGGGGCATGCGAAAGGGAGGCGAGCATGTTGCGGGCACGCGCTCGGATCAATTGTCCTTCGTGGGTCCTCGGATTGGCGGTCTGCGTGGCGGTGGCGTTCTCCGCGTGCGGCAAGAAGGGCGGCACCGCCAACAAAGAGAGCACCTTCGGCGCGACCTTCTCGAACGCCACCGGAACGAACGCGAGCACCGGCGCTCTCCAGCTTGTCTTCGAGAGCACGGGAGCGAACGGGACGGTGACGGCGTCGGCCGCCTACCTCGTCGTCAACGGCACGGGGGGAATGACGATCATCTGGTCGGACGGAGGCTCACCCAAGCGCACGATCACGATCGACACCAGCGGAACCCCGGCCGCCGGAGCGACGTACAACACCGACGCCGCGCAGACCCCGACCGGGGCCAACACCTTCACGTACAAGGAAGACCAGGAGCTGTGGGACGGGACCGGCACGATCAACATCGTCTCCGTCGACGAGAAATCGACGCTGCTCGACTTCACCGCGCACATGGCGATGCAGCCCGACGCGACCTCGCCCGGCGGCGCGACGGGCACGTTCACCATCGACGTGACCAGCACGAGCGCCGTCTTCGGCCTGTGAATCCGGCGACGTCGTTCGCACGGTGAGCCGCGCGGCGCGATTGCATCGCGCGCCGCCGCGGGCGAGATTGTGACGATGGACGCGGCGCCG
>DATKEU010000473.1:0-3464 GCA_035544495.1 Polyangia bacterium | reverse complement strand
CGCAGGTCGACGGGTCGGCGCCCAAGCTGACCGTCGAGATCGGGCGCGACGGCGATCTGGTGATCGTCGCCGCCGAGGTCGCCGATGCGCGCAGCGCGGCGGTGGCGGGGCTGGGCAAGCGGCCCGAGGCCGCCACCGGACCGACGGCGCTGAAGGCGCCGATGCCGGGGCGGGTGGTGAAGGTGCTGGTCAAGGTCGGCGACAAGCTCCAGGTCGGACAGGCGACCGTGGTCGTCGAAGCGATGAAGATGGAGAACGAGCTGCGCGCCCCGCGCGGAGGCTCGGTCCGCGAGCTCCGCTGCGCCGAAGGGGAAGCGGTCGAGGCGGGGCAGGATCTGCTCTTGATCGGTTAGTCTCTCCAGCGATGCTCGCGGTGGCCGCCGTTTGTTTGCTGCTGGCGCAGGCGGAACCAGCGCCGGTTCCGCCGCCGCCCGAACCCGCGCTGCCGCCCCCGGCCGCCGCCGAACCGGACGACACCGTGACGGTCAGCGCCTTCGCCGGCGGCTCCTTTCATCTGGCCACCGACGGCGCCCAACCGTGGCCGTCGAACGGCTTCTCGATCGGCGGCACCTTCGAGTACCGATACTGGGACCGTGGCCCGCCGGAGCGCTCCCGCTTGCTGCTGGGCGCCTCGTTCGGCTTCTTCCACGATCGTTTCGCGGATTACCTGGTAGACACCACCCGCGACGGCGTCCTCACCAAGACCGGATTCGTCCTGGCCCAGACGGCGGCGGTTCCGCTGTCGATCGTCACGCCCTGGGCGTCGGCCGGCGGCGGGTTCGCCATCGCCTATTTCTCCGGGATGGGACAGTCTTCGGTGATGCAGCCGGTGCTGGCGGGCGAGCTGGGCCTCGACATCGCGCTGGGCTCGCAGGTCGGCATTCGCCTGCGCCTCAACCTCACGCACGCGCTGGCCCGCCGCGAGCACGTCACCGACAGCGGCACCCGCGTGGACCTGTTCGGTGATCTCTTCGACAGCGACGTCGGGGTCTTTTATCGTTTCTGACGCCGCAATGGTCCCCGCGCGCCGCTCGCTGCCGCTCACCCTGCTGGTTCCGTCGGCGCTGCTGCTGGCGGCGATGGGCCTGCTGGTGTCGGCGACGGCCAGCAGCCGTGGCGGCAACCTGGGTCTCGCCTACCCGCAGCACCTGGTGGCGCGCCACCTGGTTGCCTCGGCGCTGGCGGTGGGCGCGGGGTTCGGCGTCGCGCGCCTCGGCTCCTCTCGCCTGTTGCTTGCGGCGCCCTACGTCTTCCTGCTGGCGCTGCTCGCTGCGCTGGCCGTGTTCGTCCCGGGCGTGGGCGTGCGCGCCGCTGGCGCCAGCCGCTGGCTGCACGTGGGGCCCCTGTCCGGCGAGCCGGCCCCCTTCGTCGCCCTCGGCGTCGGCCTGCTCGTCGCCGCCTGGGGAGGAACGCGCCCGGCGCCCGCCGAGGACGGGTTGCCACGCTGGCTGCTGGCGCTGGCGATGACGTTCGTCGCGGTGCTGACGCTGATCGTGCAACCCGATCTCTCGGCCGCCGGCGTCACGATCCTGGTGGCGCTGGTCGCGCTGGCCGGCCTGGGCGTGGGCGGGCGCTGGCTGATTCCAGCGTCGGCGGTGCTGGCGCTGGCCCTGGGTGTCGTCGCCTCGCAGTTTCGTTACGTCGGCGGACGCTGGCAGGGCTTCTGGTCCCCGCTGGCCGATCGGCGCGGCAAAGGCTTCGAGGTGCTGGCCCTGGCCCACGCCCGGGCCGGAAGCCACGCCGGCGCGGTCGGCGTGGGGCTCGGCCACGGCAGCACGCGCCGGCTGTCGTCACCGGAGAGCGACTACGTCTTCGCCGTGATCGCCGAGGAGCTGGGCAAGATCGCCGCCGCCGCCGTGGTGGCGGCCTGGCTGTGCATCGGCGCCGCCGCGCTGCTGGCGGCTCGCCGGGTCCGCGATCCGCGGCAGCGGGCGCTGGCGCTGGCGGCGGGCGCGGCCCTGGTGGCCCCGGCCCTGCTGCACGTCGCGGTCTGCGTGGGCGTCGTGCCCATCATCGGGGTCAGCATGCCGCTGGTCAGCTACGATCCGGCCGCCGTGCTGGCCGCCGGGGCGGAGATCGGCCTCATCGCCACCGTCGCCCGCGGCGCGGGAGCGCCGGCCTGATGGGCCTCCTCGACCGCAAGTTCCTGATCCTTTCGGGCAAGGGCGGCGTCGGAAAGACCACCGTCGCCGCCGTGCTGGCGGTGGCGGCCAGCCGCCGCGGCCGCCGCGTCCTCATCGCCCAGACCGACGCCGTCCAGCGCCTGAGCAAAATGTTCGGCCACCAGGAGGCAATCGGTTCTAATGTCGTTACGGTGGCCCCCGGAATCGACGCCGTGAACATGACCCCCAAGAGCGCGCTCCACGAGTACGGCCTGATGGTGCTGCGCTACGAGACGGTCTATCGGGCGCTGTTCGAAAATCGCGCCGTGCGCGGGTTCCTCTCCGCCATCCCCGGGCTCGACGCTTACGCCATGCTGGGGAAGGCCTGGTGGCACACCACCGAGCTCCAGGACGGGCGCCCGCGCTATGACCTCACCATCCTCGACGGACCGGCGACCGGGCACGCGGTGCTGATGCTGCGCATTCCGCAAGCCATCCTCGACACCCTGCCGCGCGGGCCCCTCACCGCCGACGCCCAGGCGGCGCGCGACCTCTTGTCCGATCCGGCGCGCGCCGCGCTGGTGATCGTCACGCTGCCGGAAGAGCTGCCGGTGCGCGAAGCGACCGAGCTGGCCCACACCGCGCGCGGCAGCCTGAAGATTCCGCTCGGGCCGCTGGTGGTCAACGCCATGCCCTCGGACGCGCTGTCCGACGGGCAGGTGCGCGCCACTTTGAACCAGGTCTTGCCGCCCACCGGCGACGCCGCGCTGGACGCCACGCTGCGCGTGGCGCGGAGCGCGCGCGCCCACCGCCAGACCGCCGAGAAGATGCTGGCCCGGCTCCGTGACGATCCGGGACTGCCGCTTGTGACCTTGCCCCGGCTGCCCACCATCGATCTCGGACCGGCCGACATCGCGGGGCTGGCCGCTCGCGTGGGCGACTGACGGCGAATGTCGCCCGCCCTGGCGCCGATTCTTTTGCTGGTGGCCGCCGGCGTGCCGGGCACCGCCCCGCATCTCGGCGCCGTGCGAGCCGCGACGCCGCCCATCATCGACGGGCGCCTGGACGACGCCGTCTGGCAGACCGCCCCCGCGACGACGGAGTTCCTGCAGCAGTGGCCGTCGGAAGGCGCGCCGCCGTCGGAGAAGACCACGCTGCGCATCCTCTATGACGACCGGAACCTCTACGCCGCCTTCGACTGCGAGCAGCTTCATTCACCCATCAGCCAGCGCCTGACCCGGCGCGATCAGGATTCGGAGAGCGACTGGGTCCAGGTGCAGCTGGACACGCGACGCGACGGCAAGACGGCGTTCATCTTCGCGGTCAACGTCTCGGGCGTCCTGGCCGACGCCACCGTGCGCA
>DATKEU010000472.1:0-5387 GCA_035544495.1 Polyangia bacterium | reverse complement strand
TCGGGGGGCGCGATCGGCTCCACCGACAGCGGTTCCGGCCCCGGCCCCGACGCTGGCGGCGACGCGCCGGCTGCCGACGTCACGGGCGGCGCGGCGTCCTGTCCGGCGGGCGCGCTGATCTGCGACGACTTCGAGAAGTATCCGGCGCCCGCCACGGATCTCGCCCCCGATTGGCTGACCTACGCCTATGGCGGCGCGACCGTGCAGGTGGATGCGTCGAAGGCGTTCAAGGGAACCAGGTCGCTGCACATGACGGCGCCGGTCGGCGGTCGCAAGTACGCCGACATCATCAAGCAGAATCCACTGACGCAGGCCCTGCTCCCGAACAAGCACTATGGCCGCGCGATGGTCTGGCTGACGACCACGCCGGCGGAGGTGCACTGGAGCATCAACTCGGCGTCCGGGCCGCTGCCCAGCGATCCCACCCTGATCGCGAAATACGACGAGGGCGGCCAGCACGGCGTGCTGGAGCCGAACTACAGCCTGCGCGCGCCGGTGGGCGACGGCCTCCTGCCGTTGCGCGGCGGCGGTCCGGAGAACGGCGACCCCAACAACATCCCCGCGGACTGCGCCATCGCCGCCAAGACGGAGAAGATGCCGCTCAAGAAATGGGTCTGCTGGGAGTGGATGTTCGACGCGGACGCGAACCAGCTTCAGCTCTGGGTGGACGGCGCCGCGCAGTCGGAGATCGACATCACCAGCAAGCCGGTCGGTGTCTGCGTCCAGGGCGGCGCGCGCGTCTGGCAAGGCCCCAAGCTGTTCACGAAGATGATCATCGGCTGGGAGCAATACACCAGCCCAAGCGAGGTCGCGCAGGAGGCCTGGCTGGACGATCTGGTCGTCTCGGCTCAGCGCGTGGGCTGTCCCGCGGCCCCTTGACGGTCGCACGCGCTGGCGGGGGCGGCGCGGCGCGACTATGCCTTTCCGATCCCGGGCACGTTGATCGTCGGCTGTTGCTCCGGCTGCGGTTTCGAGCGCCAGGCGCGCAGCTGTGGCAACACGTCTTTCTCTGACAGTCCCCGCGGCACGTACGCGAAGAAGTTCGGCAGCGCGGGCGCCAGCACCGGATGCCAGAAGTCGGCGATGACCAGCGCCGTCAGGCCGTTGCGCGGGCGCGAGTCCTCGGGGCCCGGATCCTCGCGCAGCGTCCACGTTATCCAACCCACGATGGGACGGAAACTGACCGGGTCGTCGTCGTGGCCCGTCCAGTACGCGGCCTGCAGGCCGAGATCGCCCTGCGAGATGGCGCTCCATTGCTCCTGAAAAACCCGCTGCTCCGGCATCGCGCCGACGAGGGTAACACCAACGCGTGGCGGACAGGATCCGCGAAGGCTCTTCGCGCCGGCGCCGGCTCCGCGGTAAAAGCGCGCATGGCCGCCTCGCCTCCCCAACGCATCGTCTCCCTTCTGGCCAGCGGAACCGAGCTGGTGGTGGCGCTGGGGCTGGGCGATCGTCTGGTCGGGCGCTCGCACGAATGCGATCACCCGGCGTGGGTCCGACGCCTGCCGGCGGTCAGCCGCCCCACGTTCGACATCACCGGCTCCAGCGCCGCGATCGACCAGCGCGTGCGCGAACGCCTGCACGCGGGGCAACCGCTCTACGAGATCGACGAGGCGGCGCTGGAGGCGCTGGCGCCCGACGTCATCATCACGCAGACCCACTGCGAGGTCTGCGCGGTCACGCCCGCCGACCTGGCGCACGGTGGTTCGCGCCTGCGGCGCGAGCCGGTGGTCGCGCTGCGCACGGGATCGTTGCAGGGAATCCTGGATGGGTTCATGGAGGTGGCCGTGGTGCTGGGCGCGGCGGACGCTGGACAGGCGCTGGTCGCCGGCGTGCGGCGGCGCATGGACGACCTGCGGGCTCGCACGGCGCGACTGTCGCGGCCGTCCGTGGTCTGCCTGGAATGGATCGAACCCGTGTTTGCGATGGGCAACTGGGGACCAGAGCTGGTGACGCTGGCGGGGGGAACGGACGTGCTGGGAACCGGGGGCCAGCATTCGACGACGACGCCGTGGGAAGCGGTGCGCGCGGCGGATCCCGACGTCCTGGTGATCGCGCCCTGCGGGTTTGATCTGGGTCGCGCATCGCGCGAGATGCCGCTGTTCGCGGCGCGCCCGGGCTGGGACGACCTGCGCGCGGTGCGGTCCGGCCGGGTCTTCGTCGCCGACGGCAACATCTATTTCAACCGCTCGGGTCCGTCGCTTTTCGAGACGCCCGAGATCCTGGCCGAGCTGCTTCACCCGGCGTTGTTTCCATCCTGTCACGAAGGCGCGGCCTGGCTGCGCTGGCCGCCGGCGGCCGCCTGACGCGTTTCGGCGCGATCGCGCACCGACTGCAGATTTTGGTGCGACAACCACGCGGTCCGTTCGTCTAGAGCACAGAGGACAGACGAACAGCCCCAGCGGGGCGGAGCGTGACTATGCGAGTGACTTTAACTTCTCGGGACGGGATTTTGTGCAATCGGATGCGCGCGGCGTTCGCGCGCGACGGCGGTATGGTGAGGGTGATCGATCGGTTGGGGATCTGGTCGAACACGACGCCGGATGAGCCGATGCTGCTGCACGCGGGCAACACGGCCAGCGCGGCACGCTGGTGTCGGATCGTGCGCCGGGCGCGGCACACCGGGCCGCTCATCGCCTGCTGTGACGTCGTCGATCAGGCGGGCGTGCCGGCGGTGCTGGACGCGGGCGCCGACGACGTGGTGGCGGCGACGGTGGCCGACAGGGAGCTCCTGGCGCGGGTGCGGGCGGTGTGCCGTCGCAATGTCAGCCCCGTCGTCGGCCAAAGCCGCGTCGGCCCCATCGTCGTCGACGCCACCACGCGCGAGGCGGCCATCAGCGGCACGTCGGTCGCCTTGCGGCGCACGGAGTTTCGCCTGCTCAGCTATCTGGTGGCGAACGCCGATCGCGTGGTGGGCGCGCACGAGCTGATGCGCGACGTCCTCGGCAGCGAAAGAACCGACGACACCGCGCTGGTGCGCGTGCACCTGTCCCAGCTGCGACGAAAGCTGGGGAGCGCCGGCTGCGCGATCGAGACCGTGCGCGGTCACGGCTACCGGCTGTCCAGCGAACCAGCCGAGATCGCCCTGCGCAGCGCTTAAGGGTCGCTCGCTGCGCTCGCTGCGCGGGAGGGCTGGGCCCTCCCGCGGGCCCACCCTCGCTCCGCAAGGTGAGCCGCGCGGGCAGAGCCCGCGCTCCTGGCTGAAACGGCGACGCCGAATATGCGGATCAGGCTGCGATTCCGGGCCCTTTGGCCGTCGTGTAGCGCTACATTCCCAGCGTCACCAGATGCGTCAGGGCGCGGTCGTCGTTCAGGCGGCGCGCGAGCTGGTACTGGAAGTCGAGCGGCACGACCCACATCCACAGGCGCAGCGTCAGGGCGCCCCCGGCGGCGACGTGGTTCGTGGCCGCGGCTACCGGCGCGCGCGCCGCAGAACCGAACAGCTCGAGATCGATCTCGCTCACGAACAGGGACGGAAGCACCCACAGCGTCGACGACCAGCCGTGGTCGATGATGAATGGATAGCGGTACGTGGCGTCGCCGATGACCACGCGGCGGGCGACGAGGGGGAAGTCCTCGAAGCCGCGCAGGCTCTCGGTGAAGTCGAAGCCGGGGGCGATGCCGAGATCGGGGACCTTGTGCTCGGGCTGGTCCGACCGGCGCGCGATCACGGCGCCCAGGTATCCGCCCAGGGTCAAAAGCGGGTGCGTGGCGCCGATCAGATCGCGCCCGCGCGCCGCCAGCGTCAGCGTGTGGCGGCGCAACAGCGGCAGCGGCACCGTCGCGGCCAGCGCGGCGCGCGCGTCGACGAAGCTGTCGCCGGTGGTGTTCCACTGCCGCGGGTAAGCGGCCAGCATGCCCTCCGCGCTGAACAGACGGCGCGCGCCGGTGTAGGGCGTCGCCTCGACGCCGGTGAAGGCGGCTTGCAGGTTGGGGCCGGCCAGGCGGCGGTTCTCCAGCACGACGTCGGGATCGCCGGGGCGATAGCTCTCGCTGTACGCGAACCCCAGCGCCACGGGGTTGTCGTAGAAGAGCCGCGCCAGCGACAGCTCGGCGATGCGATCGCGGCGGTACAGCGGATACGACAGCGTATCGGTCGTGCTGAGATTGGTTCCGGGGAGGACGTCGTGAAATGAAAATTCCGCCGCGGAGAGCTGGATCGTCAGCGGCGCCAGCTGCCGGTTGGCGTAGCCAATCTGCCCGCTTGCGGCGCCGCCGTTCTCCGGCTGGTAGTAGCCGGCCAGCGTCCAGCGATGGTGTTCCAGGCGATCGGCGCCGCTCAGCACCACGCCGTACATGGTGGCGGCGCGCCCCAGCGTCTGGAGGGTCAAACCGTGGAGGCGCGGCGTGAACAGATCGTCGAGCGTGTGATACGGACCGCGATCGTTGGTCGCGACAACGTTGGCGACAGGCGCCGGTGCGGGCGCGGGCGGCGGAGGGACGGCGGGCGCAGGCGGCGGAGGGACGGCGGTGCCGGGCGGCGGTGGCGGTGGTGCCGGCGATGTTGGTATCGGCGGGGCCGGCACCGGCGCGGCGGCGGCGGGCGCCGTCACCTCGTCCAGCGTCCACTGCCAGCCTTCGCGGTTGAGAAACCGCACGGCGCGGCCTCCGGCGGCGCGCGGCTCGAACGCCAGATAGGGCGCCTCGCTGACCAGGTCGGTGCGCGCCGTCGTCAGATCGTGGCGGTAGACCTGGAACCCGGCGCTGCCCGACGCCGGCCCGAGATAGATGATCCGCTGATCGTCCACCCACGAGGGATCGTGCACGGGCGCGTCGCCGGTCGGCAGCGTCTGCAGCAACCGCCCGGACGCGGCGTCGAGCACCTGGATCAGAAAGCGATGAGGCCCGCTGTCGGTGGCGACGACGCGCGCGCCGTCCGGCGAGAAACGCGGGTTCGAGATGTAGTGCCCCGGCTCCGACGCGCGCAGCACGCGCACGGCGCCCGTCGCCAGGTCCAGCGCCGCCAGATCGTGGTGGTCGTCGGCGGCGCGCGCGAACAGGTACGTGCGCCCGTCGGGGCTGATCGATCCGCCCGGCCCGCGCAGATCGGCCGCCGCCACCGTCAGCCGGTCGCGGGCGACGTCATAGCGATAAAGGCGCGAGGCCTGATACGTGGGGTCGAGATCGATCGCCACGAAGTACAGTGTGCGGCCATCGGCGGTGAAGGAGAGGCCGCTCGACAGCGCGGGATCCGCGGCCGCCAGCCGCCGCGGCGGCAGCACGTCGGTCAGGTCGCGGTCGGCGCGCAGCGTCCCGTCGGGGGCGTAGATCAGAAGGCGCGCCGGCCGGTCGTGATCGGAGGTGATCAGCGCCTCGGTGCCGTCGGCGGCGCGCGCGTAACGGGCGCTGTAACCGACGGGGCGCACGACGCGCTGGCCGGCGGGGCG
>DATKEU010000471.1:0-10818 GCA_035544495.1 Polyangia bacterium | reverse complement strand
CGAGGAGGATCCCCGAATGCGCCAGATCCCCGCTTCGCGCCTCAGCGTCTTTTGTTGCGCCCTTCTGTGCGGGCTTGGCTGTTCTTCGGGCGGCGCGGGCGGGGGAGGCGGCGGGTCGTCCGGTTCGGGCGGAAGCGGCAGCGGCGGCAACGGCGGAAGCGGCGCGGGAACGGGCGGCGCCGGAACCGGCGACTCCGGCGCCGGTGGTGGCGGCGCGGGCGGCAGCGGAACGGGCGGCGCTCCGATGGACGCGCCTTCGAATGCGGCGGACGCTCCGGCGGACGCAGCCGATGCCGGCGGTGAGTCCTCGCCGGCTGCCTTTTCTTTCACCAGCGGCACGCTGGTTATGATGGGAAACGACCTGGTGTTCCCGGCGTCGGCGTCGGCGCCGATGAATCAGTCGCCGCAGCTGTCATGGGCGGGGGCGCCGGCCGGGACCTTGAGCTTCGCGGTCTCGATGTTCGACGCGACCATGCGCAACACGCACTGGATCCTCTGGGACATTCCTGCCACCACGACGATGTTGCCGGCCAGCTTGCCGAGAGGGGCGATGCCGGCGAACCCGGCGGGCGCGACGCAGAAGAGCGCGTTCGGTGGCACGCCTGGTTACGAAGGCCCGGGGGCCGGCGCCGGGAACTACGAGCTCGAGCTGTGGGCGCTCAACGTCGCGAAGCTGCCGGCCAACGTCGCCGGCCAGAGCTTGAACGTCATGCACATGACCGGGTTGGCGTCGGTGAAGATCGCCAGCGTCAAGATCATGGCCCGCGGCAAGAGGAACGGATTTTGACGCTCGCTCATGACGGGCACGGCTGGTCGAGGACGGTCACGCCGGGCGGCGCGTTCAGCGTGAAGTCCTCGGGGCGGGGCGGGCCGTTGATGGTGACGTCCTTGAACTTCACCTCGACGCCCTGATCGAAGCTGGCCGTGCCCTCGGCGAAACGGATCACCGCCGGCAGGCGGACCGTCGAAACCGAGCGCAGATCGTCGTACGCCGTCTGCCACAGCCGGGCGCCCCTGGCGTCCTCGCGCACCACCGCGACGAGATCGCGGTCGCGCCCGTGTTCCTGAAACGACAGCAGCGTGCGCCCGCCGCCGCCGTCGCTGCACGACAGCACGTCGGCGCCGCGAGCGCCGTCCCACGACACCCGATCACAGCCGCCGCCCGCGCCCGCCGGCAGCTCGACGTCCCCCAGCAGGATGGCCGCCACCTCCGACGGCGCCAGCGGAATGCGGATCAACGACGCCACGTTGGCGGGGCAGGCCGGGCCGCGGCGCAGCTGGTTCTTCTGCAGATCCAGCAGCGCGAACCGCTCGCCGTCGGTGGCGAGGATCGAGACCGTCCCTTGCAGGCTGACCTCGGCCTCGAACCGCAGCTGTCCGGCGCGCGTCACCAGCATCAGCACCGACGCGCGCAGGCGATCGCCGCCGATCCAGCTGGTGGCGCGCACCCGCGCGTTCATGCTGCGGACGGCGGCCTGGCGCGCCGACAGCGCCTCGCGCAGCTCGGCGGCGGCCGGGCCGGGGGTGGGGCGCGCGGCGGGCGGGGCCTCGTGGCAGCCAGCGGCGCCGGCGATCACGGCGGCGGCTACGACGACCGTCGCGATCGCGGAGCGCGCCGCGCACGGCAGAGACGGCGCCGCGCCCGCGCTCGACGCTCGCCCGATCATCGGATCATCGTCCGGCCGCGCTCTTCGCATCCAGCGCGCGCACCCGCTCCTCCAGCTCGCGCGCGACGCGGTCGGAGGGCGAACGGGCCAGCGCCTGGCGGTACGTCTCCAGCGCCCGCGCCGGCTCGCGCCGGCCCGCCCACAGATCGCCGAGGTGCTCGAGGATCTCCGGGTCGCCCGGCTCCAGGCGGTTCGCCTGCTCGAGGAACAGCGCCGCGCGCGCCAGATCGCCGGCGCGAAAATACGCCCAGCCCAGGCTGTCGACGATGCCGCCCGTCCCGGGGTTGAGCGCGATCGCCGCCTGCAGCCGGCGCGTGGCTCGCGCCAGGTCGTACCCGTGGTCCACCGACACGAACCCGGCGAAGTTCAGCGCCTCGACGTTGCGGGGATCCCGGGCCAGCACCTTCTCGGCCAGCGCCAGCGCGGCCCGCCAGTCGCCGCGCCGATCCTCGACGGCGGCCCGGGCCAAGAGCAGGCGCGCGTTGCCGGGATCCTTGCCCAGCGCCTCCTCGATCCGCCGGGCGGCGCGCGCGGAATCACCCAGCTTCTCGTCGATGGCGCTGCGCCCGATGACCAGCTGCGCGCGCGCGTCGGCGTCGGTGACGGCGCCCAGCTCCTGATCGAGCAGCTTGCCCGCCTCGTCGGTCTTTCCCTCGTCGCGCAGGATCTCGGCGGCGCGCAGGCGCGCCTCCAGGTAATCGGGCGAATCGGGCGGCAGGCCGAGATAGCTCATGACGGCGGCCGCCCGCTGGCCCCCGTCGGTCTGGGCGGCGCCCATCATCAGGGCCACGCGTCCCGCGGTGGCGCCGGCGCGCTGGGCACGGCTGGCCAGCTCCAGCGCGCGCTCCGGTCGCTTGGCGGCGCGCTCGACCCGGGCCTGCTGTTCCAGGGTCTGCGGGTCGCCGCCGTCGGTGCTCACGCGATCGGCGATCTCCGCCGCCTCGGCGCTGTCGCCGCGCGCGCTCAGCCAGCCCACCACGGCGGCCACGATCTCCAGCGACGAGTCGGAGCGGTCCATCGCCTCGCGAAAGCTGGCCTTGGCGGCGCGGATGTTGGCGCCGGCCACCTGCGCCTCGGCCAGCAGCAGGCGCGATTCGACGTCGCCGGGCTCGCGCTCCAGCACGGCGCGCAGGCTGGCTTCGGTCTCGTCCATCCTGCCCAGCGCCCAGGCCAGCGCCGCCAGCTGGGTGCGGGCTCGCGCGGCGTCGGGCTCGATGGCGACCAGCTGCTCCGTGGTGGCGAAGGCGGCCTCGATCTGCAGGGCGACGATCTGTTCTTCGGCCAGGTCCAGGTACGCGCGCTCGGCCGCCTGCGGATCGTCGTTCGCGCTGGCCAGCGCCGTCGCCCGGCGAAGTGAATCCAGCGTCCCGGCGATGTCGCCGCGCGCCTGCTTGACGTGGGCGCTGGCCACCCAGCCGTCGACGGTCGGTTCGATGTGCAGCGAGCGGCGCACCTGATCGGCGGCGTCGTCCAGGCGCTGCAGCTTGATGAACAGCTCGGCCAGGTGGGCGTGCAGCTCGGGCGCGTCGCTGTCGAAGGGCAGCGCGCGCTGCATCTCGGCGGCCGCCTCCTCCCAGCGCTCTTCCTCTTCATAGAGCAGCGCGCGCGTGACGTGCTCGTAGGCGGCGGGGCTCACCGACCGCGTGAGGACGATCCGCCCGCCCACGATCTTGGACACCGGGCGGGGCGCGGTCGCGCAGCCAGCCGCCATCGTCGCGCCGACTGCGAGCAGCGCGACGGCACCGGCGAGAAAACGGCCGGCCCTGCCGATCATAAGGGGATGTTACCGTGCTTTCGGGGCGGGTTGCTGTCGCGCTTGTTGCCGAGCACCGCCAGGCCCCGACACAGCTTGGCGCGGGTCTCGCGCGGGCGGATCACCTCGTCGACATAGCCGCGCGCCGCGGCGGCGTACGGGTTGGCGAATTTCTCCCGGTACTCGGCCAGATAGCGGGCGCGCGCCGCGGCGGGGTCGGCCGCCTTCGCCAGCTCGTCGCGAAAGACGATGTTGACCGCCGCGTCGGGGCCCATGACGGCGATCTCCGCCGACGGGTACGCGAAGCCGAGATCGCCACGGATGTGCTTCGACGACATGACGTCGTACGCGCCGCCGTAGGCCTTGCGCGCGATGACGGTCAGCTTGGGCACCGTCGCCTCGGCGAAGGCGTACAGCAGCTTGGCGCCGTGCTTGATGATGCCGCCGAACTCCTGCGCCGTGCCGGGCAGGAAGCCGGGCACGTCGACGAACGTCACCAGCGGGATGTTGAAGCAGTCGCAGAAGCGGACGAAGCGCGCCGCCTTCAACGAGGCGCCGATGTCCAGGCAGCCGGCCAGGTGCGCCGGCTGGTTGGCGACCAGGCCCACGGGCCGGCCGTCGAGGCGCGCGAAGGCGACCACGATGTTGGGCGCGTACTCGGGCTGGATCTCGAACAGGCGGCCGTCGTCGACGACGCGGGCGAGCACGTCTTTCATGTCGTAGGGCTTGGACGGATCGGTGGGGATCAGCGTGTCCAGCGCGCGATCCTCGCGCTCGGGCCGATCGCGCGTGGCCAGGCGCGGCGGATCCTCGCGGTTGTTCTGCGGCAGGTAGGTCAGAAGCTCGCGCAGCGCTTCCAGGCAAGCCGGCTCGTCGGCGAAGGCGCGGTGGGCGACGCCCGAGCGGGCGGCGTGAGCGTGCGCGCCACCCAGCTCTTCCTTGGTCACCTCCTCGTGCGTGACCGCCTTGATCACCTCCGGGCCGGTGATGAACATGTAGCTCGACGATTCGACCATGAAGATGAAGTCGGTGATGGCCGGCGAATAGACCGCGCCGCCCGCGCACGGGCCCAGGATCGCCGACAGCTGCGGCACCACGCCCGAGGCCAGCGTGTTGCGCAGGAAGATGTCCGCGTATCCCGCCAGCGAGGCGACGCCCTCCTGAATGCGCGCCCCGCCCGAGTCGTTGAGGCCGATGATGGGCGCGCCGGCCTTCATGGCCAGATCCATCACCTTGCAGATCTTGGCCGCGTACGTCTCCGACAGCGAGCCGCCGAAGACGGTGAAGTCCTGCGCGAACAGGAACAGCGGGCGGCCGTGCACCAGGCCGTGGCCGGTGACGACGCCGTCGCCGAGGATCTTGTTCTCCGCCATGCCGAAGTCGGTGCAGCGGTGGGTGACGAAGCGGTCCAGCTCGACGAAGCTGCCGGGATCGCACAGCAGCTCGACGCGTTCGCGCGCGGTCAGGCGCCCCGACTTGTGCTGGCGGGCGACGCGCTCGGCGCCGCCCGCCTCGCGCGCGCGGCGCTCCATCTCCTCCAGGCGCTCGACGGCGGCGGTGCCGGCCGGCGCCGGTCCGGGCTCGCGCTCCGGCCCGCTCATCCGGGCAGGCCCAGACGGCTGGCGACGTAGCGGCGGACGCGCGCCCGCTCGCTCGCGGGCGGTTCGATGAAAAACAGCTCGAGCCCCTCGGAGCGCTCCGCGACTTCGCGGTCGGCGTCGGTGTTGCCGACCTCGGCGCGCAGGGCGACGGGCGGGGCGGCGTCGTCGGGCAGCGCGAAGCTGATCGCCACCGGCCGGCGCGGTTCGAACGGCGCCGGCCGCGTGAGGCGCACGCCGTCCTCGCCGATGTTGCGCGCCAGGCGAAAGGCGCGCCGCCCGTCGGCGCTGATTTGAACCGGAACGGCGATGGGGGCCCGCAAGCTCATGAGGCGCGGAATCATAGCACCGCCCGCGCGGGCGACCGCGCAGCGAGCCTGACGAGGGAAACTACCCGACCACCTTCAGCTTGCCGTCGCCGCCGCCGGTGATGCCGGCGAAGAAGTCGTTGCCCTTGTCGTCGACGACGATGAAGGCGGGAAAGTCGACGACGTCGATCTTCCACACCGCCTCCATTCCCAGCTCGGGGTACTCCAGCACCTCGACCTTCGTGATGCAGTCCTTCCCGAGGCGCGCAGCCGGGCCGCCGATCGATCCCAGATAGAAGCCGCCGTGCGCGTGGCAGGCCTCGGTGACGGCGGCGGAGCGGTTGCCCTTGGCCAGCATCACCAGGCTGCCGCCCGCGGCCTGGAACTGATCGACGTAGGCGTCCATGCGCCCGGCCGTCGTCGGGCCGAACGATCCCGACGCGTAACCGGCCGGCGTCTTGGCCGGGCCGGCGTAGTAGACCATGTAGTCCTTGAGATAGGCGGGCATGCCGTCGCCGCGGTCGAGGCCCTCCTTGATCTTCGCGTGAGCGATGTCGCGCGCCACCACCATCGGCCCGCTGAGCGCCAGGCGCGTCCTGATCGGATGGCGCGACAGCGTGGCGCGGATCTCGCTCATCGGCTGGCGCAGGTCGATCCGCACGACGTCGCCGCCCAGCGATTCGTCGACGACGTCGGGCAGGTATCGCGCGGGGTCGGTCTCCAGCTGCTCGAGGAAGATCCCCTCGCGCGTGATCTTGCCCAGCGCCTGGCGATCGGCCGAGCACGACACCGCGATGGCCACCGGGCAGGAGGCCCCGTGGCGCGGCAGGCGCACCACGCGCACGTCGTGGCAGAAGTACTTGCCGCCGAACTGCGCGCCCACGCCGGTGCGCTGGGCCAGCGCCAGCACGTCGCGTTCGAGGGCGAGATCGCGGAACCCGCGCCCCAGCGCGTTCCCCTCCGTCGGCAGCGTGTCGAGATAGCGGGCCGAGGCCAGCTTGGCCACCTTCAGCGTGTGCTCGGCCGAGGTGCCGCCGATGACGACGGCCAGGTGATAGGGCGGGCAGGCGCTCGTCCCCAGCGAGCGCAGCTTGGCCTCGATGAACTTCATCAGGCTGGCTGGGTTGAGCAGCGCCTTCGTCTCCTGAAACAGCAGGCTCTTGTTGGCCGAGCCGCCGCCCTTGGCCATGAAGAGGAACTTGTAGGCGTCACCGTCGGTGGCGAAGATGTCGATCTGAGCGGGCAGGTTGCTGCCGGTGTTGGCCTCCTTGTACATGTCCAGCGGCGCCAGCTGCGAGTAGCGCAGGTTGCTCGTCGTATACACGTCGTAAATTCCGCGCGCGATGGCGGCCTCGTCGCCGCCGCCCGCCGTGAACACCGCCTGGCCCTTCTTGGCCATGACGATGGCGGTGCCGGTGTCCTGGCACGACGGCAGCACGCCGCCGGCGGCGATGTTTGCGTTCTTCAGGAGCTCCAGGGCCACGAACTTGTCGTTCGACGACGCCTCCGGATCGTCGACGATGGCGCGCAGCTGGGCGAGGTGCCCGGGCCGCAGCAGGTGGGCGATGTCGCGCATCGCCTGCCTGGTCAGCAGCGTCAGCGCCTCCGGCTCGACGCGCAGGAAGGTCTGCCCCGCCGCCTCGAACGTCGACACGTGATCGCCGGTGAGCCGCCGGTACGGCGTGTCGTCGTGGCCGAGCGGCAGCATGTCCTGAAACTGGAAGGTCGCCATGGTTGATGATGGATGGTCGTCGTCGCCTCGACGGGAGGCGAGCAGAGCATATCGCGCCGCCGCCGCGCGATCAGCTGCCGAGCGCGTCCAGCACCGCGTCGTGAAGCGCCGGGCGAAACCGGCGGAAGCGATCGTCGGTCGCCGCCGCCGGCTGCGGGTGCACGCGGTTCGTGAGAAGGACGATCCACAGGGCGCGCGCGGGATCGATCCACAGCGAGCAGCCGGTGAAGCCCAGGTGGCCGACCGCCGCGCGCGGCAAGCGCGTGCCGGCCTGCGACGCGCCCGGCGACGGACCGTCCCAGCCCAGCCGCCAGACGGAGTCGGGAACTCCGGCCGGCGACCAGAAGCGGCGGATGACGTCGCGCCCGACCAGCGGCGCCTCGGCGTCGCCGCGCCAGGCGGCCGCCAGCGCGCCCGCGATCGCCCCCAGATCGGCGGCGCTGCTGAAGAGCCCGGCGTGCCCGGCGATGCCGCCCATGGCGAAGCAGTTCATGTCGTCCACCTCGCCGAGGACGACGCGGTGGCGCTCGGGGCTCTGCTGGGTGGCGGCCACGGTCCGATTGGCCAGCAGGCGCGCGCGCGCTTCGCTGTCCGCCAGGTTGACGAACGTCGTCGACTCGAGGCCCAGCGGCGCCGTGATCCCGCGATCGACCTGCACGTCCAGGCGCTGCCCGGCGACCCGCTCCAGCAGCCAGCCGAGCAGGATGAACCCCAGGTCCGAGTAGAGCGAGCGCGTCCCGGGCGCGTAGGCCAGCGGCTCGCGCGCGGCGCCGAGCGCGATCGCCCAGCGCCCCGACGGCGCCGCGGGGATGGTCCGGAAAAACGGGCGGTGCGCGGGCAAGCCGCCCGCGTGGCACAAGAGCAGGCGCACCGTCACCAGATCCCGATCGGGGCCGGCGGAAAACTCCGGGATGTGCTGGCGCACTGGATCCTCGAGGCCCAGCGCGCCGCGCTCGCACAGCTGCATCGCCACCACGCTGGTCGCCACCGCCTTGGTCAGCGAGGCGACGTCGAAGACCGTGTCGGGCAGCGCGGGCAGGCGGCGCGGCGTCAGCTGCCGGTGGCCGAACGCCTCGTGGAATCGGACGATCCCTTCCGACGCGGCCAGCAACACCAACCCCGGGACGACGCCGCCATCCACGGCCTGCTGGCACAGCGCCGCCGCCGCATCGAATCGCCGCTGCATGGGCGGGCAATATAACCCCGGCAGGGCTCGCCGACCGTCGCGCGATGCGCGCTGTTTGGGCCAAAACCGGCGTGGACCGACGAAGCCGGGTGGTTTAGCCTCCCCTGTCGACGCATGAAATTCGGCCAGTACGAGCTGCTCGAGCTCATCGCCACCGGGGGCATGGCCGAGGTGTACAAGGGGCGCGTCGTCGGGGCGGAGGGCTTCGAGAAGTTCGTGGCCATCAAGCGCATCGTCCCCGACCTCAGCGAGGACGACCGCTTCGTCAAGATGCTGCTGACGGAGGCGCGCATCCACGCGGGCCTGTCGCACCGGAACATCGTGCAGATCCACGACCTCGGGATCTCGGAGAGCGGCGAGTACTTCATCGTCCTCGAGTTCGTCGACGGATACGACCTGCGCATGATCATGGAGCAGTTGGTGGCGGAGGGAGAGATCATCCCCGAGGCGCTGTCGCTGCACATCGCGTCCGAGCTGGCGCAGGGGCTGCACTTCGCGCACGAGCAGCGCGGCGGCAACGGCCGGCCGCTGGGCCTGGTCCACCGCGACGTCAGCCCGTCGAACGTCCTCATCTCGAAGGCGGGCGAGGTGAAGCTGTCGGACTTCGGCCTGGCCAAGCGCATGCACGATCGATCGGTGGTCGGGTCGCTGAAGGGGAACCTCGGCTACATGTCGCCGGAGCAGGCGCGCCAGGCGGCGCTGGATCGGCGCACCGACGTCTTCTCGCTGGGCGCCGTGCTGTTCGAGATGCTGACCGGCAAGCGCCTGCGCGAGATCACCAACGAGGTGAAGACCTGGAACGACGTCGCGGCCGGGATGATCCCGTCGGCGCGCAGCGTGCGGCCCGATCTGCCGATCGGCTTCGAGCACCTGCTCGCGCGCGCGCTGGCGCCGGAGCCGAGCGGGCGATTTCCGACGGCGGCGGCGTTCGGCACCGAGATTCGCCGCCTGCTGGCCGAGATGGCTGCCCCCGTGGGCGCGAGCGACCTGCAGGCGTTGCTGAGCATCATCAACCCGCCGCGGAAGCTGCGCAGCCTGATGGAGCGATCGAAGGTGATTCGCCTCGGGCCCGAGGTGGAAGCGTTGGAGGAGGCGGCCAAGCGCAGCGGGCTGTCGCCACCGCCCGACGGTCCGGCGCCCGCGCGCGGGATGGTCGTCACGGCCGCGCGCAAGGACGCCGGCCTGGCGGCGACGCTGCCGATGCCGCCCGCGGTCCTGGGCCCGCCGCCGGGCGCGGGGGCCGCGCCGGAGCCGGCGCGCCGAGCGCCCACGTTGGCCGGTCCGCCGCGGCCGCCGCCGGAGGCGGCGCGACGGGCGCCCACGCTGTCCGGTCCGCCGCCGTTCGTGAACAAGGGTGGCGCGCTGCCGCCGATCTCTTACGCGGGCAGCGGGCAGTCGACGATCCCGGGCGTGCCGCAGCCGGCGCAGGTGACGCCGCGCCAGCGCGAGATCACGCCCGTTGGCTACCCGTCGCCGCCAATGCCGCCGGCGTCGGCGCCGCCTCCGACGGCGCACCCGCACGCGCCGCTGGCGGCGGGGCCCGGCGCGCCGCGCAGGCCCTCGGGTCCGCACGCCCCGCTGGACGTGTCGCCGTCGTTCGAGGACATTCCCACGCCCCCGCCCACCATGAACACCAGAAACCCCCGCACCGGATCGATGTCGCCCGAAGCGCTGGCCGTGGCCGCCACCCTGCCGGCCCTGAACCGCCGTCTCGATCCCGAGATCGGCGATCCGCCCGAGGAGGTGCGCCGTCCATCGCGCGGCGCCGGCGTGGGGCTGCCCATCTTGTTCGGCACGCTGGCGCTGCTGGCGCTGGCGGGAGCGGCGGTTCACTTCGTGCTGATCCCGCTGGACGTGCTGGCGGCCTGGTGGCAGCCGGCCACGCTGAGCGTCGGCAGCGATCCGCCCGGCGCGCAGGTCAGGCTCGACGGCGCGCGCCTGCCGGAGGTCACACCGGTCAACGCGCCGGTGACGCGCGATCGCTTCGACCACGTGCTGGAGATCTCCCTGGCCAAGCACCGTTCCGTTCACCAGATCATCCGTTACGACCGCTCGCGCGTGCTGTCGTTCCACGCCATCTTGCAGAAGGCGGGGAGCGACGACGGGCAGACCATGCGCATCGTCCCGATCGTCGCCGCTCCGACGACCGCGACGACGACGGCGGTCGCCGACGCCGGCGCGCCCGCCGCCGCCGACGCGGGAGCCGCGGCCGATGCCGGATCGTCCGCGGCGGCCACCGCCGCCCCGGGACGCCCCGACGCAGCGGCGGCGCGCGCCGACTGATCGGCGCAGCGCCTCACGGACGGCCGGGGCAGTGGTTCGCGACCACGCCCGCCATTCGCAAGGGCGGCGCGCGCGGCGGGTGAGCCGCCGCCCGCGCGTCCGCCGGGAGCACGGGCGGACAGACGAGCGGCCGGTGCGGCGGCGCGGGCGGCGGAGGTGGCGGCGGCGCGACGACGGCGCCCTTCGCCGTCTCGGCGGTGGTCGGCCCGCTGACCGCCAGGTGCGCGCGCAGCTGCTTGACCATCTTCGGGCCGATGCCCTTGATGCGCACCAGCTCGTCGACGGTGCGGA
>DATKEU010000470.1:0-2726 GCA_035544495.1 Polyangia bacterium | reverse complement strand
AGCTCGTACGATCCGCCCGCCAGCTCCCGCGCCCCCTCTTGCGCCGTCTCGACACCGACAGCGTGAAACCCAGCGCCGTGCAACGCCAGTTGCAGGCTGCGACGCAAGGAAACGTCTTCGATGACCACAAGTGCGCGGCGCATGCGTCGGCGGCGGAAGCAAAGTTAGCACGTCCGTCCGAGGCGCCGGCCGCTTCAAGGCTGAGGCGCGATGGCTACCTTGGTACAGACAAGCGCGAACCCGCTCATCTCTGTGGTGGTGCGAACCACCACGCCAGAGCCGATCTCGCCAGCGTCGCACCTGATCGCATCGAACGCCGTGCCTCCTCCGCCGCCGGCGGCCGCGAGCGACAGCTCCGCTCCCGTCATCAGCGCCGTACCCACCGCGGCCGACGAGGCGGTCAGCGGCGCGCAGATAAAAACCAGCTGATCAATCAGACTGCCTGTCCGTCCCGAGAAGCCGGTCACCACCTGGTTGGCGGGACAGGTGCGTGCCCATGCCGATACGCCCGGCTGCCCGCGGGTGGTCAACGTCGCGCCGGCATCGACGATCACCGTGGTGCCGTCGATGGCCAGAACGCCGCATTGGCCAGTGATCTGCCGGAGCACGGCTGTGGATGGGTTGGCCATGTTCAGGCTGCCGGAAAAACCGATCAGGGCCTGACCGGGAGGACAGCTGTCCTGATTGGAGGTGCCGTTGGCGGCGTTCCCGGCCAGCATCGTCGGATGCGCGCCCGTGAGCGTCGCCGGGTGCGAGGTGGCCGGAGCGTCGTTCATCTGGCCGGTGCCGCTGTCCATCGCCCCGGCGCCGCCAGCGCCGCCACTGGCCTCGGCGTCGGTCGTCGCATCCATTCCGCCGGTCCCTTGTGCGCCGCCGCTGCCAGCGCCGCCGCTGCCGCCAGTCGGACCGGGCATTCCGCCGCCGCTGCCACCGGGGCCTCCCGCGTCGTCATTCCCCGCCGGCTGGCCGACCTCGGGCGAGGCCTCCGCATCGAACCCGAATCCAGAGAAATGCTCGCCCCCGCAGGCCGAATGAAATTCGGCCAGAGCGGCGGTCATCAGACCAAGAACCGCGGCGGCCCAATTGGTTCGGCCAAACGCAGGCGGGATGCCCCTCCATCGCGACGCCAAAGCCTCGCCAGCTTACTACACGGATACCAAAGTCCCGCCTGCGTGAACCGTCACGACGCGTCTTCGTCGACCCGGTGTGGCATGGTGCGCGCCGGCCTCGAGCCGGTGGCCTCCAGGCAGGCAACTTTTTTGCGCTCCCCGCGCCGGCGCGTTCTACTCGGATCATGACCGTCCAAGTCGACATGCCGACCATCCCCTGCAACGTCTGCGGGGCCGCGGTCATCGAGCTGCGGCGCGGTCGCTGCTGGGGCTGCTACACGCGCTGGGCAGAGTCGCGGCCGGTCGGGCGCGGCGCCGTCTGCACCATCTGCGGCGAGAAGCGGCGCGACCAGCTGAAGCTGATCGAGGTCCTGAGCCGCACCCTCCCCTTCTGTCACGGCTGCGCCGCCCGCACCATGCGCATCGACCCGCTGCCCGAAACGCTGGGCGACATCCGCCACGCCCTGCGCCGCGAGCGCCGCCAGGGCGACCGCCGCGTCGGCGCCGCCGACCACCGCATCTTCCCGCGCGAACGCCGCGTGGGCGAGCGGCGCGAGCAAGCGCACGGCAAGACCCACGACACCGATCCCAACATCCGCCTCGCCGACTTCGGCGAGGTCATCATCGAGCTGGACGACGGCGATCTCGAGGTCGTCGAGCAGACCGAAGTTCGCGAGCGCCGGTAGTCAGCGCAGCGGCAGCTCCACGCGCCAGCTCCGTCCCTCGCGCACGACCTGCACGGTCTGGCGGTCGCCGGCGGCGGAGTAGACCTCGACCTCGGCTTCGGTCTTGTCGTGGCGGGTGACGCGGGTGCCGGCGGCCTCCCAGGCGGGCGGGACCCAGCCGACGGTGACCAGGTCCTCGGCGCGCAACATGCGCGTCCCCGCCGTCTTGCGCGCGCCGGCCAGCTGCTCCTCGATGCGGCCGCGCGTGCGCGGGCCCAGGCGCTGGTAGACGGCCGAGCGATCGCCCGCGCGCGCCGACGCGATCAGCGCCTGCACCGCCGATTCGGGCGAGCCGCCGTCGCCGCGCCCCGAACAGCCCGCCCCGGCCAGCAGCCCGCAGACAGCCGCCATAGCGGCGCGCGTCCAACGCCCATTCGACGCGCGCAGCACCAGCACCTCAGGCCAGCGGCGCGCCCAGGCCCAGGCGCGCCCGCACCGTCGCCATGGTGTCCCTGGCCATCACGCGCGCGCGCGCGGCACCGGCGGACAGGATCTCGTCCACCTGGCCCGGGTTGGCGCGCAGGGCGGCGGCGCGCGCCTGGATGCGCCCCAGGTCGGCCGCCAGCCCGGCGAACAGGCGCTTCTTGCAATCGATGCAGCCGATCGCCGCCGTGGTGCAGCCGGCGCGCATCTCGGCCTGGGTCGCCTCGTCGGAGAAGAACTTGTGCAGCGTGAAGATGTTGCAGACGTCGGGGTTGCCGGGATCCTTCTTCGTCACGCGCGCTGGGTCGGTGATCGCCGGCTTGAGCTTGGCCCACAGCTGATCGGCGTCGCACATCGTCGGCATCGGCAGGTGGTTTCCGAGCGACTTGCTCATCTTGCGATCGTCGAGCAGGCCGAGCAGCTTCGGCACCTTCGTCCACAGCGGCTCGCACTCGGGGAACGTGACGCC
>DATKEU010000469.1:0-5042 GCA_035544495.1 Polyangia bacterium | reverse complement strand
CGGCGGGTGGCGCCGACGAGGACGTGGTGTGCGGCGCGCCCAACGTTCCGCTGCCGGGGGGCAAGGTGGCCTGGGCGCCGCCGGGCGCGACGCTGCCGGGCGGCCGCACGCTGGACAGGCGCGAGATCCGCGGCGTCATGTCGCCCGGGATGATCTGCAGCGAGATCGAGCTCGGGATCGGCGACGACGGCGGCGGGATCCTGATCCTGCCGCCCGAGTCGAGCGCGGGCGCCGATCTCGCGGCCGCCGTCGGCGTCCTCGACGAGGTGCTGGAGGTGAACGTCACGCCCAACCGTCCGGACGCGCTGTCGCACGCCGGGATCGCGCGCGAGGTGGCGGGACTTTTCGGCGTGCGCTGGTCGCTGCCCAGTCCGGACCAGGTCACCCGCGCGGCGGTTCCGCCCGGGCGGGGCGTCGACGTCGAGATCAAGGACGCGGCGGCTTGCCCGCGCTACGCCGCGCGCCTGGTCACCGGCCTGCGCGTCGGGCCGAGCCCGGTGGCCATGCGCGTGCGCCTGGGCGCGTGTGGCGTGCGGGCCATCTCGAACATCGTCGACGCGACCAACTACGTGATGCTGGAGCTCGGGCACCCGCTGCACGCGTTCGATCTGGCCAAGCTGAGCGGCGGGATCGTCGTGCGCCGGGCCGCCCGCGGCGAGCGCATGACGACCCTGGACGGCGTCGAGCGCGCGCTGGCCGAGCAGGACGTGGTGATCGCCGACGGGCGCGGGCCCGTGGCGCTGGCTGGCGTGATGGGCGGCGCCAGCAGCGAGGTGTCGGAGACCACGATCGACGTCCTCCTGGAGGCGGCGACGTTCGATCCGCGCAGCATCCGGCGCACGGCCAAGCGCCTGGGCCTGCACTCCGAGGCGTCACACCGCTTCGAGCGCGGCGTCGACGGCGCCGGCATCCCCCACGCCGGGCTGCGGGCAGCGGCGCTGATCGCGCGCCTGGGCGGCGGCGTGCTGGCGGGTGACGCCGTCGATCGCTATCCGGCGCCGGTGGCGCCGCGCCCGGTCAGCATGTCGATGGCCGCGCTCCACCGGCTGGCCGGCGTGGAGATCCCGGTCGAGCAGGCCATCGAGCGGCTGGCGTCGATCGAGATCCCCGCGGAAGCGCCGCCATCCGAGGGCGGTTCGGGCGCCACCGATCGCACGCTGATCGCCACGGTCCCCACTTTCCGCCCTGATATCACCGTTCAAGAAGACCTGATCGAAGAGGTCATGCGCCTGGTCGGTTACGATCGCGTGCCGGCGCGCCTGCCGACGGCGATGCGCGCTCCGTCGCCCAGCCCGGATGCGCTGGCGGATCGCGCGCGCGACTGCCTGGCCGCGCTGGGGCTGCACGAGGTCGTGACGTGGGCCTTCGTGCCGCGCGCGTGGCTGGCGGCGCTGGGGCGCGGCCAGGCAGACGCGGCGCTCGCCGGCGGCGTGGTGGTCAGAAATCCGATCTCCGCCGACTACGAGCTCATGCGCACGTCGCTGTTGCCCGGGCTGGTCGATGCGGCCAAGCGCAACCTGGCCCGAGGCGCCGCCGATTTCGGCCTGTTCGAGGTGGGCCCGATCGTGCTGCGGGCGGCCGACGCCAAGGAGGCGCCCGCGGAGCCGATCATCGCGGCGGCGATCCTGGTCGGGCGCCGCCCTGGCTGGCTGAAGCCAGGCGAGCCGGTCGACTTCTTCGATGCCAAGCGCGTGCTGGTCGAGCTGGGCGCCGGCCTGGGTGTCGGCGAGCTGCGCTTCGTCGGCGGCGCGGCCGGCCCCTTGTTTCACCCGGGCGCCTCCGCCGCCGTCGAGGGGGCGGGCGCCGCTGGACAGGAGGCGCGACGGCTGGGCGCCGTGGGTGAGGTTCATCCGGCGCTGGCGCGCGCGCTGGGCCTGGAGGGAAGGGCGCTCTATCTCGAGATCGCGCTCGACGCCGCGGCGGGCGAGCGGCGCCCCGTGCGCAGCGTGACGCCGCCGCGCTATCCGCCGACGACGCGCGACATCTCGTTCTGGATCGATCTTCGGATACCGGCCGCCGAGCAGCGGGCGGCGATGGCGTCGGCGCGCGAGCCGCTGCTGGTTGACCTGTCGGTGCTGGAGGACTTCCGCGATCCCACCCGCGCCCCGCCCGGGAAAAAAGGAATGCTGTGGACGCTGACCTATCGCGCCCCCGATCGCACTCTCACCGACGCCGAAGTCGACGCCGCGCACGCGCGCGTCGTCGCCGCGCTGGCAGCTGCCCAACTCATCGGGGTGCGCTGAAGGACGACACAGTAACTCTTTGACAGTAAAGGCATTTTCGGGTTATAGGTGGCTTATGACGAAAGCCGACATTGTGGAGAACGTTTACGAGAAAGTCGGCGGTTTTTCGAAGAAAGAGGCCGCTGAGATCGTGGAGACCGTCTTTGACACGATCAAGGAGACCCTGGAAAAGGGCGAGAAGATCAAGATCTCGGGCTTCGGGAATTTCGTGGTGCGCGACAAGAACGCCCGCGCCGGCCGCAACCCGCAGACCGGCCAGGAGATCACCATCAGCGCTCGTCGCGTCCTGACCTTCAAGCCCAGCCAAGTGCTGAAGAACGCGCTGAACGGTTGAGTCGCCGCAGCGCAAAGCCGACGCCGGTAGCCGGGATTCCGGACAAGCCGTTCTTCAAGATTGGCGAGGCGGCGCGGTTGTGCGCGGTCAAGCCGTACGTGCTGCGTTACTGGGAGACAGAATTTGCCTCGCTGCGCCCGCAGAAAACGCGCTCGCAGCAGCGCCTTTATCGGCCGAAGGACGTCGAGCTCTTGCTGAAGATTCGCCATCTGCTGTACGAGGAGCGGTTCACGATCGAGGGGGCGCGGGGACGGCTGCGGGAGTTGGGCCACGCCGAGGCGGCGCCACCGCCGTTGCCCCCGCCCGAGGTGACGCCCGAGACGCTGAGAAAGATCAAGCAAGGGCTGGAAGATCTGATACGAATCGTCGGCGACTGACGGCGAAATCGCATTCACCACCAAGTCATCGGGGCGTGGCGCAGCCTGGTTAGCGCACCTGTCTGGGGGACAGGGGGTCGCTGGTTCAAATCCAGTCGCCCCGACGGAGCGTGGGGAGGGCCCTAGAGGCCCTCCCCACGGGCCCCTCCCGGTTGCGGGTGAGAGCGAGCCGCGCGGGCGGAGCCCGCGCTCCCGTCGATAAATCGACGGTGGAGAAGGAATGGGAGATTAGGAGTGTGATGAGCGAGCGGCCTTTGATTCTGGTGACGAACGATGACGGGGTGGGGGCGCCGGGGATCCGGGCTGTGGCGGAGGTGTTGCGGGAGGTGGGGGAGGTGATGATCGCCGCGCCGGATCGGGAGCGGAGCGCGGCGTCGCATTCGATCAGCCTCGATCGGCCGCTGCGGGTCGACGAGATTGAAGCAGGGGTCTATTCGATCGACGGGACGCCGGTCGACTGTGTTTATCTGGCGCTGCTGCACCTGGTGCCGCGGCGTCCGGCGCTGTGTGTTTCCGGGATCAACAACGGGTACAACCTGGGCTCGGACGTCTTCTATTCGGGGACGGTGGCGGGCGCGGTGGAAGGAGCGCTGCGGGGGGTGCCGTCGATCGCCGTGTCGCTGGAGCGGCGCAAGCCGCAGGATTTTTCGCACGCGGCGGCGTTTGTCCGGGCGCTGGCGGCGGAGGTCGTCGCGCGCGGGGCGAACGCGATCCCGGATGCGTCGCTGCTGAGCGTGAACGTTCCCGCGGGGCCGGTGGGCGGCTACCAGGTGACGTTTCTCGGGCGGCGTGTCTACCGCGATCAGGTCGACGTACGGCAGGATCTGCGCGGGCGCTCCTATTACTGGATCGGGGGACCCGAGGAGAACGCCACTGATTTGCCAGGATCAGATTGCAGCGCGGTGCGGGCGGGGCTGGCGTCGGTGACGCCACTGGCCCTGGATCTGACGCATACGAAGTTACTGGGGGAGCTGGTGGGCTGGCGATTGGGGAACTTCGTGCACGACGCGGTCCAGCGCGCTAAGGTTTGATGACGTCATGGATTGGCTGGGGAGGACAGGGGAGATGACGGATGATCCGCGGGTGGTGGCCTCGCGTCGCGAGATGGTGATCGAGCAACTGGTTCGGCGCGGTATCAAGGATCCGCGCGTGCTGGGCGCGATGTCGATGGTCCCCCGCCATCGCTTCGTGGGGCCCCAGCTGGCGGACGAGGCCTATCAGGATCGTCCTTTGTCGATCGGGCACGGGCAGACCATCTCGCAACCGTACATGGTCGCGCGCGTGACCGAGCTGGCAGAGCCGAAGCCAGGCCAGCGCGCGCTGGAGGTCGGCGCCGGCTGCGGGTACCAGGCGGCTGTCCTGGCCGAGCTGTGCGCCGAGGTCTTCGCCATCGAGATCATCCCCGATCTGGCCGCGCGCGCGGAGAAGCTTCTGGTCGAGCTCGGCTACCGCAACGTCGAGCTCAAGTGCTTCGACGGCAGCGGCGGCTGGCCGCAGCACGCGCCCTTCGACATCATCATCGTCTCGGCGGGGGCCCCGCGCGTGCCGCCACTGCTGGTCGACCAGCTCGCGGACGGCGGCCGCATGGTCGTCCCCGTGGGACCGGCCCAGGAACAGGAGCTGGTGGTGATCCGCCGCCGCGGAGACGGATACGACACCACCGTCGACACGCGCTGCCGCTACGTCGATCTCCTCGGCCGTTTCGGCGTCGGCGGCTCGCCCCCGAGCGCCTAGGCGGAGCCCCGGCCGGCATCCGTGAAATCGGCCCTCGAGTCGGTCGGGCGGGCGGCACCGTCAGAAATTGGTGCTCGCGCCCTCCGTGTGGCTACGATCCGGGCGTGGGGCGTTTTCTCGCGCTCGTCGTCGTGCTTCTCGCGCTGGCAGGGTGCTTCGCCGCGCGGACGCCGCCGCACGCGGAGACGCCGGCGGGCCGCTGGTACGTGGTCGGGCAGGGCGAGACGCTGGCGGAGATCGCCGCCAAGGCGGGGCTGCCGGCCGAGGATGTCCTGGAGCTGAACGGGCTCGAGCGGCGCGAGCAGGTGACGCCCGGGATGCTGCTGTTTCTCATCGAAGGGCGCCCGGCGGGCG
>DATKEU010000468.1:0-14144 GCA_035544495.1 Polyangia bacterium | reverse complement strand
CCCGGCCGCCTGCGCCGCCAGCAGGCGCGCGCTCGGCCGCGGGCCGGCCCGGCGCAGGGCCGCCTGCGCGCGCAGCGGCTGGTACGTGTCGTTGGTGACCAGGCCGGCCCACACCAGCTCCCACAGCGCAGCCAGGATCTCGTCGGATGTGGCGCCGGCGGCCGCCTGCCCCAGCTGGGCGAAGAACGAGGCGCCCCGCGCCTGCAAGTGCTCGAGCAGCGCGCGCTGCAGCGGCGGCGCGGTCTCGGGCAGCGCCGCCGGCTCGGCCAGCGCGCGCACCCGATCGCGGCGATAGAGCGCGACCCGCGCCTCGCCGCTGCCCGGGCCACCCTGGGCGATCCAGACGATCTCGCCCAGCGCGCCCAGCTCGTCCAGCGCGGAGGCGGTGAAGCCGTCGACGCGCGCGGGGAGGATCCACTGCTCCAGATCGGCGAAGGGCAGCGGCAACCCTTGCAGCTGCTCGACGGCTTCGCGCAGGCGCGCCGGCCCGGAACGCGGCGCTGTCAGCCCCTGCCAGCGCGGGAGAAAGCGGGCCAGCGTCTCGGCGGCGACGGGCGCCACCTGGTTGCGCAGGTGGGCCAGCGTGCGCCGGCGCAGCGAGCGCAGCACCTCGACGTCGCACCACACCGCCCTCGGGCGGTCGTGCCGGAACGGCCCCTCGGCGACGTGGCCGCCCGCCAGCCGCCCGCGCAGCACGCTGACGGCGACGTCGGCGCGCAAGCCGAAACGCGCGGCCACCTCCTCGGCCGCGAACGGCCCGTGGGTTCGCGCGAAGCGCGCCACCAGACCGGCCAGCGCGTCGGGAACCGGCGCCAGGAACGCGGCGGGCGTCTCCTCGGGCGGCGCCACGCCCAGGCCGTCGCGAAAGCGGCCGGCGTCCTCGGCGGCGATCCAGCGCCTGTCGCCCGCGATCGAGACCGACAGCGCGCGCTGGCTGGCAGCCAGCGCCTGCAGCCAGGGCGCGGGGTCGCCGTCGGCGCGCGCCGCGAGCTCCGCCTCGCCGAGATCGCCCAGGCGGCGCAGCAGATCGTGCAGCCCGTCGGCGTGGCGCGCCCGCCGCTCGTCGGTCAGCGCCTGCAGCTCGGCGGCGACGGCGTCGATCACCGCCGGCTCCAGCAGCTCGGCCAGCTCTTCCTGGCCCAGCAGATCGCGCAGCAGGTTGCGATCCAGCGTCAGCGCCTGGGCCTTGCGCTCGGCCAGCGGGGCGTCGCCCTCGTACATGTACGCCGCCACGTACGCGAAGGCCAGCGAGCGCGCGAACGGCGACGCCGACGACGTCTCGGCCTCGACGACGCGCACCTCGCGCCGGCGGATGGCCGCCAGCAGGGCGCGCAGCGCCGGCACGTCGAAGACGTCGTTCAGGCACTCGCGGTACGTCTCGAGCACGATCGGGAAATCGGCGTGGCGCATGGCCGCGCCCATCAGCAGCTGCGCCTTCAGCCGCTGGGTCCACAGCGGCGTGCGCTGGTTCGGGCGCCGTCGCGGCAACAGCAGCGCTCGCGCCGCGTTCTCGCGAAAGTGGGTGGCGAACAGCGCCGACTTGCCCAGCTCGCCGAGCAGCAGCTCGTCCAGCTCCTCGGGCGACAGAACGAAGTCCGTCGCCGGCGGCGGCTGATCGGCGGCGGCGAAGCGCAAGGCGATGCCGTCGTCGCTCCACAACGACTGCACCTCGAACCCCGAGCCCGCGCCCAGGCGCGCCTGCAGCGCCAGCGCCCAGGGCGCGTGCACGCGCGCCCCGAACGGCGACAGCAGACAGACGCGCCAGTCCCCGAGCTCGTCGCGAAAGCGCTCGACCGTGATCTCCCGGTCAGTGGGCAGCGTCCCGGTGGCCTCCTTCTGCGCCCGCACGTACCGCCACAGGTTTCGCGCCGCCCGCGCCTCCAGCGGGTGCTCCGTCGTCAACATCGTCGTCGCCGCCGCCTCGTCCAGCGCGCCCAGCATTCTCACCATTTCACCCAGCGCGCGCCCGATCTCCAGCGGCCGGACGGGGCCCTCGCCGCGCCAGAACGGCATCTTGCCCGGCTCGCCGGGCGCCGGCCGCACGATCACCCGGTCGCGCGTGATCTCCTCGATGCGCCAGCTGCTGGCGCCGAGCAGGAACGTCTCGCCGACGCGCGACTCGTGCACCATCTCCTCGTCCAGCTCGCCGATGCGCGGCCCGCCTTCGCCCAGGTGCACGCCGTAAAGCCCCCGGTCGGGGATGGTGCCGCCGTTCACCAGCGCGACGATCCGGGCATCGCGCCGCCCGGTCAGGACGTCGGTCTTGCGATCCCAGACGATGCGCGGCCGCAGATCGGCGAAGGCGTCCGACGGGTACCGCCCCGACAGCATGTCCAGCACCGCCACCAGCCCGTCGCGCGTCAACCCGGAGAAACCGTAGGCCCGCCGCACCAGCGCCTCCAGCGCGGGCAGCGGCCAGGCGTCGACGCTGACCATGGCGACGATCTGCTGCGCCAGCACGTCCAGCGTGTTGCGCGGCACGTGGATCGGCTCCACCGCGCCGGCCGCCATGCGCGCCGCCACCACCGTCGCCTCCAGCAGGTCGCCGCGGTGCTTGGGAAAGATGCGCCCGCTGCTGCGCGCGCCCACCTGGTGCCCGGCCCGCCCGATGCGCTGCAGGCCGCGCGCCGCCGTGCCCGGCGATTCGATCTGGATGACCAGATCCACCGCCGCCATGTCGATCCCCAGCTCCAGCGAGCTGGTGGCGACCAGGCCGCGCAGCTCGCCGCGCTTGAGCAGGGATTCGATCTCCTCGCGCTGCTCACGCGCGACGCTGCCGTGGTGGGCCAGGACCAGCGGCGCCGGCTGCCCGGTCTCGGCGGCGTGCAGATCATTCAGGCTCTGCGCTAGCCGCTCGCACAGCCGCCGGCTGTTGGCGAAGATGATCGTGCTCCGGTGCGCGCGCACCAGCTCCAGCAGGCGCGGGTGGATCGCGGCCCAGATCCCCTGCGCCGCGCCGTCGCGATCGGTGTCGTTGTGCGCGCGCGCCGTCGCCGCCCGCACCGCCTCCATGTCGTCGACGGGGACCTCGATGGCGAGATCGATGCGCGGCCGCTCGGCGCTGTCGATCAGCGCCACCGGGCGATCGCCGCCCAGGAAGCGCCCCACCTCGTCCAGCGGGCGCTGGGTCGCCGACAGCCCGATGCGCTGCGGATCGCGCGCGCACAGCTCGGACAGCCGTTCCAGCGACAGCGCCAGGTGAGCGCCCCGCTTGGTCGGCGCCAGGGCGTGGATCTCGTCGACGATGACGGTGTCGCACAGGCGCAGCGTCTCGCGCGCCGCCGAGCCCAGCATCAGGTACAGCGATTCGGGCGTGGTGATCAGCACCTCCGCCGGCCGCCGCAGCATCTCGCGCCGCGCTGCCGCCGGCGTGTCGCCGGTGCGCACCGCCACGCGCGGCACGTTGAACGGCGCCCCCATGGCCTGCGCCGCGCGCGCGATCCCTTGCAGCGGCAGGTTCAGGTTGCGTTCGACGTCGTAGGCCAGCGCCTTCAGCGGCGAGACGTAGACGACGCGCACGCCGGGCGCCCGTCCCGCCGGCGCCGCCCCCAATCGATCGATGCAGGCCAGGAACGCCGCCAGCGTCTTGCCGCTGCCGGTGGGCGCCAGCAGCAACGTGTGCTCGCCGGCGGCGATGGGCGGCCAGCCCGCGAGCTGCACCGCCGTGGGCGCCCCGAAGGTGGCGCGGAACCAGCGCGCCGTGGCCGGAAGGAACCGCGCCAGCGGATCGCCGGCGGCGGCCTGCTCGTTCACATCCGCCATGATCCGCGCCCCGCCACCCGCGCCTCGCCCCGTGGTCAGCGCGTCGCCAGGATGCCCATGCAGCCGGCCACCAGGCAGCCGAACAGCGTGGCGCCGATATAGAGCACGCTCAGCGCCGCCTCACCGTGCTGGAACAGCCGCAGCGCTTCGAAGTTGAAAGACGAATAGGTCGTGAACCCCCCCAGCACGCCCGTCGCCAGCACCAGCCGCAACTCAGGCGACAGCGACGCGCGCTGCGTTCCCATGCCGAGGACGAGCACGATCAAGAACGACCCCAGCGTGTTGATGAACAAAGTCCCCCAGGGGAACCGGGTCCCGAAAGTCCTCACCGCCCACGATCCGATCAAGTAGCGCGCACCCGTGCCGGCCGCGCCGCCCAAACAAACGAGCAGGAAACGCCCCATCCCCCGTGCTTATCACCGGGAGCGGGGCGGTTCCACCGCCCTCGCCGAGCCGCGCCCGCCGTCGTCGCGCAGCTCCGCGCGCTTGCCGCGCGATGCTAGAACCCCAGCTCGAACAGCAGGTGCAGCGACGCCAAGATGTCACTGCCCTGAACGGCGTTGCTGCCGAACAGACTTCCCGGCGCAATATAGAAGACCTCGCTGTCGATGCCCGCGCCCAGCCACAGGGCCGACGCCAGCCTTCCTTCCAGGGCAGCGCCGGCCCTGGCCACAACACCGCGGCGATTCGGGACGCCAGGCTCGCGAACGGTCAGCGCTCCTCCCTGCTCAACCATCCCGCCGACTCCACCGCGCAGAACCAGGCGCAAGCTGGACGTCCCGAAACCGCCACGTAATCCAAGAATCGCTCGCGATACGGCGACATCCTCGCCGAATCGATCGTAGTTCACATATCCTTCGAAGAGCAGCAGGCGCGCCCCCAGCTGCAGCCCCAGCACCCCCACCCCGGAGGACGGGCTGCCACTGTGACTGCCGTTCTCGGCAGACGCGCTGGAAAGGCCGCCCTGGCCTTGCAGGTACACCGCGACGACATCCGCGCGCGCCATACCGCCTGTCACCAGCAGCAAAGCGCCGACAATCAACGGAGCCAGTACGCGCTTCATGGGACTCATCAACGCAAGGTCCACGCCAAATTCGCGGTCCCGAATCCCGCGATTTCTCGCGCGCTTGCTTTTCGCGCCGGGTCAAAACCGTCACCAAACGGCAACAGCCGTCTCCGATTTGAAACGGGCTCTGCGGACGTGGGCCAGTCGGCGACGCTGGTCTTCGCCGGCGGCGATTTCGGGCGCGCGCGCCGGCTGAAACGGCAATTCATCCGACGCTGAACCGCCACCGACGTCGTGCTAATCTGCGCGCCACCATGAGCAAACGAGTGTTCAACTTCGCCGCCGGACCCGCCATGCTTCCGCTGGAGGTGCTGGAAGCTTCGGCGCGGGCGCTGGTCGACTATCAGGGCAAGGGTTTCGGGATCGCGGAGTGCAGCCACCGCGGCAAGGAGTTCGACGGCGTGCTGGACGAAGCGCTGGCGCTGGCGAAGAAGCTGCTGGCGGTGCCCGACTCGCACGACATCCTGTTTCTCCAGGGCGGCGCGACGCAGCTGTTCGCCATCATCCCGATGAACTTCCTGAATGGGCCGGCCGACTACGTCGTCGCCGGCGAGTGGTCGAAGAAGGCGGTCGACATGGCCAAGCCGGTCGCCGGCGACAAGCTGCGGGTCATCGCAAGCAGCGAGGGGACCGGATTCGATCGACCGCCCGCGGGGTGGACGGCCGACCCGGCGGCGGCCTACCTGCACGTCTGCTCGAACGAGACGGTGCACGGACACCGCCTGGCGGAATGGCCGCACCACCCGAACCTGATCGTCGACTCCAGCTCCGAGATGATGTCGCGGCCGCACCCCATCGCGCGCACGGCGCTGGTGTACGCGGGGGCGCAGAAGAACCTGGGCGCATCGGGGACGGTGCTGGCGATCATCCGGAAGGATCTCTACGAGCGCATCCCCAAGAACCTGTCGAAGATCTTGAACCTGAAGGCGCACGCCGAGGCGAAGAGCTGCCTGAACACGCCGCCCACCTTCGGTGTCTACATGGTGATGGAGACCTTCCGCTGGATGGATCGCCAGGGCGGCCTGGCGGCGCTGGAAAAGGTCAACGCGGCCAAGGCGCAGCTGCTCTACGACGCCATCGACGGCTCGGGTGGCTATTACACGGGCACGGTCGCCGAGAAGGCGACGCGCAGCCACATGAACGTCACCTTCCGGTTGCCCAACGAAGAGATCACCGAGAAGTTCATCAAGGAGGCAACCGGCAAGGGGCTGGTGGCGCTGAAGGGCTACCGCACCGTCGGCGGCATCCGGGCGTCGATCTACAACGCCATGCCGCTCGAAGGCTGCCAGCAGCTGGCCGAGCACATGAAGGCGTTCGCCAAGGCGAACGGCTGACGCCGGGCTGACGCCCGCTGACTCCTCGGTCGATCGCCATTCGCTGGCCGAAGTCGTCGCCGTGGAGATCAGACCCTTTCGCGACGAGGACGAGCCGGAGGTGATCCGGCTCTGGGAGGCCTGCGGGTTGACGCGTCCCTGGAACGATCCCAGCAAGGACATCGCGCGCAAGAAGCGCGTGCAGCGGGATCTGTTTCTCGTCGGCACCGTCGACGGCGCCATCGTCGCCGCGGCGATGGCCGGCTACGATGGTCACCGCGGGTGGGTCAACTACGTGGCCGTCGACCCGCGACACCGCCAGCAAGGTCTGGCTGCTCGGCTGATGGGCGAGATCGAGCGGCGACTTCGCCAGCTCGGCTGTCCGAAGATCAGCCTGCAGATCCGTCGCGACAATCTGGCGGCGGTCGGGTTCTACGAACGGATCGGCTACGCGCAGGACGACGTCGTCAGCTTCGGCAAGCGGCTGGAACGCGACGACGCGCCCAAAGCCAAGGAGTGACACCATGGCCTCCACGGTGCGCTCGCCGCCCTCTTCCTCGCCGATCGCGCGGCTGGTGATCGCCGCCGGGCTGGCCGCATTCCTGGGCCTTCACGTGACCGCCGCCGTCCTCTATCGCGGCGGCACGTTCTGCGACGCCGCGGCGCCGCGCTATCAGATCTGGGGCAACTACGTCTGCGACCTGACGCAGCCGCGAACGCCTGCCGGCGCCGATAACCGCCCGGCCGCCGAGCTGGCGACCTGGGCCTTCGCCGCCATCGCGTTCGCGTTCTTGCCGTTCTGGTGGCGCGTGGGGGCGTGGCTCCCGGCCGGCGCGCGCCGCCTGGTCCGCATCGCGGGCCCCGTTTCGGCGGTTGGCACGTTCGTCGTCGCGCGGCTGCCCTCGGCACGCTGGCCCTGGTTTCACGTCAGCGCCGTGTTCGCCGCGACGATCCCGGGGCTGGTGGCCGCCGGGATCAGCGTCGTCGGTCTGCTGCGCGCGCGCCGCTGGTCGCTCGGCGTCCCGGGGGCGGCCACGCTGATCTTCGCCGCCGCCGATGCCGTCGGCTACGCGCGCGCCGTGACGGCGGGCAGCCGTTGCAATCCGGCGCTTCCCGTCTTGCAGAAGCTGGCCGCCCTCGCGCTGGTCATCTGGATGATGGCGATCGCCCTCGCGCACAGCGCGTCCCGGCGCGCTCGATAGGCGGGCCTTCGACGACGTACCCGCCTCGGGGAACGGATGTCATCGTCTGCAGAAGGTAGACAGAAAATCTACGTTTTGCATCGGAGGTGACGGGCGACGCCCGCGCCGACGGGCGATCGCGCTGGCACATCGGCTGCAATTTCGCCTGCGCGAAGGGAGCCGAACGAACATGTGCAATTCATCGAAGGTCCGAGGAGGTCTGGTTTCACTGCTCTTGCTGGGCGCGCTGGGGGGTGGCTGCGACGATCTGTCGCCGCCCGCGACGAAGGCCAAGCCGACGCCGACGCCCGCGCCGGTCGCCATGCCGGCGCCGGCGCCGCCGAAGCAGGCGGAGACGCCGCCGCCCCCCAAACCAGCCGAGGTGACGAAAGTCGTCGAGGCGCCGCCGCCCGCCACCGTGAAGAAGACCGTCGAGGTCGAGCCGCTGCCCGATGATCCCCTGGAGGTGGCGCGCCGGCTGCTCGGCAGCGGCGACTTCGAGCAGGCGCTGGCGTCGGCGAAGACGGCCGTCGACAAGCACCCGCAGCGGTCGGCGGCATGGAACGTGCTGGGGCGCGCCGAGCTGCAGGTCGGCCACCGGAAGCGCGCGCTGGACGCCTTCGAGAAGGCCGTCGAGCTGAACCCGCGCAACAGCTACGCGCACAACAACTTCGGCCTGGCGCTGATCTACGACGGGCGCCCCGAGGAGGCGGCCGACGAGCTGGAGCAAGCGGTCGAGCTGGAGCCGGTCGAGGGCTATATGTGGAACAACCTGGGCATGGCGTACGAGCAGCTGGATCGCCTGGACGACGCGCGCGATGCGTACGGCAAGGCGGCCGACATGGAGAGCGACCGGGCGCGCGAGAGCCTGGCCCGCCTCAAGGGCGTGCCGTCGGTGGTGCGGACGGCGAAGATCGACACGAAGCAGACCAAGGTGGACAAGGGGACCGGTGAGGACGGCTCGGAAAAGGGAGGGGTGCCGCAGGGCGAGTGAGCGGGCCCGCTCGAGAAGAGAGCGGGCGAGCGACGAGAAACGAACCGAGCACGAACGAAGCAGGAGCAGAGCGAGAGCAAACGAAAGAGAAAGATCAGGGGCCGGCGCGTTCCACCCGCGCCGGCCCCGCTGCCATTTCACGCGCGACCTTGTGCGACCGACGAATCGGGCGCACCTTCCCCTGGCCAGACCAACCCCCACCACCCCGGCCCATCACCTCATGACCATCATCGACGCCATCTACGAGCGTGGCCAGTTCTTCGTCCCCTTGAGCCTGAACGGTTCGGCGCCGCACCACTTCATCGTCGACACCGGCGCGGGCGTCAGCGCCGTCGACGCCGCGCTGGCCGGCGAGCTCGCGCTGCCGATCATCGCGCACACCGAGCTGGCCGGCACCGCCGGCGTCCTCGATGTCAACCAGGTACGCATCGCCCGCATCGCGCCCTTGCGTCGCGGCCGCCGCGTCGACGAGCTGTCGCTGTACGGCCTGATGCCGACCACCCAGGACTTGAGTCATTTCGAGGTCCCCGTCCCGAACGCGCGCGAGGCGGGACTTCTCGGCAACGATTATCTCGAAGGTTTTGTGGTTCACATGCAGTTCGCGCCGGCGCTGCTGGAGATCGCGCGTCCGACCGGATACGTGCCAGCCGGCGTCGATCCCCAGCGCTTCGTCCCGTTCGTGCTGGACGAGCACAACATCGTGCGGGTGCAAGGGACGCTGGACGGCTGGATGACGGTCGACCTGCGGTTCGACACCGGCGCCGGCACCATGACCGTTCCGTCGCCGTACGTGAACATCACCACCGCCATGTGGCGCGCCCTCTGCGACCGCCAGCCAGCCTATGCGATCACCGACCGCGTCACCGCCAAGGGCATCGGCGGAGAGCTGACGCTGGAGATCGGCGCGATCGAGAGTCTGGACATCGGCTGCCTGCATTTCGATCGCCCGCGCGTCGTCGTCCAACCGCCCGTCGGCCTTTTCGGCAGCCCCGACGCCCCTGGTTTCATCGCCCTCAACCTCCTCGAACCCAACGGCTGGGCAACCTTCGACTACCCGAACGGCCGCATCTACCTTTGAAGCCTCGCCCACGCGGTTACCAGCCCAGCTCCTGCTTCAGCTTGGCGGTCAGCGCGGCGGCCATCTTTTCGTGCGTCTTGACGCTGGGGTGGTAATCGCAGCCGAAGCCGTCGGCGGGATCGGTCTCATCCATAGTGAACGACTTGATGCGGGTGTCGGCTGTCGCCGCCACGGCGGCGTCGATGGCCGCGCGCGCGGTGGTCAGGTCCGCGCCGCCGAGCAGCGGCGCCACCGTGCACAGGATCAGCGACGCCGGGTACTTGCCGCGGATGTGCTGGAGGAACGTCCGGTACGCCGCGCTGAACTGCTCGGCCGTGGGATCCATCGCCGTGCTGAAGTCGTTGGTGCCCAGGTTCACCACCACCACGTGCGGCTGCCAAGAGAAGTCCCACTGGCTGTCGGCCCGATCGGGCAGGACGCGGTCGTAATAGACGGGAAACGGATCCGTGCACGACGTCGCATCGTCGCCGTAGTTGCAGACGACGCCCTTGCCCGACCAGGCCACCGTGACGACGTCGGCGCCCAGGGTGCGCCCGGTGATGTCGCCGTAGGCCAGGTACTGGTTCTGCGTGTCGGCTGTGTAGGCGCAGTTCATGTTCGCGCCCTCGACGCCGTACCCGCAGGTGATCGAATCGCCGACCATCTCGATGCGCCGGTCGGGCGCCGGCGGCGGGGCCAGCAACGTTCCCCCGCCGAAATCGAAGCCCAGGAACTGCGACTCGCCCTGGCTGGCCTCGGTTCGGCGGAAGAGGGCGACCGTGTGCTCGCCGGCGGGAAGACCGGCGGCGATCGACGTCAGCGCACCGCCCGGCGCGATCACCAGCTTGGGCCCCAGCACGCCGTCCAGCACGACCGCGTACTGCTGGCCCCCGCCCAGGCGCACGCCGACGGAGGTGCCGGAGAATCGCGCGATGATCGCGGAGCCCGACCAGGCGAACCGGGGCCCGGCGGCGTCGCCGCGATCGAACCGGCCGACGAAGCGCACCGCGGGCGCGCCGCCGGCCGAACCACCATCGGCGGAGCCGCCGCCGCCATCGGGTCTGGTCCCCATCGTCATGTCCGTTCCTTCATCGGGCGTTGCCCCGCGGACGCGGCCAGCGCCGCGCACAGGACAGCGGCGCGCCGGACGCGTGAGGGCGCCTTGACGGCAAGCATCGCCGGCGAATCTTAGATCGAAAGTCGCTATGGACCGCGCGCTCCGGCGGCGTTAGCGTTTGCTTGCATGCCGACGATGTTCCTGCTGGCGGTGGGTCCGGACGCGATCCTCCACCGCGCCACGCTGCGCGACGTCCCCATCTTCGGCGGCCTCAGCGAGCAGCAACTGGACTGGATCATCGGCGCGGGCACCATCGGGGAGGTCGCCGCCGGGTTGCAACTGGTCGGCGAGGGCGAGCCCGCGTCGAGCGTGTTCGTCGTCTGCGCCGGCGAGCTGGAGGTCTGCAAGCGCGGCGGCCACGGCGCCGAGGTTCGCCTGGCCGTGCTGCGCGCCGGCGACTGCGTCGGCGAGATGTCGCTCATCGACATCCAGCCGCGCTCGGCGACGGTGCGCGCGCTGACGCCCGCCGTGCTGTTTCGCCTCGGGCATAGCGAGATCGCGCGGCTGTACGGCCAGCACCCGGACGTCTACATGATGCTGGTCCTCAACATCGCGCGCGAGATCAGCCGCCGCCTGCGCGTCGCTGATCAGAAGCTGGCCGAGATGGGCGTCCCCCTGGGCGAGATGTGGCAGAACGAGCGCCCCCGCCCGAGCTGATCTCCGGCACCTCGATCACGCGGGTCGCGGTGGGTGCAGGTGACTCGACGGCGCGAACCAGCGTCGACACCATCTGCGGCAGCGTCACCAGGCCCAGGCGGCGCGCGGTGGCCCGCGCGCGCGGGAACAGGCGCGCCACCGCATAGAGCGGCAACAGCAGCAGCGGCCACCAGTGCCCCGGTCCGAGAACGTACCAGGGGCGCACCACCGTCGACGGCAGGCCGCTCGCCGCCAGCGCCGCCTCGCCCTCGCGCCGCGCGGCCACGTACGCCTTCATCACCGGCGCCGGCTGCGCCACCGAAAGATAGACGAAATGCCGGATCGTGCCGGCCGCCCGCGCGGCCTGCACCGCGGCGCGCGCCGACGCCAGATCGACGCTGCGAAACGCCGCCGCCTTGGCCGGACTGGGGTGAGCGACGCCCACCAGGTGGACGAACGTGTCCGCCGGAGCGACCGCGTCTCGATAACTGTCCGCCTCCAGCGCGTCGCCGATGAAGGGCGTGCAGCCGGGCGGCAGCTTCGTCTCCGATCCGGGCCGCGCCAGCGCGTGCACGCGGTGGCCGCGCGCGATCAACGCGGCGATGACCCGCCGACCGATGTAACCGGTTCCCCCGGTGACGAAGACCTGCCGCATGGCCGTGACAGCTGTACGTCGGCCGGGCATCGCTGGATCACGTCGTGGTGTGCCCTCCCGGCTTCGCCGAGCCGGAATCGCAAAACGCGCTGGGCCGTAGGCCAGAGATTCATTCAGTGCACCCAGGACTTGATGTCGTCAGCGGTGTCCGGCTTTTTGTCTGGTCCCCATGAGATCGCATCGGCGGGATCGGGTTCGTGGTCACCGGGGCATTTGATCACGATGGCGGTTCCCCATGCGTCGCGCGGCGACTGGGTCACGTACTGCTCGGCCAGCAGATCCTCGGCGGTCGGGCATCTGTTCTTCATGATGAGGTATTGGCTAACGTCGGCGACCAGGTGTTGAACCTGCATCTGGGTCACTTTGATCTGGGCATCGCGGTACTTCTTGTAGATGGCGACACCGATCGCGGCGGTGATGAGGCCGATGATGGCGAGCACGACCATGATCTCGATGAGGGTGAATCCGTTTGCGTCACACGTTGCGGTCCGTCGGGCACAGAAAGTCATCTGCATGCGTGGTCCCTCCGCGACCACCTCAGAGCACTGACTGTGCCAGAAGAAAATTCTCAACTGTCTCAATGCTCGCCACGACTCGGCGTTGTCGCTGGTGACACACTGACAGTCGCCGATCGGAGATCGACTGTCGCTTTGTCAGGTGTGCGGCGCTTCCCTGGGCGCGGCGTTCACGCCGCGATGCCCGACAGGGGCGCGGTGTCTTTCAAGCCGTTCTCGCCGAGCGAAGGGACGTCGACGCCCATGGCGTTGGCGAGGGAGATCAGCACCTTGGTCGGGTTGGTGGCAGGCAGCTGAAGAAAACGCCCCATCCGAAAATAGCCGCCGGTGCCGCCCAGGATGACGTTGGGCAGGGCGTAGTTCGAGTGCGTGTTGCCGTCGCCGTGACGGTTGAACCAGTAGATCGTCGTGTCGTCCAGCAGCGTGCCTGTTCCCGACGGCGACGGGAGCGCCGCCAGCCGCTGCATCAGCCCGGCGACCTGGCCCGCGACCCAGTTGCTCATCTTCTGGTACTTGTCCATCGCCGCCGGGTTGCCGCCGTGGTGCGACAGCCCGTGCATGGGATCGGTGAAACCGAGCCACGGCATCCGCAGGCCGCCGGCGTCGCCGCCGCCCGGATAGCCGAAGGTCATGGTGGCGACCTTGGTCATGTTGCAGGTGAACGCGGCGGCGACCAGGTCCATGAAGAACGGCGACAGGAGCTGGGTGTCGGCGCCCGTGCGCACCGAATCGGCGTCGGCGGGCACCGTCGCCCGCTGCGGCTGCGCGCACCCCGCCGACTGGCTGGCGGCCGACATCAGCAGCTTGGTCTTGCGATCCTCGAAGGTCCGCAGCGCCGCCAGGTGGCTGTCGATGGTGCGGCGATCGGCGGCGCTCAACGTGCCCCGCAGCGAGCCGAAACGCGCGTGCAGGAAATCGCTGACGGCGCTCTGCTTGCGCAGGTCGGCCGCCGCGCGCGCCGCCGCGCCGTCGGCGCCCATGCCGACGACGTCGCCCCCGAACATGCGGTTCCAGGCCTCGTCAGCCGAATCCATGCGACGGAGCGGCGTGCCGTCCACGGCGTAGTTGATGTCCGAAGGCGTGCCGCCGCCCACCGGGTGCACGCCGAAGTTCAGCGACCCGAACAGGCTGTCGCCCTTCACCGCGTTGCCGATCAGCTGGTCGATCGACGGGCCGTCGATGGCGTTGTTGGCGGTGGATTGATCCGGGTAATAGGGCAGGCCAAAGTCGGGATCGGCGCTGCAGAACATTCCGACCTTGCTGCAGCCCCGGCCGACGCGCGCCGTGGTCGTGACCGGCGCCTGATGCTGCGGCGTCGGGCCAGCGTAGGCGAGGCCCGTCCCGCCCTTCGGCGTGGTGCCGGCCAGCTGCGGTCCCAGGATCAGCATCTTGTCCTTGTAAGGTTCGAAGGGCGCCAGGATGGGGCTGAGCTGGAAGCTGGTCTCGGTGCCAGTGGGCCAGAACATCTCGGGCCAGACGCCGTCGGGCGTGTAGCAGAAGACGACGAACTTCGATCGCTTGCCGGTCGCCTGCTGGGCGCGCGCCTCGCCCTCGCACATCTCGAGAAACGGCAGCGCCAGCGCGGCGCCGCCCATCCAGGCGATGAGATCGCGGCGCCGCAGGTGGCGATGCGGGCGCGACGTCATGGCCCCACTCCTTCGGCCAGGCGCAGGCGAAACGCGTCGCTGGCGGCGATGGCGACGACCAGCTGTTTCAGGTCGCCCGAGGCGGCGAAGCTCTTTCCCAGCTCGTCGATCGAGCACTGGTCGGCGGCCACCGGCGCGCGCGACAGCGCCTGCTGCACGTACTGCTTGGCGAAGCACGAGCGCGCGTCGTGGCTGGTGGCGA
>DATKEU010000467.1:0-9901 GCA_035544495.1 Polyangia bacterium | reverse complement strand
GAGGGAAGGGCGCCATTATGGGAGACGGCCCTCTCGAGTCAAGCCTCTGCCGCCGGCGTCGCGACTGATCCGTCTCCCCCGCCGACTTGGCGCGATCGCCCGGCGCAACCGCCACCGCCTACGGTCCGGTCGCCACGTCGGGCGCGACGGGTGGGCGCCAGTGCAGAAGGCGCACGGCGTTCTCGAAGTAGATCTTGCGCAGGATCTCGGGCGACAGACCCACGCCGTCGATCTTCCAGCGTCCCTGGATCGGCGTCGGGCTTTCGAACTGCCGATCGCGGGTCTCGAAATAGCGCCAGGTCGAGGTGAAGAATCGCTGCTCGTCGGCGCGCGTGGGCGGCAGCTCGCCCGTCGAGCCGAACATCATCTCGTCGGCCGAGGCGCCGACGCCGGTGTCGGTGCCGAACAGGATCCGATCCTGGTACTTCTCGTAAAAGCGCCGCATTCGCTCCGGATCGTGGCGGCCGATCTCGGGGATGCGGGCGGCGGTGTCGATGTAAAAGTTCGGGTAGCGATCCAGCATGCGCTGCACGCGATCCGGATCCTCCGGGTCGTTGCCGAAGTGGACGGCGATGAATTTCGTCTTCGGGTGCCGGGCCACGCGGCGTTCGAAGGCGGCGTAGAGGGCTTCCCACGCGGGGACCGGCTGGCCGTAGAACGACCACTCCGGGTGGGCGCGCAGCTCGTCCCAGCGCTCGTTCTCGGGTGTCGCCGGCTTCCAGAAAGCCTTCGGGTCGCCGATGTGGATGGCGACCGGCATGTCCAGCTGGCCGGCTCGCTCGAACAGCGGGTCGAGGCCGCGATCGTCGACGGGCAGCAGGTGCTTGCCGTCGGGCGCCGGATAACCGAGGCCCAGTCCCTTGGGGATCTTCAGGCCCAGGGCGCCCATGCGCCGCGATTCGGTCAGCATGTCGGCCATGGCGACGCCATAGTCCTTGCGCGTGCGCACCAGGCGAAAATTGGCATTGGCAAAAACGACGACGCGCCCGTTGGCCCGCTCGGCGGCGGCCAGCTGAGTCTCGAGGGCGTTGTACGGCGGACCCGGGTACATGCCCGACAGGTTGACGCCGCCGTCGATGCCCCATTCGTCCATCATCTTGACGGCGCGCCCGATGCCGTCGGGGTTGATGTGCATGTGGACGTCGATGCGTGGCAGGCGCGCCGCCGCCGCTGGCCGGACGGTGTCGGCGGCGGTCGAGAGGGCGCGCGCGTCGCCGGCCGGCGAGCCGGGCTGTGCGGCGCCGCCGCCGCGGCAGGCGGCGCAAGCCACGGTGGCCAGCGCGAGGGCCAGCGCTGTCCCCGACGCGCGCGCCGGACGCGTCCAGACACCGCGCGCGCAGCTCCTCATGTCAGATCACTTGGCGGGCGGAGGAGCGGTCGCGGGCTCGTCCTTCGGCTTCGGCGGCGGCTCGACGGCGGCGGGCGCGGTGGGTTCGGCGGCGGCCTTCTCGGCTGGCGGCGTCGCGGGTGGCGCCGGCTCGGTCTTCGGCTCGGTCCTGGCCTCCGCCGGCGGCGGCTCTGCGGGGGTGCCTTCGATCTTGGCGGGCGCCGGCTCGGTGGGCGGTGCGGGCGTCGCCGGCGTCAGCTTGCGCAGCCTCACGCTGACCTTGGCGATCTCCAGATTTCCCTTCTGCTTCGTCCAATCGGAGGCGCTGATCATGTGCTCGTGCGGTTCGTAGCCCTCCAGGCGCACGCTCACCGCGTGCGGCGATTCCGCGTCGATCTCCTTCGCGGTGTAGGGGGTGCTGCCGACCGACTGTCCGTCGATGAGCACTTCCGCGCCGGCCGGCGACGAGGTGATCTTCAAGAGGTGCTGCCTGGGCGGCTTCTCGGCCGCCGGCGCCGTGCCCGCCGCTTCCGACGGCGCCGGCGCGCTGGCCTGGGATCGCCTGGGCGGCCCGACGACGAGGACCGTCTTGTGCTCGGGCGCCGGCTTGCCAGCGGGCGCGGCCGGTTTGTCGGCGTGCTCCTCCGTGGGCGGCGGCTCCGCCGGATTGGCCGCCGGCGCGGCCGGTGGGGGCGGCGGCGTCGCTTCCGCGACCGGCGCCGCGGGCGCGGTGGCAGCCACGGGCGCGGGCGGCGTCGCCTCGGCCGGCTTCGGCCCGCCCGCTGATTCGGTGGTGGGTGCGGCAGGCGCGGCAGGCGCGGCGGCCATGCTGTTTTCACCCGGTTTCAGCGCGGGCTCCGCGGCCGGCTCGTTCTTCGGCGCCGCCGCCGTCTCTGGCGCGCGGTCGGGTGCGCTCTGCCGCGACACCAGCACGCCGACGACGGCGCCGACCGCGACCAGGCCGCCGACCACCAGAAGAGCGCCGTTCTTTTTCTTGGCCGGGCGCGCGCTCATCGTGCGCGCCGTCGACGAGGGTGCCGCCCGCAAGCCGGTCGTGGCTGGTGCCCCCGCGGCGGAGGCGCCCGCGGTGGTGAACGTTCCGGCGGCGGTGGTCGACTGTGCCGAGCTGGCGACCACGGTCGGTTGCGGCGTCTTCTGATCGGGGACCAGCTCGTCCTTGGGGACGGCGCTCGACGACCTGGTCGCCGCGTCGTCATTCAATTGCTGCTCGGTCGCGGAGATCGCCACCGAACGCGCACCGGCGCCGGCGTCGGCTTTCTCCGGTGCGGCGGCGGGCTCGCTCTTCACCAGGAACAACGACGGGGCGGCGGTCCCGGGCGCGCGGGCCGCCAGGCTGGCGGGATCGAGGGCGGGCATGTCCCTGGCCGTGGACTCCAGCTCGCCCGACACGGCGTCGGCGCCGACGATGGCGGCCACCTCGGCGGCGGAGGTGGCCACCGTGCGCTCGGCGTCGCTCTCGACCTCCGCTACCGGCGCGGCCGTGTCGGAGCCGGCGGCGGCTGCGGCGCGCTCGTTCACCTCGCGCGCCAGGCCGGCGGCGAACGCGTCCGTCAGCGCGTCGCCGGTCTTGGTCGGCTCGCTGGGCGCGTCGTCGTGAGACACGGGAACGCCTTCGCCCCTCTGCCTGGCGCCGGCGCCCGCGGGCTTGGTCGTCGCCGGCGCGGCGCCGCCGCTGCCCATCAGGCCGTCCAGCGCCTTGTCGATGTCGGCTGGCGTCGGCGGTTCATAGTTGGGACGGGTCGCGGAAAGGCGCGACACCAGCGACGGGACTTCGGTGCGCGCTCCGCCGATCCGCCCGCTGCCGGGAGTCTCCAGCGCCGACAGCGGGCCGGGTGTCCGCCCGCGCGGCGCGCTCGCGCTGCTGGGCAGGGTCATCGGCGCCGGCAGGCCGCCCGGCGCGGAGGGACCGTGAAAACCGCCCTGGTTCGTGCGCTCCGCCGCGGTCGTCGCCACGGAGAGCGGAGCGGCCGCGGGATGGTGGCCCGGCTGCGTGCTCTCCGAAGGGGCGGGCGCGCCCGGCGACGAAGGCCGGCGCTCGCGGCGGGCGGGGTCTGGTGCCTGCGTCCCCACTGCCGGCGTCTCCGTGCGGGCGGGCAGGCCCAGCGCGCGCGGATCCAGCGCCGTGAACGTGCTCGAAGGGCGTCGCACGGCGATCCCGGCGCCGACCTTCGACATGATGCCGCCGCTGCTGGCGCCGCTCTGATCGCGGCGCCCTTTCTCGGCGAGGATCTTCTCCAGCACCGGCTGGCTGGCCGGGGTCAGCTTGTCGAAGCGAACGCCCATGCCCGGCGTGATGCCGGTGCGGTTGACGTCGTATTCGCGGATCCAGACCACCGTGCCCTCGCCCGCCATCAGCGGCGACGAGTCCTGCAGCTGAAAATCGAACTTCAGCTGCGTGCCGACGGCCAGCGGTTCGCGCGTGCGAATGAAGATCCCGCCCCGGCTGACGTCGATCGAATAACGGTCGATGAACTGGTCGATGCTCTCGCTGCGGAATTTGATGCGTAGGTTGATGGGGGAGCGTGATTCCTTCATCGGCGGTTGATCCATAGCGAGGCGATCCTGTTAGAAGGCTATTAAGCATCTCACATTTGTGTTTGCAAAGACCTGATTTCACCCGATATTGGGCGCGCGTCGGAACCGGTATGTCGGACAAGTACGTCACGGTGGATTCCGCCGGGCCGAGGCCACATCGTCGTCGCGTTTTCGTCGGGCGAAGGTCGCTCGCGGTGGTGTATTGCGCGCTGGCGTTCGTTGGGCTGCCGGCGGCCGCGCGCGCGGCCACGCCGCCGCCGCTGCGGGCGGCGCACGCGGCGGTGGCGTCCGACCATGCGGCGGCGTCGCAGGCGGGGTTGTCGCGCCTGCGCGCGGGCGGCAACGCCGTCGACGCCGCCTGCGCGGCGGCGCTGGCGCTGGGCGTGGTGCACCCGTTCGCGTCCGGCCTGGGGGGCGGCGGCTTCGCCGTCGTTCACATCGCCAAGGAGCGCAAGACCTATGCGCTGGATTTCCGCGAGCGCGCGCCGGCCGCGATCCAGCCCGAGATGTTTCTTCGCGACGGCAAGGCGGATCCGGCGCTGTCGCGCGAGGGCGGTCTGGCGGTCGCGGTGCCGGGCGAGGTGCGAGGGCTGTCCGATCTCGTGCGCCGCTGGGGCCGGCTGCCGTTCGCTCGTTGCGTGGAGCCGGCCGAGAAGCTGGCGCGCGATGGTTTTCCGATCTCGTGGCGGTTGGTGGAGGCCCAGCGGAGCCTGGAGCGCCGATCGCCCGCGACCGACGCGAGCTTCGCGCGCGTCTTCGTCGACCCGACGCTGCGCGAGGGCGAGAGGTGGCGGCGGCCCGATCTCGCGGCGACGCTGCATGAGCTGCGCACGGGCGGCGCCGACGCTTTCTATCGCGGCCCGATCGCCGCGGCGATCGTGAAGGCGGTGCGCGCGGCGGGGGGCGTGATGACGGCGGACGATCTGCGAACCTATGCCGCCGTCGAGCGCACGCCCCTCGCGACGACGTACCGCGGCCTGCGCGTGCTGGGCATGCCGCCGCCGTCGTCGGGCGGGACGGTGCTGATCGAGACGCTGGGGATCCTGGCCGCCCGCTATCCGGACGGCGCCGCGCTGACAAAGCTGGGGCGCAACTCGGCGGCGTACCTGCACGTCCTGGCCGAGGCGTTCAAGCACGGGTTCGCCGACCGGGCGCGGTTTCTCGGCGATCCCGACTTCGTGTCGATCGACGTCGCTCACCTGACCGATCCCGCGTACCACCGCGCGCTGGCGGCGCGAATCACGGACGGCGGCGTGCTGCCGCTGGATCGGTACGGCACGCCGGACGCGCACCCGGCCGACCACCGAGACGGCGGCACCACGCACCTGGCGGTGATCGACGCCGAGGGCAACGCCGTGTCGCTGACGACGACCATCAACCTCGGATTCGGCGCCAAGCTGGTGGCGGGCCAGACGGGCGTCCTGCTGAACGACGAGATGGACGACTTCGCGCTGCAGCCCGGGACGCCGAACGCGTTCGGGCTGATCGGCAACGCGCAGAACGCGGTGGCGCCGCGCAAGCGGCCGCTGTCGTCGATGACGCCCACCATCGTCCTCGACGGAGAGGGCGTGCGCATGGTGGTGGGGGCGGCGGGGGGGCCCATGATCATCTCGTCGACGGTGCAGGTGCTGCTGGACGTCGTCGACTGGAAGCTGGACGCGCAGGCGGCGGTGGCGGCGGCGCGCATCCACCACCAGTGGTTCCCCGAGTTCCTGCAGGTGGAGGGCGACATCCCGCGCGACGTCGTCGAGGGGCTGCAGCGGCGCGGGCAGATCACCAGGGTGCTGTCCCGCATCGGCACCGCCAACGTGATCGTGCGCGGCGACGGCGTGCTGGAGGCGGGCGCCGAGCCGCGCAGCCCGAGCACGCCCGCCGGTTTCTGATCGGCGCGCGCGCCCGGCGCCGTCGCGCCCTATAATCGCGCGCGATGCCGGCCCGTCGCATTCGCAAGGTCCTGATCGCCAACCGCGGCGAGATCGCCTGCCGCGTGATCCGCGCCTGTCGGGAGGCGGGGCTTGGCACGGTGGCGGTCTACTCCGACGTGGATCGCGGCGCCCTGCACGTGCGCATGGCGGGCGAGGCGGTGGCCCTGGGGCCGGCGCCGGCGCGCGAGAGCTACCTCAGCGTCGAGAAGCTGATCGCCGCCGTCAAGCTGACCGGCGCCGACGCGGTTCATCCGGGGTATGGCTTTCTGTCCGAGAACGCCGCGTTCGCCGAGGCGTGCGCGGCCGCCGGCGCGACGTTCATCGGGCCGCCGCCGTCGGCGATCCGGGCCATGGGCGGCAAGACGTCGGCGCGCGCGCTGATGCAGGCGGCGGGCGTGCCGGTGGTCCCGGGCGACAACGGGCCCGACGGGCGCGGGTTCGCCACCGCCGCCGAGGCGATGGCGGCGGCGGCGCGCATCGGCTATCCCGTGATGCTGAAGGCGGCGGCGGGGGGCGGCGGGCGCGGCATGCGCCTGGTCGACAGCGAGGACAAGCTGGAGGCGGCGCTGGCCGGCGCGCGGCGCGAGGCGAAGGCCGCCTTCGCCGACGACGCCGTCTATCTGGAGAAAGCGATCGTTCGCCCGCGCCACATCGAGATCCAGGTCTTCGGCGACGAGCACGGCGGCGCGGTTCACCTCTTCGAGCGCGACTGCTCGATCCAGCGGCGCAACCAGAAGGTGATCGAGGAGTCGCCCTCGCCGGCCATCGACGACGAGCTGCGCGCGCGCATGGGCGAGGTGGCGGTGCGGGCGGCGCGCTCCGTCGGGTACGTCGGCGCCGGGACGATCGAGATGCTGTTCGACAGCGCGTCGCGCGGATTTTACTTCCTGGAGATGAACACGCGCCTGCAGGTCGAGCACCCGGTGACCGAGCTCGTGACCGGCGTCGATCTGGTGCGGTGGCAGCTGGCGGTGGCCCAGGGCGAGAAGATCCCGCTGGCGCAGGCGCAGATCCCGCGCCGGGGCGCCGCCATCGAGTGCCGCGTCTACGCCGAGGATCCGGTGAAGTTCTTGCCGTCGCCGGGAACGATCTCGTCGCTGCGCGTGCCGGGCGGGCCGGGGATTCGCGACGACTCGGGCGTCGTGGCCGGCAGCGTGATCAGCGTGCACTATGACCCGATGATCTCGAAGCTGTGCGCCTGGGCCGACACGCGCGCCGCCGCCATCGATCGCATGCGGCGGGCGCTGGGCGAGTACCACGTCGGCGGCATCCGCACGAATCTGGCTTTCCACCGGCGCGTCATGCGGCACGCGGCGTTCGCCGCCGGCGAGTACGACACCGGCTTCATCGAGCGCCACCGGTCGGAGCTGGCGCCCGCCGAGCCCGACGCCGCGCTGGCCGAGCTGGCGGCCGTGGCGGCGGCGCTGCAGGCCCGCGCGACCGGCGGCACCCCGGGCGGCGTCGCCCTCGATTCGTCGGCGGCGCAGATCCCGGCCTGGCGTCGTTAGGCGTTTCGCTCCAGAACTCTCTCGGGAGGACACCATGGCGGAGACGATTTTGATCACGGGGGCGACCGGCGGGACGAACAACTTCGTGGTGCCGGCGTTGAAGGCGAAGGGCCTCAGGCTGCGCGCGCTCGTGCACAGCGAGGCCAAGGGAAAGAGCCTCAGGGACGCGGGCGTCGAGGTGGCGGTCGGCGACTATGCCGACAAGGCGTCGCTCGGGCCGGCGCTGGACGGCGTCGGCACCGTGTTCTTCGTGACGCCGGCGAACCCGGACGCCAACGCCTGGGCCACGTCGTTCCTCGAGGTGGCCAGGCGGACCAGCAAGCCGCGCATCGTCCGGCTGTCGGTTTACGGTGCCTCGCCCGACGGGCCCACCGACAACACGCGCCAGCATGGCCGCACCGACCTGCAGATCGTCGACTCCGGGCTGCGGTACTGCATCCTGCGGCCGAACTTCTTCATGCAGAACCTGTTCATGTCCGCCGAGCAGCTCCTGCGAGACGGCAGCATGTACTGGGGGATGGGCGACGGCCGGCTGGCGATGATCGACGTGCGCGACATCGCCGACGCCGCGGTGGCGGTGCTGGCCGACAACAGCTGGGACGGCGGCATGTACGAGCTGACGGGCCCCGAGGCGATCACGTTCCACGACGCCGCCAGGGCGATCGGCGCGGCGCTGGGCCGCCCGGTCAGGTACGTCCCGGTGGCGCCGGAGGCGGTCGAGCAGGCGATGCGCGAGCGCAACCTGGGCGATTGGTTCCCCACGGTCATGCGCGACTACTCGCGCGCCTACGCGGCGAACTGGGGTGCGCGCGTGTCGGGCCTGGTGCAGAAGCTGACCGGCCACGCGCCGCGCGCGTTCGAGGCGTTCGCGCGCGAGGTGCTGGCGCCCGCGCTCAAGCGCTGAACGGAGGCGCGTCGAACGGCGGCGGGACCGCGCGCGCGTCGAGGGTGGGGCGCGGGGCTCGTTGACAAACGTTTTTTGCAGAGAGTAGCTTCACTGTCCACCGTATGGCGCTTGGGGCCGCAAGGCCGGGAGGAACGAAGATGGCCCTCACGACAGTTTCCAGCAGCAGCGGCAGCGAGCACGCCCCGTCCGAGATCACGACGCTGCTCGGTCGCGGCAGCGAGTTCGAAGGCAAGCTGTCCTTCGAAGGGACGGTGCGCATCGACGGCAAGCTGTCGGGCGAGATCTTCACCGACGACACGTTGATCATCGGCGAGGGCGCCGAGGTCAACGCCGAGATCAACGTGGGCGCCATCGTCATCGAAGGGACCATCCACGGCAACGTGAACGCCAAGCGGTCGGTCGAGATCCACACCCCGGGGAAGGTGATCGGCAACATCTCGACGCCGTCGCTCTTCATCGAGAAGGGCGTCATCTTCGAGGGCACCTGCCAGATGGAGCAGGGCGCGACCGCCGGCAAGACGACCCGCAGCGCCCAGCCTCGCGTCGCCGAAGCGACCGCGGGCTAGGACGATCCGATCTCCGAATTCATTGACTATACGGTCGGGATTTGGTAACGGACGCGCGGGTTTCTCGCGATGTCCATCCTTGCCGGCCTCCTGACCAGCGCTCCCCAATCGCACGCGCCGCAGCTCATCGATCTGGACGGGACAATCTTCGTCCAGCTGGGGCTGTTCCTGGCGCTGATGCTGATCCTCAAGCGGTTCTTGTGGGATCCGTACGTGCGGGTGCGCGGCGAGCGGGTCAGCCGGGTCGAGGGCTACCGCGAGACGGCCGCCGCCCTGGAGGCGGACGCCGCTGCCCGCCTGACCCGCACGGAGGGTCAACTGGCGGAGGCGCGGCGGATTGGCACGGGCGTGCGGGTCACCGCGCGCGCGGAGGCGCAGGCGCGCGAGCAGACCGTGCTGGCCGAAGCGACGGCGGCGGCGCAGAGGACCCTGGCGGAGGCGCGCGCCCGTTTGAATGTCGTGCTCGACGCGGAGCGGGCCAAGCTGGCCGCGCGCGCCAGCGAGATCGGGCGCGAGGCCGCCAGCAAGATCCTGCGTCGCGAGGTGGCGCGGTGACGGCTGTGCGGACAATGCGAGCGATGCGGGCGATCGGCGCGACGGCGCTGGTGAGTGGCTGGCTGCTCTGTGCCGCGCCCGTGATCGCCGCCGAGGGTGAAGCCCACCCGGGCGCCACGGCCGCGGGCGAGCACGAGGCGGCCAACGGAGAAGGACACGCGGAGGGGCACGAAGAAGCGCACGGAGAGGGGATCGACGCCAAGAAGCTGATCCTTCAGTTCGTGAACTTCGGCATCCTGCTGTTCATCCTGGTCAAGTTCGGCGGCAAGGCGGTGAACAAGTCGCTGGCCGCGCGCCACGAGCAGCTGAAGGCCGACCTGACGGCGGCGGCGGAAGCCAAGGCCGAGGCCGAGGCGCGCCTGCGCAAGCAAGAGCAGCGCATGGCCAACCTCGAGAAGGAGATCGCCGGCATCCGCGCCGGCATCGCCCAGGAGGCGGAGGCCGAGAAGGCCCGCCTGGTCGCCGCCGCCGAGGAGCGCGCCCGCCGCATGAAGGAAGAGACCACCTTCATCATCGACCAGCAGGTCAAGGAGGGCGAGGCCACCCTGCGCCGGGAG
>DATKEU010000466.1:0-17647 GCA_035544495.1 Polyangia bacterium | reverse complement strand
CGAGCCGACGAAGACGGAGGTCGTGAAAACGCGCGAGGCCACGCCACGCGCCATCCTGCTCGGTTGCGGCATCGGCGTGGTGCTGGCGGCGGGTAACGTCTACACCGGCCTCAAGACCGCGTTCATCGACGGGGGCAGCATCACGGCCGCGCTCCTGGGCTTCACGTTCTTCACCACGTTTCGAAACCTGGCGCGCAAACCCTACTCCGCGCTGGAGAACAACGTCACGCAGACGACCGCCGCGTCGGCGGCGATCATGGCCTTTGTCCTGGGCGTCTACGGGCCGATCCCGGCCCTGGCGCTGATGGGCCACCAATATGCCGGCTGGGCGATCGGCCTGTGGGGAATCGCCCTCGGAATGGTGGGCATCCTCATCGGCGCCCTGCTGCGCCGCAAGCTGGTGATCGTCGAGGAGCTGCCCTTCCCGACCGGCACCGCCACCGCCGAGGTGATCGAGACGATGTACGTCGGTCACGAGACGGCGCTGCGCCGGGCGCGGCTGCTGCTCTGCTCGGCGCTGCTGGCGGCGGTGGTGACCTGGTTTCGCGACGGGCGGCCCTCTATCATCCCGGGCGGCACCATGCTGCCGGGGACGATCGCCGGCGTTTCGGCGGCAACGCTGACGCTGGGGATCAACTGGAGCCCGCTGATGGCGTCGACGGGCATGTTCATCGGCCTGCGCAATGCCATCAGCTTGATGCTGGGCGCGGTCGTCACCTGGGTGGTGATCGCGCCACGCCTGCTGAGTGCCGGGATCGTGCGCAGCGCGGATTACGGCGCCTTCGTCTCCTGGCTGGTATGGCCTGGCCTGGGGCTGATGACGTCCAGCACGTTGCTGCCGCTGGCTCTCGGGTGGCGGTCGATAGGCCGGTCGCTGGGCGATCTGCCGCAGATGATGCGGCGGCCGCTGGCGGAAGGAGCGTCCGCGACAGCCTGGTTTCCGCTGCGCAAGGTGGTGCTGGTGGGCAGCGTCGGCGTCGTCATCGGCGTGAGCTGGGCCGTCTTCGGCGTCCACCCGGCCGTGACTGTCGGCGTGCTGCTGCTGTCCCTGGTGCTGGCGGGCGTATGCGGGCGGGCGGCGGGCGAGACGGACATCGCGCCGATCGGTTCGGCGGGCACGCTGATGCAGATCATCCTCGGCGGTCTCGGGCCGGTGACATCGATCATTTCGGGCGCGGTCGCGGCGTCCACCAGCAGCCAGGCCGCGCAGACGCTGTGGGCGCTGAAGGCCGGCCACCGCCTGAAGGCGTCGCCGCGCGCTCAGATCATCGCGCAGATGATCGGCGCGGCGGTGGGCGGCCTGGTGGTGATTCCGGTCTACGTGGTGATCGCGAAGACGTACGGCATCGGCACGGAGGCGATGCCGGCCGCGACGGCGCTGTCGTGGAAGGCCACGGCGGAGGCGGTGCGCGGTGGCCTGGCGGCGCTGCCGCCCTACAGTCCAGCGGCGGGGGTCGTGGGAATCGCCGTCGGCATCATCATGTCGCTGGGCGCCCGCACGCGCGCCGGCCGCTACCTGCCCTCTCCCATGGTCATGGGGATCGCGATGCTGGCGCCGGCGTCGCTCTCGGTGGCGGCCCTGGCGGGCGCGCTGGGGCTGGCGATCGTGCGCCGGTTCCGCCCTGGCATCTCCGAGAACACCGTGGCCGCCGTGGCGGCGGGCGGCATGGCCGGCGAGTCGATCATGGGCGTCCTCATCGCCGCTTTGATCGCCAGCGGCCTGCTCTGACATCGGGTCGCCGACCCATCGCGCAGCCTGTCCCGGGCGGAGGGCAGCGAGCGGCCTCTGTCAGCGGACGGCGGCGGCGGCCGTGATGTGCAGCCCGGCGACGTTGTCGCGCGGGGCCCAGTTGCCGATCGAGATGATCTCGCCGCCGACGATCTCCTTGCCACCGGGCGCCTCCGCCGAATCCTTGATCGATGCCCCGTCGACGTGGAACGCGATGTTGACGTGAATGTCGGCGTGCGCGGTCGGCCGCTGGGCCAGCTCGTCCGCCAGCTCGCGGGCGATGACCAGGATGGCATCCGACTCGGCGCGGGCCTGGGTTGCGTCGGCCGACAGCACGCGCGCGCCGATGATGGCGTTGCCGGTCTGCAGCGGCAGCAGCAGGCTGGCGGCGCGGAAGCTCTGCTCGGCGGCGTCCAGCACGGCTGAACTGTCGTCGAGGATCTCGTCGCTTTCGGCGTCGGCGGTGTCGCTCATGCGAACCTCGACGTAGATGGCGGCGGCGCGGGCGCCCGTCTCCCGGGCGGCGGCGCTCTTCGAGCCGGCCGCGTCCTCCAGCGCCTGCAGGAACGCCTTGACGTTGGGAAAGCGGCGATCGGCGTTCTTGTCCATCGCGCGCAGGACCACGGCGTCCAGTGCCGGCGACACGCGCGCGGCCAGGCTGGGCCGCGGCGGCGGCGACTCCAGGTGCTGGCGCTCGATGTCGGTCATGGTCTCGGCGCGGAAGGGGTACTGCCCGGTCAAAAGGTGGTAGGTGACGACGCCCAGCGCGTAGATGTCGGTGCGCGGGTCGACACCGTCACCGCGAATCTGCTCGGGCGCCATGGTGTACGACGTCCCCAGGCGCGTGCCGACGACGGTCAGCCCGGCCTCGGCGTTTTCGGGCTGCATCAGCTTGGCGATCCCGAAATCCAGCAGCTTGACCACGCGCTGGCCGTTCTTGTCGACGATGTGGATGTTGCTGGCCTTGAGATCGCGGTGCACGATCCCCTGCCCATGCGCCGCCTCCAGCGCCGAGCAAACCGGGCGCAGGATCTCCAGCACCTCCTCCGGCGCGAAGCGCCCGCGCTCGGTCAAGAGCTTGCGCAGGTCGCGCCCTTCCAGGAGCTCCATCACGTAGAACGGACGGCCGTCGGCCAGCTCCCCGAACTCGTAGATGTCGATGATGCTCGGATGCTTGATCATGTTGACGGCCAGCGCCTCGCGCAGGAAGCGGGCCACCATCTGCGGCGATGCCGCCAGCTCGCGGCGCAGGATCTTCACGGCCGCCTTGCGACCGAGCAGCTTGTGGTGGGCCTCGTAGACGGTGCCGCCGCCGCCCGAGGCCAGCTCGCGCGTCAGCACGTACGCGCCGGCCGAGGTGCCTGGGCTCAGCTCATCCGGATCGACCGCGGGGGTGGCGGCCGCCGGTGGTGATTGATGAGGCCCGAGAGCCCTTGTCTTATCCGAGTCTTCCACTTTTGGTAGCACCGGGATCCCCGTGCGATAACCCTCTTCGAAAGCGGCATCGGTAGCTTGCCGCGCGAGGTTTAGAGCAGCCGGGATGATTGACTCACATTGCCATCTCGATTTTGTCGACTACGCCGAGGACCGTCTCCAGGTGCTGGCGCGCGCACGCCAGGCGGGCGTCAGCGCGATGATCTGCATTGGATCGGGGGGATCCGTGACGTCCGCCCGCAACGCTACCGCACTGGCCGGCGAGGAGACAGATATCTATGCCGCCGTGGGCATTCATCCGCATGACGTCAACGGCATGTCGGACGCTGACTGGACCGAGCTGGCGTCGCTGGCGCGCGCGTCGCGGGTTGTAGGGATTGGTGAGACAGGTCTCGACTATCACTATGACCATTCGCCGCGTCCGGTGCAGCAGCAGGCCTATCGCCGATTCATCGAGCTGGCCCGGACGGTGGAACGGCCCGTCATCTCGCATGTGCGCGACGCTCATGCCGACGCGGCGGCGATCCTGGCCGCGGAGGGGGCGCGCGACACCGGCGGCGTCATCCACTGCTTCACGGGCGACGTGTCGGACGCCCGCCGCTATCTGGATCTCGGCCAGTACCTGTCGTTCTCCGGAATCTTGACGTTCAAGAACGCGGCGCCGGTGCGCGAGGCCGCCGCGTTCGCGCCGGCCGGCCGCATCCTGATCGAGACCGACGCGCCCTTTCTCGCCCCCATCCCCTTCCGCGGCAAGCGCAACGAACCGTCGTTCATCGTCAAGACGCTGGAGACGCTGGCGGCGCTGCGCGGATCGACGGTGGCGGCGATGGACGACGTCACCAGCGAAAATACGCGGCGACTGTTCAAGCTCCCGGTTTGATTTCGCGCGCGGCGGCGGCATACTGCCACGAGCCGTGACCCAACAAGGGCCAGTGCGAGTGCGCCTTCGGTATGGTGACCTGGAGACGTTCGTGCAGCGCTTCGCGCCCAACGTCACGCGCGGCGGGATCTTTCTCGCCACGCGCACGCCGCGTCCGGCGGGTGCGCTGTTCACTTTCGAGGTGCTGCTCTCGACGGGCCAGATCGCGCTGGCCGGCGAGGGCAAGGTCATCTGGGTCAAGGAGTTCGATCCGGCGGCGCCCCAGCGGCCGCACGGGATGGGCGTGCAGTTCATGCACATCGATCCGGCCACGCGGGAGACGCTGAACCGGATCCTGCGCAGCAAGACGGGTGGCGCGGCGGCGCGCGGTCGGAACGGCACGGGCCCCGTGCCGGTCGCCGTCGCCGTCGACGCCGGTGTCGACCTGGCGGCGGAGTACGGCATCGACGAGACGACGCTGCGCCGGGCGATCGATCACCGGCGGATGGTGAGCACCGCCGACGGCGAGCTCGACGAGCTGATGAAGCCCGAGCCGGCGGAGGCGCCCGCCACGCTGGAGCAGGCGCTGGCCGAGTTGCCGCGCCTGCTGGATCCGGCGCGGCGGCGCTCCGGCGCTCATCGCAGCCTGGAGATCGCCAGCGCGCATCTGTCCGATCCGGAGCGTAACCGCTAGGAGCGTGTCCCGGTTTTCACCGGCAGACTCCGCTGGCGCGACCGCTAGAGCTTGAGGTGGCGTCGGATGCGGGCGATCGGCTCGTCGGTGTCGGGCACGAACGGCCGTCCGGTGATGAGCTCACAGACCTGGATGTAACGGCGGGCCGCCTCGCAGCGCACGTCGTCATCGAGCTTGGGCGGCGGACCGTCGCCGCGGTAACCCTGATCGGCCAGCGTGCGCCGGACGTACTCCTTGTCCAGCCCGCGCGGCTCCTCGCCGCGCGCAAAGCGAGCATCGTAGTCGTCGGCGTACCAGTAGCGCGACGAATCGGGCGTGTGGATCTCGTCGATGAAGCACAGCGTGCCGTCGGGGCGGCGGCCGATCTCGTACTTCGTGTCGACCAGGATCAGCCCGCGCCGCAGCGCCTCGGCCTGGCCGAAGGCGAAGATGCGCGCGCACATCTGCGCCGCCTGATCGAAGTCACCGGCGGAGAGCAGGCCCATCTCCAGAACCTCCGCGCGCGACACCGAGCGATCGTGCTCGCCCTTCTCGGCCTTCGTCGACGGCGTCAGCAGCGCCTTGGCCAGCTTCTGGTTCTTGCGCATGCCGTCCGGCAGATCGTGGCCGCAGAACTGGCGCGCCCCCTTCTGATAGTGCGACCAGATCGACGTCGACGTCACGCCGGTCATGTACGCGCGCATGACGAACTCGACGGGCAGGAGCTGGCACTCGCGCGCCACCATCACCGTCGGGTCGGGGACGTTGATGACGTGGTTCGGGGCCAGGTTGGCCGTCGCTTCGAACCAGAAGGCGGCCATGCGGTTCAGCACCTGGCCCTTGAACGGGATCGTCCCCAGCACGACGTCGAAGGCGCTCAGGCGATCGGTGACGATGATGGTGCGGCGCCCATCGAGCGTGTAACAGTCGCGCACCTTCCCCTCGTACTTGGCGCCCAGCTCGGGAAAGTGCGTGCGGTCCAGGGTCTTGCCGAGCTGCGCCCGGATGACGGCGTCGTCCATCGTTACGGCTCCTGTTTGTCGTCCGCCAGCGCGCGATCGATGATCGCCCCGGCGTGACGGAGGTGGTGGTCCAGGTTGAAGGCCCGATCGATCTCGGCCGCCGACAGCTTCGCGGCGACGTCGGCGTCCTCGCCCAGCAAGACGCGGAACGGCTTCTCGCCGGCGGCGGCGCGCAGGGCATTGCGCTGCACCAGCTCGTACGCCGCCTGGCGCGCCATCCCCTTGCGCACCAGCTGCAGCATCACCGCCTCGCTAAAAAACAGGCCGCCGGTCAGCTCCAGGTTCTGGCGCATCCGCTCGCGGTTGATGACCAGCCCGTCGATGAGACCCGCCGCCCGCCGCACCATGAAGTCGGCGAGCCCGGTGGCGTCGGGGCCGATCACCCGCTCGACCGACGAGTGCGAGATGTCGCGCTCGTGCCAGAGGGCCACGTCCTCCAGCGCCGCCGCGGCGTACGAGCGCAGGAGGCGCGCGATGCCGCACAGGTTCTCGGCGAGGATCGGGTTCTTCTTGTGCGGCATCGCCGACGAGCCCTTCTGTCCCTTGCCGAAGGCCTCCGTCGCCTCGCCCACCTCCGTCCGCTGCCAGTGACGGACTGTCAGCGCCATGCGCTCGACCGCGGTGCCCAGGCGAGCCAGGGCCGCGAAGTAGCCGGCGTGGCGATCGCGGGCCACGATCTGCGTGGGCACCACCTCGGGCCGCAACCCCAGCGCCGCCAGGGCGCGCGCCTCGACGGCGGGGTCGAGGTTGGCGTACGTGCCGACCGCGCCGGCGATCTTGCCGACGGCGATCTCGCGGCGCGCGGCGGAGAGCGCGCGCCGCGCGCGTTGCAGTTCGGCGAAGAAGCCGGCGAACACCAGCCCGGCGGTGATCGGCTCGGCGTGGATGCCGTGCGATCGCCCGATGGCCGGTGTGGCGCGCTCGGCCTCCGCGCGGCGGCGGCAGGCGGCGGCCAGCAGATCGACGCCCGCCAGGATGTGGTCGGCGGCCTCGACGAGATTGATGGCCAGCGCCGCGTCGAGCACGTCGGACGACGTCATCCCCAGGTGCAACCAGCGCGCGGGCTCGCCGGCCAGCTCCTCGACGTGGGTCAGGAACGCGATGACGTCGTGGCGGGTGCGCTCCTCGTGCTCCAGGATGCGCGCTGGATCCAGCCGGCCGGCGGCGGCGGCGCGCACCTTGGCGGCGGTTCCGGCCGGCACCGTCCCCGCGGCCTCCATCGCCTCGCAGGCGCAAAGCTCGACGCGCAGCCAGGTGTCATAGCGGTGCGCGTCGGACCAGAGCGCGGCCAGCTCGGGCCGGGTGTAACGGGCGATCATCGGCGCCGGCCGGTTCTAGCGGAATCAAATCGCGGATTCAACCGCGACGGCCGTCCCTCCAGCCTCACCGTTCAGGGCGCCAGCACGGTCGAGCCGGAGGTCGCGCGCGCTTCGAGGGCGACGTGCGCCTGGGCGACGTCGCGCAACGGGTAGGTCTGGCCGATGTCGATCTTCACCGCGCCCGAAAGGACGACGTCGAACAGATCGCCGGCCGTCTCCAGCAGCTCGCCACGCGTGGCGACGTAGGAGTTCAGCGTCGGCCGGGTCAAGAACAGCGAGCCCTTGATGCTGAGGATGAGGATGTCGAACGGCGGCACCACGCCCGACGACTGCCCGAAGCTGACCATCATCCCGCGCGGGCGCAGGCAATCCAGCGAGGCGCGGAAGGTCGTCTTGCCGACCGAATCGTAGACCACGGCCACGCCGGTGCTGCGGGTGATCTCGTTCACCTGGTGGACGAAGTTCTCCTTGTTGTAGTTGATGACGTGGGCGCACCCCCGCTCGAAGGCCAGCCGCGCCTTCTCGGGGCTGCCGACGGTGCCGATGACCTCGACGCCGAGGTGCTTGGCCCACTGGCACGCGATGACGCCCACGCCGCCGGCCGCGGCGTGAAACAGGATCGTGTCGCCGCGCCGGGGACGCCCGCAGCGCAACAGCAGGTACTGCGCCGTCATCCCTTTCAGCATCATCGCCGCGGCCTGCTGGTCGCTGATCCCGTCGGGAACCGGCACCAGGCGCGCCGCCGGCACAACACGCGACTGCGCGTACGCACCCGGAATGCCCGCGTAGGCGACGCGATCGCCGACCTTCACCTCGCTGACGTCGGGGCCGATCTCCTCGACGACGCCGGCGGCTTCCTGCCCCGGGACCAGCGGGAGGCTGGGCGCCTTGTAGACGCCGGTTCGAAAGTAGACGTCGATGAAGTTGAGGCCGATGGCGGTCTGGCGGATGCGGGCTTCGCCGCGGCCGAGGGGCGCGTCGGGGACGTCCTCCCAGGTCAGCTTCTCGGGGCCGCCGATCTCGTGAACGACGATGGCTTTCGGCATGCCCGCTGTTTACCACGAAGCGTCGGCGGCGAGCCGCGATGGGCGCCGCCCGCAACGGCGCCCCCGGCCCTGCCCCGCAGGCCCAAATGGCTGCCGGCACTGGGCAATTCATTTTCTTCTCAAGTTTTTTGTCGGATCGCCGATGCGGCGAGCAAGGACCAGTGGGTCGATTTTGCCCAGTGGGTCCGGGACCGACATGACCACCTTTCAACCGATCGGGCTTCGACTCTTCGATGCGAACACGCTGTTCGCGCGACGGTCGTCCCCCGCCGGCCAGCCGCTGGACGGACTGCGCGCCCTCAGCCGCACGCTGGGGCAGCCAGCTCAGTCGGTCCAGACAGACAGCGGCGCCCTGCCCGACTTCCTCAGCGCCGCGGCGGCGAGTCTGTCGGCGCTTCGCGGGGCCGGTGTCGCTTCGCAGTCGGGCGCCTTCACGCTGACGACGTCCGCGCCCGATGCGCTGAACGTGACCAGCCTGGCGAGCGCCGCGCACGCCCGCTCAGCCGGCTTCACGAGCCCCGACGACGAGGTGACGGCGGGAACGCTGGCCCTGTCGACAGGGGGTCGGACGTACAACGTCGCGATCAATCAAGGCGAGAAGCTGAAGGACGTGGTGGCGGGCATTCGCGCCTCGGGTGCGCCCGTCGACGCCGCGCTGGTCGCCGATCCGAACCAGGCCGGGCAGCTGCGCCTCAGCGTCACGACCCGCGCCACCGGCTACGACGCCAGCGGCTCGGCCGCTGATGCCCTCACCATCGATGAGACCGACGCGGGGACGACCGGCAAGGCGCTGGGCCTGATCGTCGATCATCAGGCCACGAACGCGCAGTTCACGCTGCACGGCGTGCTTCAGTCGAGCCGCAACGACCTCATCACCGATGACATCACGGGCGGCACCATCGATCTGGCCAATCCGGCCCTGAACGGGAGCGCGGCGGGCGCGGCGTCGGCGCTCGGGTCCGGGGGAGCCGGCGGCGGGGACGGCGCGCTGGTCTCCGTCGACAGCGTGGCGCAGGCGGGCGAGGTGCGATCGGGCGTGTTCGGGAGCGAGAGCGCGCAGGTGAAGGCCGGCACGCTCTCGCTGACCGTCGAGGGCAAGCGGTTCGACGTCGCCGTCAACAGCGGCGACACGCTGGCCGACGTGCGCCGCAACGTCGAAAACTCCGGCGCCGGCGTCAGGGCCACGCTGGTCAAGGACGGCGGCGGCGTGCGGCTGGCGATCGCGGCGCGCGAGACCGGTTATGCCATCGGCGGGCGGCCCCAGGATGCGCTGTCGGTGACCGAGACGTCGACGGGCGACAGCGGCCAGGCCCTCAGCCCCGAGGTGACGCAGGCGGCGAGCAACGCCCGTGTCACCGTCAACGGCACGGTCATCGAGAGCCGCGGCAACACGATCAGCAACGCCATCCCCGGCTTCACGCTGAATGCGAGGCACGTCTCGGCGGCGCCCGAGGTGGTCTCCCTGCCAGGCGGCGGCCTGCGCGCGCCGCTGAATGTCGAGAACGAGCTGAACCGCGTGTTGCAAGCGCAGCTGCTCAAGCCGCGCGATCTCGGCTTCGCCGGCGACAGCAACGACAGCGCGAAGGACGACGTCAAGCAACTCGGCGATCCGACGAAGACCACGCCGGCGCGACGCCCCGCCACCGGCGGCAACGAGAGCTCGCGGCGCGACATCATGCAGAAGCTGACCGCCGTCGACGACATCTTCAGCGGCCTCAAGGCGACGCAGGCTCTTCTGGCCTCGGGCGGCGGTGCGACGGACAGCGCGGCCGTGTCAGGATCAGCCGCGCCGGGTTGAGGAGTCGCTGACCGCGGGCGCGCGGCGGGGCTGGCCCAGCAAGCGGCGCAGCTGGTGCGCCAACGCCCGGCCGCCGCGCGGGTTGGCTGGCGCGACGAAGACCGTGTCGTCGCCCGCCAGCGTGCCCAGCACGTCTCCGAGAGCCGCTTCGTCAAGGGCGCGGGCCACCGTCGGCGCGGCGCTGGCCTTGGTGCGGACGACGACCAGCGCGCCATTGGTCTTCACGCTGTCGACGAGGCGGCGCACGGGATCGATCGGCAACAGGCCGCCGTCGCCCTCGACGACGTAACGCGCGCCGCCCGGGCGGGCGCTGCGCTGCACGCCCAGGGCGACCATGTCCCGCGACAGCGTGGCCTGCGCGGCGCGGATCCCGCGCGCGGCCAGGTGCCGGCGCAAACCCTCCTGGGTGGAGACCGGATGGCGGGCCAGGATCTCGCGGATGGCGTCGCGGCGGGCGTCGGTGGAGATCATCAGGTCACCAGCGTTCCCACGCCGCGGTCGGTGAACAGCTCCGCGACGATGCTGTGGGGGACGCGACCGTCGACGATGTGCACGGCGTGAACGCCGCCGGCCAGCGCGCTCTGCACGGCCTGCGTCTTGACCGTCATGCCGCCCCGGATGGCGCTGCCGAGGCGGCTCTCGAGGTCCGCGCCCTTCACCTGCGTGACCAGCTTGCCGTCACCGTCGAGGATGCCGGCCACATCGGTGAGAAAGATGAGGCGCGTCGCGCCGCACGCGACGGCGATCTCGGCGGCGGCGACGTCGGCGTTGATGTTGTAGCTGGCGCCGTCCTCGCCGAAGCCGACCGGCGAGATGACCGGGATGTAGCCGCGCTCGAGAAACATGTCCAGCAGCTCTGAATTGATCGCCTCGATGTCGCCGACGAAGCCGAGGTCGGGCTTTCCGGGCAAAGGCGCCAGCTTCTTGGCGGTGATGAGGCGGCCGTCCTTGCCGGAGAGGCCGATGGCCTTGCCGCCGACGAGGTTGAGCAGGCCGACGATCTCGGTGTTTATCTTGCCGGTGAGGACCATCTCGACGACGCTGACGTCCTCGGCGCCGGTGATGCGCTGGCCGTCGGCGAACTGCGACTTCTGACCGAAGCGCTCCAGAGTCTTCGTGATCTCGGGGCCGCCGCCGTGGACGATCACCGGGCGCAGGCCGGCCGACTGCAGGAGGACGATCTCCTCGGCGAAGCTGCGCTTGAGCGCCTGGTCGACCATGGCGGCTCCGCCGTACTTGATCACCGCGCGCTTGCCGGCGAACTTGCGGATGTAGCTGAGCGCCTCGACGATCAGCGACCGGTTGACGGGCGCCGACAGGGGCGGAGGCGGCTCGGGCGTCGCGACGGGGGGACCGGGCGGCTTTGGCGCCGACTTGGATGGCCCGGCGTAATACTCGGCGTTGATGCGGACGTACTCGTAGCTGAGATCGCATCCGAGGGCCCGCGCCTTGCCGGCACCGCGACCGAGATCGAGACGGACGGCGATCTCGGCCTCGCGCATGCGCGCGGAGAGGGCGGCGTTGTCGAACGGGACGGGCGCGCGACGCCCGTAGACGCGCGTGGCCTGGATGTCCAGCGTGACGTCGGCCGGGTCCAGCGCCAGGGCGCGCGCGCCGATGCGCGCGCCCAGCGCGGCCAGGATGCGGCCCCACGACGGATCGCCGCCGAAGACCCCGGACTTCACCAGGCTGCCGCCGGCGACGGCGCGCGCCAGATCGCGGGCGGTGGCAGCATCGGGCGCGCCCTCGACGTCGACGACCAGCAGCTTGGTGGCGCCCTCCCCGTCCGCGGCGATGGCGCGCGCCAGCTCGGCGCAGATGTCGGTCAGCGCGGCCCGGAACGTGTCGAACATCGGGCCCGGCCCTTCGATGAGCGGGGCGCCCGAGCGGCCGTTGGCCAGCGCCATCACGCAGTCGTTGGTCGACATGTCGCCGTCGACGGTGATGGTGTTGAACGTGGCGTCGCTGGCGTCCCTCACCGCCGCGTGCAGCGTGCCGGGCGCGATGGCGGCGTCGGTCACCACGAAGCAGAGCATGGTGGCCATGTTCGGGTGAATCATGCCGGAGCCCTTGGCGATGGCCGCCAGCTTCACGGGACGGTTGCCGAGGGTGATCGTTCGGCCGGCGACCTTGCTGCGGAGGTCCGTGGTCCGGATCGCCTCGGCGGCCGGGGCGAGATCGACGTCCAGCGACGACGCCAGCGCGGGCATGGCGGCCCTGATGACGTCGACGGGCATGCGGATGCCGATGGCGCCCGTCGACGCCGTCAGGACCTCGTCCGCGGCGATGCCCAGCGCGGCGGCGGCGGCGGCGGCCATGGCGCGATCGTCATCGCCGCCCTGCGGGCCGGTGAGGGCGTTGGCGTTGCCGCTGTTCGCGACGATGGCGCGAATGCCGGCGGCGGGCAGGCGCGCCGCCGCGTTGCTGACCGGCGCGGCGCACATCTTGTTCACAGTGAAGGCGCCGGCCGCGGCGCAGGGCGCGTCGGACAGAATCACCGCCAGATCGCGCTTGGTGCCGGTCGCCTTGATTCCGGCGCGGGTGGCGCCGAAGCGAAAACCGGCGGGGATGGCGATGTTGGAATGGGAAGACTGGGACGTCGACATCAGGGTGCGCTCCCGGCAAGGGCCAAAAGGCCCGTGGTTTGATCGAGGCCGAACATCAAGTTTGCGTTCTGCACCGCCTGCCCCGCCGCGCCCTTGACCAGGTTGTCGATGGCGCCGAAGCCGATGGCGATCGCGCGTTCGGGATCGGCGTCGGCGCCGAGGAGCGCCCGGTTGGTGCTGACGACGGCGTGCAAGCGGACGGCGTCCGGCTTGGCCGCGCGCAGAAAGGGCTGTCCGCGCGTGAACGCCTGCACGGCGTCGGCGGCGTCGGCGGCGGTCTTGCCGGCGCCCAGCCGACCGTACGCCGTGGCCAGGATTCCGCGCCGCGTGGGGAGAAGGTGCGCGGTGAAGGTGACGGGACCGACGGGCGTTCCCGCCAGCGCCAACGCGCGTTCGATCTCCGGCGTGTGCTGGTGGCGGAGGACGCGGTAGGCGCGGAAGTCACCCTCGACCTCGGAGAAGGACATCTCCTCGATCGCCTTGCGCCCGGCGCCGGTGGTGCCGCTCTTGGCGTCGACGATGATGCCGTTCGGCTCGATCACGCCGGCGCGCAGCAGCGGCAGGACGGCCAGCGCGCTGGCCGTCGGGTAGCAACCCGGGTTGGCGACCAGACGAGCGGTACGGAGAGCGGCGGCGCCGCCGTCGGGCCCCGTCGCCTCGGGGATCGAGTAGACGGCTTCGGCCAGCAGCTCGGGCCGCGCGTGCGGAAAGCCGTACCAGCGCGGATAGGCCGCGGCCGGGAGGCGAAACGCGCCGGATAGATCGACGACGCGCGCGCCCGCTTCGAGGGCGCTCGGGGCCAGGGCCAGCGAGACCTCGGCGGGCGTGCACAGGAAGACCAGGTCGGCGGAGCCGAACGCCTCTGCCCCCTCGGCCTGGGCGCGCACGGCCAGCACGGCGGCGGGCGCGGCGACGGGCAGGCAATCGCCGAGCGGACGGCCGGCCCACTTGTCGCTGACCACCCACGCGAGATCGAGGCGCGGGTGGGCGGCGACGATGCGCGCGAGCTCCATGCCGGAGTAGCCGGAGACGCCCACGATCCCGACGCGAATCGCCGTATTCATGGCGTGAATAATTATCCAGAGGGCGGCAGGCGTCAACCGGACTGTTGTGACAATTGACTCCGCAGGCTTGCCCTCACCCGCCGGGGCTGCGCCCCCGGGGCGACCTCTCCCGCAAGCGGGAGAGGTGGGATCAGGCGCCGGTGTGGCCGAAGCCGCCGGCGCCGCGAAGCGTGTCGGAGAGGCTGTCGGATTCGGCGATCTCGACGCGTGTGACGGGCGCGATCACCAACTGGGCGATGCGGTCGCCGGGGTTGATGACGTGCGCCTCGCGGCCGAGGTTGACGAGCAGCACCACCACCTCGCCGCGGTAGTCGCTGTCGATGGTGCCGGGGGCGTTCACGACGGTGACGCCGGCCCGGATCGCCAGGCCGGAGCGCGGGCGCACCTGGCCTTCGAAACCGGGCGGGATTTCCAGCGCCAGCCCCGTCGGCACGCCGAGCCGCGCGCCCGGTTCCAGGCGCACGGCCCCGTCGGCGGCCGACGCCAGGTCCATCCCGGCGGCTCCCGCCGACATGTACCGGGGTGCCTGGGCGCCGGGCCGCAGCTTGCGGAAGCGGAGCAGCGGCCCGCTCTGGTTCATTCCAGCGCCAGCGCCACGACTACGACCACGACTACGACGCCGCGACGGCGCGGAAGTTGTGCACGACGTCCGGCGTCTTGCCGAGGGCCTCCCGCCGCGACAGGCGGATCTTGCCCGAGGCCCGATCGATGCCGATGACCTTGACGATCATCTCGTCACCCTCCTTGCAGACGTCCTGCACGGCGCGCACGCGCTTCTCGTCCAGCTCGCTGATGTGCACCAGGCCGTCGGTGCCGGGTAAAATCTCGACGAAGGCGCCGAACTCGGCCAGCCGCCGCACGACGCCGACGTAGAACTCGCCCACCTCCGGCTCCGTCGTCAGCCCCTTGATGATGTCGATGGCCTTCTGCACGGCGATCCCGTCGGGCGAGGCGATGTGCACGGTGCCGTCGTCCTCCACCTCGATGGCGACGCCGGTCTGCGCGGTGATCCCGCGGATGGTCTTGCCTCCCGGGCCGATGATCTCCCGGATCTGATCGGGCTTGACCCGCAGGGTGTGGATGCGGGGCGCGTAGCGCGACATCTCCTCGCGCGGCCCCGCCAGCGCCTCGGCCATCTTGCCGAGGATGAAGAGACGCCCCTCCCTCGCCTGGCGCAGCGCCGTCTCCAAGATCTCGCGCGTCAGCCCCTGGATCTTGATGTCCATCTGCACGGCGGTGACGCCGGTCTTCGACCCGCAGATCTTGAAGTCCATGTCGCCGAGATGGTCCTCGTCGCCGAGGATGTCGGACAGCACGGCCACGCGATCACCTTCCTTGATGAGACCCATGGCGATGCCCGCCACCGGCGTCTTGATCGGGATCCCTCCGTCCATCAACGACAGCGTGCCGCCGCACACCGACGCCATCGACGAGCTGCCGTTCGACTCCAGAATCTCCGAGACGATGCGGATGGTGTACGGGAAGTCCTTCTCGGGCGGGAGAATTCGAGCCAGCGCCCGCTCCGCCAGGTGGCCGTGCCCGGTCTCGCGCCGGCTGGCGCCGCGCAGGGGTTTCACCTCGCCGGTCGAGAACGGCGGGAAGTTGTAGTGCAGCATGAAGCGCTTCTCGATGTCGCCGATGATGGCCTCGATGTGCTGGGCGTCCTGGCTGGTCCCCAGCGTCGTCGTCACCAGCGCCTGCGTCTCGCCGCGCGTGAACAGCGCGGAGCCGTGCGTGCGCGGCAGCACCCCCACCTCGCAGGTGATGGTGCGGATGTCCGACGGAGCCCGCCCGTCGATGCGCCGCCCGGTGGAGAGCACCAGCTCGCGCAGGTGCTTCTTCTTCGCCGACTCGTACGCCTCCTTGATCTCGGCCCCACGCTCGGGGAAATCCGCGACCAGCGCCTTCTCCGTCTCCAGCCCCGCCGCGTCCAGCGCGCCATAGCGCGCGTGCTTCTCGCGGATGGCCATGGCGGCCTGGATCTTCTCGTTGGCCAGCCCGGCGACGAGCTCGACGATCACCGGGTCCTTGGCCGGCGGCACGAACTCGCGCTTCGGCTGCCCCACCGCCGCCCGCAGCTTGTCCTGCAGGTCGAGCAATGGCTGCGCCGCCTTGTGCGCGAACATCAGCGCGTCGATCAGCGCTTCCTCCGACACCTCCGACGCCGCGCCCTCCACCATGACGATGGCGTCGCGGCTGGCGGCGACGATGAGGTCGATGTCGGACTCGTTGCGCTGCGCGAAGGTCGGGTTGACGACCAGCTCGCCGTTGATGCGCCCGACGCGCACGCCCGCGTACGGACCTGCCCACGGGATGTCGCTGATGTGCAACGCGCACGATGCCCCGGTCATGGCCAGCACGTCGGACGGGTTCTCGCGGTCGGTCGACACGACCATGGCGATCACCTGCGTGTCGAAGCGCCAGCCCTTGGGAAACAGCGGCCGCGACGGGCGGTCGATGAGGCGCGAGGTCAGGATCTCGACCTCGGTCATGCGCCCCTCGCGCTTGAAGTAACCGCCGGGGATGCGCCCGGCCGCCGACGTCTTCTCCAGATAATCGACGGTCAGGGGCATGAAATCGATCCCCGGCCGCACCACCGGCGCGGCCACCGCCGTCACCAGGACCATCGTGTCGCCGTAGCGAACGACGACCGAGCCGTCGGCCTGCTTGGCCATCCGCCCGGTCTCGATGGTCAATTCTTTGCCACCGAAACTGACTCCTTCACGAACGAACATTGTCGCGCTCCTTTGGCGGCAGCGGCGACGTTTCGTCCCTCTTCTCGTCGGTCGAGGAGGACCTGGTCCTCGACCCGCGGGAAAAAGGATGAATACCGCCGCAGCGACCGGTTGGGGCGAGCCCGAGACCGTCAGACGGACGGCGCACAGGCTCGCCGGGGTTTGTCTGCCGAAAAGCCTGCTACTTGCGAATGCCGAGCGACTGGATGACGGTCCGGTAGCGTTCGACGTTCTTCGCCTTCAGATAGTCGAGCAACCGGCGCCGCTGGCCAACCAACATCAGGAGGCCGCGGCGCGAGTGATGATCCTTCACGTGGACCTTGAAGTGCTCGGTCAGGTACGAGATGCGCTCGGACAGGAGCGCGATCTGAACTTCCGGCGAGCCCGTGTCGCCCGGCTGGCGGGCGAATTTCGAAACCACTTCTGCTTTGCGTTCTGCAGCCAGAGCCATGTCTATCTTTCCGTTCTTCTTTTGCTTTTGAAACGCGGAATCTCCCAGAAAATGTCCAGTGAGTCAATGAAACGCGCGCGAAAAGATCAGCCTGTCACCGACGCTGGCCGCGGCAGGTCCGCCTCGCCATCGCCGTTGAAAACGCGCAGCGACCGGACCAGCCCGTCGGCGCCTGGCTCGGCCACGGCCAGCAGGGTGCCCGCCGGCCCCAGAATCAAGCAGCGGCCCGGCGGGTCTGGGTGAACGGCCGCGCCGGCCCCGGCTTGCAGGGCCGACCAGGGGACCTTCCGCCCCTGGCGCACCGCCAGCGCGCTGGCCGGGTCCGCGTGTAGGCGTGGCAGATACCCGAGCGCGTCGGCCAGCCCGATGAGGGGGAGCGCGCCGTCCCCGCGGCGCAACATCTCCGTGAGCGCGGCCAGCGGTCGCGCCGCTGCCAGGTCGAATGGCCCCGAGCGCGTGCGGCGCAACGCCCGCAGGTGCGCGCCCGGACCGAGGACCCGCCCGAGGTCGAACGCCAGCGACCGGATGTAGGTCCCCTTCGAGCAGCGCACGTTCAAGGTGACCGACCCGGGACCTTCGAATCGCACCAGCGCCAGCTCGTGAATGACGACGGTGCGCTCCGGCGCCTCGACCGCCTCGCCCCGGCGCGCGTATTCGTACAGCGGCCGCCCATTGCGCTTGAGCGCCGAGAAGGCGGGTGGGCGCTGGCGGATCGGGCCCCGGAACGAAGCCAGCGCCTCCTGCACGCACGCCTCCGTGACGTCGCCCGCGTCCGCGCGACGGGTCTCGGCGCCGTCGGCGTCGTAGGTGTCGGTCTCGACGCCGAAGCACACCGTCGCCTGGTATGCCTTGTCGCCGTCGAGCAGGAACGCCGCCAGCTTCGTCGCCTCGCCCAGGCACACCGGCAGAAC
>DATKEU010000465.1:0-11814 GCA_035544495.1 Polyangia bacterium | reverse complement strand
CAGCTCGACTCTCACGGCGCCTCCACCCCGCCGGCCTTGCTCTCCGGGTTGTTCGTCGCCGCTGGGGGCGCGACGGTGGCGTACTTGACGCCCGGCTTGCGGACATAGCCGGCGATCGGCTTTTCACGCGTTCCTTTGATGCGCCCCTCCAGCGTCTCGACGGACAGCGGCGGGGTCAGCTCGAAATAGAAGCCACGGCTGGGCAGGCGCATCTCGAACACCTCGCCCTTGGAATAGAACCAGCGCCGCGCGCCGAGCGCGATGGGCCCCAGCGTGCGAACGCGCCGGTGCTTCAGCACGAACGAGAACAGCCGCACCGCCAGGTTGTTGTACAGCCGGTGGCAGCCGTGGGAAAAGCGCCCGCGCAGCGACGTGTAGTCGAACGAGCCGTGCGTGCGGATGCCGTTGTCGAAGTAGGTGACGCCGCCCGGTCCCTTCAGCGCCTGCTCGTGAATGGCGGCGGCCAGGCCATACGCCGACAGATAGCCGGGCCCGGTCTCGTCGTAGTTCGTCACGCGCACGAACGCGCCGTTGACCTTCTTCTCCTTCACCATCGATCCGAGGGGCGACGAGGGCGGCGGGATCCAGACCGGCGCGGCGACGATGTGGCGCCACACACGCGGCCCCACGTCGGAGTCCTTGTACCGGTAGTACTCTTGCCCGTCGGAGGCCAGCTCCGAGCGCCAGCCTCCCACGGTGGTGCGCCAGTGCACGAGGGGCAAGCGCTCGCCGCGCCAGCGGACGAACAGGGTGAAGGCGGGGAAGCGCTCGCGCGGCTGCGGCTGGCGGACGCCGGCGTCGTTGAAGGGGAAGTCGTACCAGACGTCGCCGCGATCGATCTCGGCCGAGAGATCCATGGTGCCCGTCCGCCCGCCGTAATACTCGGGCAACGGCGGAAGCCGCACCGCCGCGCGCAGCGCGCGAAAGTCGGCGGCCGGGTGGCGGCGAAAGAAGGCCAGCGCCTGCTCGGGCGTGCCCAGCTCCAGCCGCGCCATCAGGCGGTCGGTCGCTTCCCCGACGAGATCGGGCACCGGGTGGCGCGCGCCGTCGGCGCCCAGGTACGTCGCCGGCCCGCCCGCCGCCGCCGGCCGCGACGACGCCGAGCCATCCTCGAGGATGCCGCCCGCGTCGGCCACGCGCTCGGCCAGCACGCGCCGCAGGGCCGCGTAGTCGTTCGCCAGCAGCGGGCGGGACAGCGTCTCCAGCGTGGAACGCTTGATGTCGGCCTGATCGATCACCGTGTGCTTCTGCTGGAAATCGAACATCGCCTTGCGCATGACGCTGTCGTAGCGGCCGGCGCCGTGCTTGCGCAGGTCGAAACCCTCGCAGGCCAGGCGCTTCTCGATCTCGGCGAAGGCGGCGCGCTCGGCCTCGGCGCGGCGGTGCGCCTTCACCTCCTTCGCGTAGCGCGGATCGGCGGCGGCCAGCGCTTCCAGCGTGTCGGCGTCGGCCGCCGCGCGCGCGGCCTCCAGGCGTTGCGCGCGCAGGCGCTGCTTCGCCTGCTCTTTCTGCTCGGTGGCGGCGCCCCAGGTTTCGATGCCGTCCGTCGCCAGCAACGTCCCGACGTCGAACGTCGGATCGCAGGCGCGGGCGGCGTCCGCCAGGAAGCGCTCGCGCAGCACCGACAGCGTGGGCGGGATGCCGTAGAGCTCCAGGAAGTTTTTCTCGCCGGGGCCAAGCGGCTGGCCGTCGCCGTCGGTGCGATCGCTGGCCAGGCCGACGAACACGGCGCGATAGCGGTTGGGCAGCAGGGTCCCGTCGGGCGCGGTGCCGTCGGCGAAGACCGCCGGGGCCCAGTCATCGGAGAGATCGACGACGGTCAGGCCCGCAGCGCGGGCGCGATCGGCGTCGACCACGCGCTCGGCGCCGCGCGCGACCTGGATGGCGCGGCGGGCGAGCGGCAGGTCCGCGGCCGGCGGCAGCAGATCGTCGTCGGAGGCGGGCGGCAGCGTGGGGAACGACGCCGGCGCGAACAGCGGTCCCGATCGCAGGCTGGTTGGCCGCGCCGGAAGCGTCGCCGCCGGCGCGGGAAGGGCCTTCTGACCGGACGGGGCGTCACCGGCGCGCCGGCAGGCCGCGGGCAGGAGAAGCACCACCGCCGTCGCCACCGCGCGGGCGAGCGCCGGATGGCCGCGGGCGGACGCGCGCCGATTCACACCATGTCTCATGTTCGTCGCGGGCGGCCACAAAACGGTGCCTGCCTGTTGTCTCTCCCGGGGACGTCCGTACTATATCGCCCATGAAACGATACCTCGTGACCACATTCGTCGCCGCCGCATTCGCCGTCGGCGCCGCCCGGGCGGCGCGGGCGACGGAGGTCGGCTATGCGCGCAGGATCGGCCTTGGGGTGGCGGTGGGGGATCCGACGGGCCTCGTCGGAAAAGTGTGGGTCAGCCCGACGAACGCCGTCGACTTCGGCCTGGGATTCCAGCACTACGGCTGGAGTCACTGCGACGTGAACGGCAACCACTGCGACTCCGCCTATCACGAGTTCAGCGTCAACGTCGATTACCTGTGGCAATCGAACATCATCAAGGGTCCGATCCAGCTGGACTGGCACATCGGCGTGGGCGGGCGAATCTACTTCTTCGGCAGCGACTATCGCTACGAGCACGACTTCGATCTGGGGGCGCGCATGCCGGTGGGGCTGGACATGATGTTTCGCAACCCCGACTTTCTGGAGGTCTTCTTCGAGATCGCGCCCACGCTGCGCCTGTTGCCCCTGTGGGTCGACCTGGAAGGCGCGCTGGGCGTGCGTTTGTATTTCTAGAGAGCTTCACGGCGGGCGTATGAACCGGCACGCCATCGCCGAGGAGCGCTGGCCGACGGCGGAGGAGGCGGCGGGCGCGCGGCTGTTTTCGCCCGTGCGCCTGGGCGGGCGCCTGGCCCGCACCCGGACCTGGGTGCCGGCCATGGTGCCGTGGCGAGCGACCGAGGATGGGCTGGTGACGCCGGCGCTGCTGGATTGGTACGGGCGCCTGGCGGCCGGAAAACCGGGCGTGCTGGTCGTCGAGGCGACCGGCGTGCGCGACGTGCCCAGCGGGCCGCTGTTGCGCATCGGTGACGATCGCTTCGTGCCGGGGCTGCGCGCGCTGTGCGAGACGGTGCGCGCGCGCAGCGACGGCGAGACGCTGATCTTCATCCAGCTGATCGACTTTCTGGCGATCAAGCGCCGCCCGGATCCGGCGCGCTTCTTCGCCGAGTTCCTGGCCATCACCGACGCGCACCGGCGGGCGGTGGGCGCGCGTGATGACGGCGAGGCGCGCCGGGCGCTGGCGGCGCTGGCGCCGGAGCAGCAACGCGCGGCGCTGACCGCGCGCGAGTGGGAGGCGCTGCAAATGGGCCGGCGCGAGCGGGTCACCGACGTCGACGCGCCCCACATCCGCGACCTGCCGCGCACGCTGCCGCCGCTGTTCGCCGCCGCGGCCGCGCGGGCCCAGGCGGCCGGCTTCGACGGCGTCGAGCTGCACGCCGCCCACGCCTACACGCTGGCGTCGTTCCTGTCGGCGCTGAACACGCGCGGCGACGGCTTCGGCGGCGCGCGCGCGGATCGCCAGCGCGTGCCGGTGGCGGCCCTGCGCGCGGCGCGCGCGGCCACGCGCGATGCCGGCCGCGACTTCGTCGTCGGCGTGCGCTTTCTCTCCGCCGAGGGGATCGCCGGCGGCAACGACGTCGCGGACGCCGCGCACTTCGCGGTGGCCTTCGCCCAGGCAGGCGCGGATTACCTGTCGCTGTCGCAAGGGGGGAAGTTCGAGGACGCCGCCCAGCCACGCATCGGCGAGGCGGCCTATCCGTACACAGGCCCGAGCGGCGAGGCCTGCATGCCGACCGTGTTCGTGACCGAGGCGGGCGCGCCGTTCGGGCGCCAGCTGGGCGCGGCGGCGGCGGTGCGCGCGGCGGTTCGAGCCGCCGGTCTCGAGACGCCGGTGGTGGCGGCGGGCGGCATCACCGCGTTCTCGCTGGCCGAAACGGCGCTGGCCCGTGGCGATTGCGACATCGTCGCGTCGGCGCGCCAGAGCCTGGCCGACCCCGACTGGTTCACCAAGGTGCGCCTCGGCCGCGGGGCGGAGGTCCGTCGCTGCCAGCTGACCAACTATTGCGAGGCGCTGGATCAGCGCCACCGCCCCATCACCTGCCAGCTGTGGGATCACCCGCAAGGCGCCGGCGGCCCTCGGCTCGCCGTCGCGCCGCCGTGGGCGCGCTGAGCGCCCCTTCGCAACGTTGCCTGTTTCCTAGCGCCGGCGGATGTCGACGCTCTCGACGATGTCGTCGCTCAGATCGATCTCGCCGGTCAGTTCGATCGCCGGGGGCATCCTGTCCCTGTGAGGAGCCGTGGCCGTCCCGTAGTCCTCGCCCACCGGCTCGGGCGTGACGCCCTCGCGCCCGCGCGCTTTCCAGCGCGCCAGGGCTCTCTCCAGCTCTTCGTATGGAATCATCGCGCTCAGTGTAGCGCGGCGCGGGGGGTCCTGTCTTTCGGCGGTCCGTCCGGCGTCCTCGCGGAGAACGCGATCAGGTGAGGCACATCTCGTGGCCGACGTGGCAGGCCTGATCCTGTTCGCGGATGACGCCGCCGGCGCCGGGTAGGCAAAGCTGATACAGCATCGTATCGGTGGTCATCGTGAAGTGGCGTGGGGTCACCTGGCCGAGAAAGCTGTCACTGGCGTAGTCGCACAGGGCGACCATCTGGAATCCATCGGGCAGCTTGCTCTCGTAGAGCGCGTCGAGCAGCGCGCGAAAGACGCCCGCGCGCAGCTCGGGCGACAGATCGAGCGCGATCTCCTGCGTGGTGACGTACAAGATGCGCAGCGGCTCGCCGGGGCGCGGGATCTTCTTCGCCAGGGGGCGCACCGCCGCGGCCGCCACCGCCAGCGCGGCCGGAAAGCGGTCGAGCACGATGCGGCGGCCGGGCGACAGATCCCAGGGCGCGAAGCAGCCGACGATGGACCCGCCGCTGTCGCGGGCGATGAAGAACGATTCCATCGAGAAGCCGTCCCAGGCAGAGAGCCGGCGCGCGAGCTCGTCGTCACCGGCGCCGTCGTATACATAGCCGAGCGCGCGCCGGCGGTTCTGGGCGTCCAGGAACGCGCGCAGCGCTTCCCGGTCGGCGGCGCTGTCGCGGCCGACGCTGACGCCAGCGCCGTTCTTGCCGCGCGAGCGGCCGCCCCACGGGAAGGGCTTGCGCGCCAGCAGGCTGACCATCTTGTAATTGGCGATCGGGCTGATGTCGAAGGGCGCCTTCTGCGAGGCGATGGCCTTGCGCGCGCGTTCGTTGGCCATCACGAACGATCCCAGCAGGTGGCGGGCGCCGGCGAACTCGTCGATGGTGTGGCTGTCGGCGCACAGGTCACGCGCCACCGACTTCCATTCGAACTTGCTCTTGCGCTCGCGGCTGCGCAGAAATCGCAGGTCGGCGATGTGCACCACGCTGGCCCGGCGGCCCTCGATGTAGCAGGGGCGCACGGAGAAGGTGAACATCCCTTCCATGTTGCCGTCGTCGTCCTCGACGACGCCGACGGCGGTGACCGCGCTCTCGTAGCGGAGGAAGCGGAAGTAATCGGGGTCCTTCACGAACAGGATGTTGAACGCCCCGCCCTGCATGGACAGCTTGCGATAGAAGGCCAGGATCTTCTCGTTGTCGGCGGGCCCGGCCAGGCGAACGTTGGGATAGCGGGCGAGGTAGCCGCCGAGGTTCATGACGAGATCCTTTCGCCGATGCGCGCGCGGATCAGCGCCGCCGAACGCGCGTCGTCGCAGAGAAGCAGCGCCTCCGGCTTGATGTTGCCGGCCACCATGCCGCGCGCCTCGCCGAGCTGCTGGTACAGGCGGCGCGCGTCGGCGACGGTCAGCACGCGCGCCGGCGCCAGCTGGCCGAGATCGCGCGCCAGGTTGTAGTGAAACGCCGCCCGCAGCGAATCGTCGAGCAGGCCGGCGCGCCGGTCGTCGCGGGCGGCGCCGGCGCCCGGGCCTTCGCAGAGGGCGACGTAGCCGGGCTTCTCCGCGGCGCGCGCCGGGGTCACCGCCAGCAAGCTCAGCGGGCGACAAACGTCAGCGCCCGCGCCGCTGGCATCGCCATCGGCCGCGGCTCCGGCGGCGAGGGCGTCCAGGGCGGCGCGCGCGGCCTCCGGGCTCATCTTCTCGCCCACCATGTCGACGTCGTCGATGCGGTCGAGGAACTCGAAGCAGGGCGTGTCACCCAGAAATCCGCGCACGGCCAGCCGGTCCTTGAGCGCGTAGCGCAAGAGGCCCCCGCCGGTCGTCAGCAGCGGGCGCACGATCTGGCCGTCTCGAAGCTGCCAGGCGAAGCGCGGGCGCCCGTCGTCGAGGTCGACGAACTCGTAAAAATGACTGCGCACCGCCAGCGGATAGCGATCGCCGTACGGGATCGTCACCACGCCCTCAGTCGCCCACAGTCCTTTTCCCTGAAAGCGCGCCCCGGGGGTGAGGCGCGCCAGCTGCCGGGCCCAGCGCGCCGACGTCGAGGTGTCCCAGGCGCTGCACAGGGCCAGCCGCGGCCACAGCTCGCCGAGAAACGCGCCGTCGACCTGACCGTCCCAGGCGCGCAGGATCCGCGCGGCGCGCGGCGAGCGCGGCGCCCGCCCCGGCAGATGGCGGTGCTGGCCGTCCCAGCGACCTTCCTCGAGCACCTCGACCATGGCGGCCCGCTCGCTGACGAGGCGTTCGAACAGGCCCAGCGCGAAGGTCGGGCTCCAGACGGAGATCAGCGTCAGATCATCGGCGGCGGCCAGGAAGCAAAGCGTGGCGAAGAGCGAATCGTCGGAGGTGGCCGTGGTCGCCACCCAGGGCGGCACCGGCGCCGTCACGGCCGAGAAGATCCGCTTTGGCCACGACAGCAGCGCGCGATCGTCGTTGACGTTGGCGGCGGTGGCGGCGCGCAGGTTGCTGGGCATCCACGACAGCGACCAGTAGTGGCGGCCGCCCGCGATGCCGGGGAAGCGCCGGTAGAGATCGAATCCCCAGGGCGAGATGGCGGCGTCCAGCTCGGCGAGGAACTGCCGCGTGTACGGGATCCACTTGATCGCGTCGCGCGAGCCGCTGGTCGGCTGATAGCGCGCGCACGCCTCGACCGTCAGCTCGCCGCGCGCGCCCGCGCGCTGGCGATCGATGGCGGCGGCCAGCGCGGCGTAGCTGCTCTCCGGCACCCGCTCGCGAAACGCCTCCGGCGTCATCGCGGGCTCGAGGCCCAGGCGTCGCGCCTGAGCCGTGCCCGCGACCGCGCGCAGGACCGCCCGCAAGCGTCCGGTCTGCGCGCCGCGCACGTCGCGAAGCGCGCGCTCGAAGGCGCGGCCAGCGCGCGCGCAGGCCATTCGAGCGGCGGCGTGCGCCAGCCGCCGACCCTGAGCGACGGCGCGCCGTCGGAGGGACGCGCTCACCCCCAGGCGCTCCGGGGCGAATCAGCGGGCACTTCCAGGGCCGGCAGGGTCTTGCGCCGCTCCTTGATCAGGTACGGGCGCAACAACGAGATGGAGATCTCGGCGACGCACGGCAGCTCATGCCCCTGCCGCCAGCCGGGATTGCAGCGCTCGAAGTAGTCGATGGCCGGGTTCGCCTGGCGCATCGCCGGCGTGATGGGCGCGATCTCCTCGCGCAGGCGCTGCGCGCCGGCGCCGAAGTCCAGGATGCCGCGCGCGGGATCGTACTTGCCGGGGAACAGCTTCTGCGCGTAGGCCTCGACGATCCGCTGAAACTTTTCGCGCTTCGGATCGTCGGGGCGGTCGTGGCGCGGGTAGTAGCTGGCGAAGTTCTTCGCCAGCAGCATGTACGTCTTGTACCCCTTCGAGATCAGCAACCAGTAGAGCGGCCGCCCCAGCGCGCGGAACCACAGGCCCAGGAGATAGCGGGCAAAGGCGTCCTTCAGCGTGCGGTCGCCCCAGCAGGTGGGATCGAGAATGGTGTCGCCGCTGAAGACGCCGATGGCGTTGCGCTGGCCGTCCCACAGCGGCACCTTCTTGACGGTGGTGAAGCCGCGGATGGCGCCGGTGCGGCGATCGCGCACCAGGATGGCGCCGTCCTTGCGCGACAAATCGCGCAGGAACGTGTCGGCGTCGGCGTTCTCGTAGAACCCCGAGAACAGCGCGTGCATCGACCGGATGTCCGCCGGGGAGATCAGACCCAGCGGGCAGAATCCGGCCGACAGATTCCCGCGATCGACGAGAACTCGCGCGAACGACCACATTTCCCGGACTTGCGTTTATAGGCTTTCTATTGACTGCCAGTCAACAAGGCAGCGCGGCAAAGGGGCGGGCCGCGGCCCGGCCGCCGGCAGGCGACGGCGCCGACGACCGAGGGGCCGTGCGGCCCGCTCAGCGCTTCGGCGTCCAGCCCGGTGACGACGACGACGATGGCGGCGGCTCGGGAGAGGCGATTCCGCGCCCCGGCGCCTCGCCGGCGGCGTGCGCCGGCGGCGAGCGCGGGTGGTGGACGTCGAAGGCCGGCTTCTGGTTGGGATCGCAGTTCGGCCCGAATCCCTGGGCGTTGAAGTTGTAGCTCAGTCGGCCGCTGGCGGCCTTGGTCACCGCCTCGATCTCGACCTGGTGTTGCCCCGCCCGCGACGGCGAGCAGTACGACAGCAGGTAGTACCGCTTCGATTTGGCCTCGATGCGGGCGGCGATCTCGTCGAACCCGCGCACGATGTCCTCCCGGTTCTTCGACGCGAACGTCCCGGTGCGGCCAATCTGCGCCAGCTGATTGCGGTCCACCTCCTGCCCCACGCCGATGACGTAGGTGTCGAAGCCGGCGCCGTCCAGCGCCCGCGTCACCTCCTGCGGCGCCACGCGGTGGGCGCGATCGGTTCCGTCGGTGAACACCACCAGCGTCCCGAAGCGCAGCGGCACCGGGGCCAGGTCCATCTGGTGGTTCAACGTCTTCACGCCCTCGACCACGGCGCCGTTCAGGTTGGTCGACGGATCGCGCGGCCGGCGCGTGGCCAGGACGTTGATCCCCGCCCGCACGCTGCCGCCAAAGCCGATGATCGCCGTGACATGCGGGCTGCCGTCGAAGGTGTAGATGGCCACCTTCTGGTACGGCCCCACGCGATCCGCGAAGGACGCCGCCGCCTGGACCACCGTCGGCATGTCACCGGAGTCGAAGACGCTGCCGCTGGTGTCGACCAGCAGCAGCGTGTAGTGGATGGCCGCCACCTCGGGCTGCAGGATCGTCTGGCGGCTTTCCAAGATCGACACCGGCTGCGCGTCCTCGTAGATGCGGAAATCCTGCGGCGTCAGGTTCGCCACCGGATCGCCCTTGCCGGTGTCGACGGTGAAATAGACGGCGACGTTGGACGGCTTGCGCACCGACGCGTCGACCAGTTGCAGCTTCAACCCCGCGCAGCCCGCACCGACCAGGGCCAGCGCCAGCATCAGCAACCACGCCGGCACCCGGCCGGCCAGCGTTGGGTTCGAGGAGATGCGGCGATTGCAGTCGTCCATCGAACCCGCATATCACGAATGTGTGAAGGCCGCTCGCGCGACGGGCATCCACCCTTCGGGACGGACTTCTCCGCGGCCCCTAGTGCGTGAGCTTCTTGTAGCGGATCCGGTGGGGCTGGTCGGCGGCGGCGCCCAGGCGGCGGTGGCGGTCGACCTCGTAGTCCTGGTAGTTCCCCTCGAACCAGACCGCCTGGCTGTCGCCCTCGAAGGCCAGCATGTGCGTGGCCACGCGGTCCAGGAACCAGCGATCGTGGCTGATGACGACGACGCAGCCGGCGAAGCTGAGCACCGCGTCCTCCAGCGAGCGCAGCGTATCGACGTCGAGGTCGTTGGTCGGCTCGTCGAGGAGCAGGACGTTGCCGCCGGCGCGCAGCACCTTGGCCAGGTGCACGCGGTTGCGCTCGCCGCCCGACAGATCCTTGACCCGCTTCTGCTGATCCGAGCCCTTGAAGTTGAAGCCGGCGACGTAGGCGCGCGAGGGCACCTTGCGCTTGCCGATCTCGAAGAACTCCGCGCCCTGCGCGATCTCGTCGTAGACGGTGTTCTCGCCCTTCAGGGTGTCGCGGCTCTGATCGACGTAGGCCAGCTTGACGGTGTCGCCGATGCGCAGCACGCCGCCGTCGGGCTTCTCCTGGCCGGTGATCATGCGGAACAGCGTGGTCTTGCCGGCGCCGTTGGCGCCGATGATTCCGACGATCCCGCCGCGCGGCAGGTTGAACGTCAGATCGTCGAACAGCAGCTTGTCGCCGAACGCCTTCTTGATGTGCTCGGCCTTCACCACCACCTCGCCGAGGCGCGGGCCGGGCGGGATGCTGATCTCGACGGTCTCCTCGCGCTTGCTCTGCTCCTCGGCCAGGAGCTGCTCGTACGCCGCCAGGCGCGCCTTCGACTTGGCCTGGCGCGCGCGCGGCGACGCCCGCACCCACTCCAGCTCCCGCGCCAGCGTGCGCTGCCGCGCGGACTCGGTCTTTTCCTCCTGCGCCAGCCGCTTCTGCTTCTGATCCAGCCACGACGAGTAATTCCCCTGCCAGGGGATGCCGGCGCCGCGATCGAGCTCGAGGATCCAGCCCGCCACGTTGTCGAGAAAGTAGCGATCGTGCGTCACCGCGACGATCGTCCCCGGGTACTCGTGCAGGTGATGCTCCAGCCAGGCGACGCTCTCGGCGTCCAGGTGGTTGGTCGGCTCGTCGAGCAGCAGCAGATCGGGCCGTTGCAGCAGCACCTTGCACAGGGCCACGCGGCGGCGCTCGCCGCCCGACAGCTTGGTGACGTCGGCGTTCGGCGGCGGCAGGCGCAGGGCGTCCATGGCGATCTCCAGCGTGCGGTCGAGATCCCAGCCGTTGGCCGCCTCGATCGCGTCCTGCAGCTTCGACTGCTCCTCCAGCAGCTTCTCCATCTCGGCGGGCTTGAGATCCTCGCCCAGCTTCATGTTCACCTCGTCGAAGCGGGTGAGCAGCCGCTTGATGTGCGCCACCGCCTCCTCGACGTTGCCGAGGACGTCCTTGGCCGCATCCAGCGCCGGCTCCTGCGGCAGGTAGCCGATCTTGATGCCGTCGGCCGGCTTGGCCTCGCCGAAGAAATCGGTGTCGACGCCGGCCATGATCCGCAGCAGGGTCGATTTGCCGGCGCCGTTCGATCCCAGCACGCCGATCTTGGCGCCCGGATAGAACGAAAGATAAATCCCCTTCAGCACCTCCTTGTTCGGCGGGTGAACGCGACGGAGGTTCTGCATCGTGTAGATGTACTGGTGGGCCATGGCGGCGGCAGTCTACCCCATCGCCGCCCGCGTGCCGGTCGAAGGCGGCACCGACGGAGAGATCGTCGATCTCGCCGGTCAGAGCGCCAGGATCACCACGCCCACCGCCGCCAGCGCCGCGCCCACGACCGCCGGTCGGCTGGGTCGCTCGCGCAGCACCAGCCACGCGTAGGCGACGGTCAGCGCCGAGGCCAGGCTGGCGAGCGGCGAGACGATGGCCAGCGGCGCCCGCGCCGCGCCCAGCGTGATGCAGACGAAGCCGGCGGTCTCGAAGACGCCCGCCAGCGCCACCGCGGCCCACGCGCCGACCGGCGGCGGGCGCAGCGGGATCCGGAACGCGAGCGCCAGCGGCAACCCGAGGACGATGTCGGCCGCGTAGACCACGCACACCGATCCCAGCCGCCCCGTCGCGGGGGCGAGCCGCGCCATCGACGGCACCAGCAGGCCGAAACCGATCGCCGTCCCCACCGACGCCAGCAGCCAGCGCGGCTGGCGTCCCGGCGCCGCTCCGACCGGCGCGGAGGGATCGGCGTTCGATCGCGCGTGGCGCCCGACCATCACGACGCCGGCCAGCACCAGCGCCGCGCCCGCCGCCTGCCCGCCGCGCAGCCG
>DATKEU010000464.1:0-9762 GCA_035544495.1 Polyangia bacterium | reverse complement strand
CAGTCGTAGGTGAGCGAGATGAACGGTCCGTACCAGCGCATCGGATAACCCGTGTCGTGCGTGACGGTGAGGATCACGGGCGGCGCCGGCGTGGTGCCGTCGTTCTTCCAGGTTTGCCAGTTGGGATCGGCGTCGGCGACGCATCCCTTCTTGTCGCCGAGAGTCTGATCGTCCTCCAGCGAGGCGATCCAGTACTTGATGGCGGGCGCCAGATACTGGGCGTCCTTGGTGACGGCGTACGCGAACGCGCAGCTCCAGGCGGCGTTCGGCCACGTGTCGCTGTCCACCCCGCCGCGCATCGCATAGTCACCGGGATTGGCGATGACGTCCTGGCACGCGGCGAGGAAGCGGGCCGACGCGGTCCCGGACGTCTGTGCGGACGCCGCGAGCGCGGGGAGTGTCGTGGCGTTGAGGAACAGGCGCGGGTGCGCGCCGACGGGCGGGGGCGGATCTGCGGCAGCGGCGAAACGGGGCAACGCGACCAGAACGGTGGCCGCGACGATGACGAACGACGACAGTGGACAACGACTCATGCAACCTCCTCGGACACTTCGTCCTGGGCGAAAGGAACGGGAAAATCACGGACCCTCCCCAGGGACAGAACGGTTCGTACTATCGGACGGTGACTGTCTTTTCTTTCACGAGCTGATTCGGAGGAACGCCGCACACCCACATTGCGGGTGGGCCTCATCCCCTGGGCGCCGTCAATGAATGGTCGCCTGGGGCACGGGCCTGCGGTCGGTGGACAGGTTTCCGCTCATCGCAATTCCCAGATACCGGCGGCGGATGCTGGGCGCGAAAGCGTCTGGGTTAGCATAGCCGCGCTGATCGATCACTGAATATTCGAGTGAAATGTTCAGCGGGGCGCGGGTGAACTGGTACGTCGCGTACCCTCCCAGAGTGATGACGTCGTAGAGTTTCGACGTATTCGAGAAGCCATTGCTGGTGCCGTTGCCGGCGATCACGCTGCGCGAGTACGCGTACCCGCCGACGCCCGAGATGGTCAGCGTCTCCGCCACGTTCAGCGGCAGCGCGGCTCGCAGCATGACGCTGTCGGAGACCACGGCGCTGGCCACGTATCCGTTCATTGTCGGCCCGTGCGCGGCGATCAGCGTCAGGTACCAGGGGTTCCGGCGGTAGGCCAGCGAGACGTCGGCCGCCGGTCCCACCGCCAGCGTGTCGAGTCCCGGGCTGTAAAGGGCCATCACGCCGGCCCGCGCTTCGATCCTCGTGGTCGGCCAGAGCTCCCGTCCCAGCCCAGCCAGCAATTGACCGGTGTAGACATCAGAGCCAGCGAAGTTGCTGGTCTGGCCCGAAGGGTTATCGAGGCGGATCAGATCTCCCACCTGGAGAGTCAGCGAGTAGATGTTGAGCCCCTGCTGCCGCTCCCCGCGCTCGGTGACCAGGAGCTGCAACGTCTCGGGGACCGTCGCCGGGACCATCGTCGACTTTTCGATCGGCCGGATGTACGTGGCCAGCAGGGTCTGCAGATACCGGTGCGTGCCCGTCGGTTCGTAGAGCCACGTTTCACCGCCGGCGATGGTCAGAATGTGTGTGTCGCCGGCGGTCACGGCCGCGCTGCCCGGGGTCGCCGTCGCCACATCGATGGGCAGGCCCGCCAGCGAGTAGACGGATCCGTTCAGGCCCAGGAGCAGGCGGTGCCGCGCCGTCAGCGTCTGATCGGAGATGATGTTCGCCTCGTGGGTGGTCGTGTAGCGGGCGAATGTGAATCCGGCGATCGGCTGATCCGGAAGGTTGAAGTAGCGGACCAAGCCGAACGTGTAGCCGACGCTGTTGATCGATCCGGCGCCGAGGAGCCTCAGGCGCGCGCCCACGCGGACGCCCACCGTCGGCATCCAGGGCGAGTCGCTGATGTCAGTGGTCGGAGCGCCGTTGACGACCGAGTTGCCCGAGATCTGCATCTCGCCGCCGGTCAGGGCGGCGGTGAAATCCTCCGCTGTCTCGGCGGCCCGTCCTGCGCCACTGCCGGCGGCGAAGGATGCCGCCAGGGCGAGGACCGGCGCCGCGGCCCTCGGCGTCCGGTGGCGGAGGCTGTCTTTTCGCGGAGTCGGCATCTCGTGGAAGGCAGCCCCAGCCGGCGCTGGCAGCGGTTTGCGAATTCGCCCGATGGGAACCGGCAGCCGCCGCGGTGACGAATGAGGTCGCGCAAGGATAAACCACGCCGCGCGATTCGTCCGAGATTTTCGCCTGGAGGCCCGTTCTTAGTTGGTAGACACTGACACGGAAGGCATGCTGGGACGATGAACCTAGGAAAGGCCTTGGCTTACTTCGCCGTGGGGCTGGGCATGGCATGGCCGGCCGCGCGCGCGCAAGCCGCGGATTACAAGCTGGGCCCGGGTGAAACGATGACCGTGACGGCAGACCTGGTCCTGCAGGTCGGTGACACGCTGACGTTCAGCGGGACGCCCGACAACAACTGCATGCTGGTCGGCGGCGGGTTCACCATCAGCACCGCCGACAGCTGGGCGGGCGACTTCGTCATGGAGAACTGCACCGTCACCGGCCTCGGCGCCAGCACGCCGGAGATTGTGTACAACTCCGACGCTGGCGCCCAGAACGTCCAGACGCACAAGCTGGCGCTCGATATCGCCACCGACGGCAAGCTGACGCTGGCGGGAAACACGTTTCACAAGTCGGGGGGGATCAACCTCGGGGTGGGCCAAGATTGCGTCCCGCAGATCGTCAACAACACGATCGCCGACGATTCCGTCGTCGACGTGTTCCAGGATTCAGCCACCTATTCGCAGCCCGCGTTGCACGTTACCGGCTTCAACAACACGGCGCCGAAAGTGCTGCAGGGCAACCGCATCTTCAAGTCGGGCATCGTCATCGAAAATGCCAAGAACTGGCTGGTGGGCGGCTCCTCGCCCGGGCAAGGCAACATCATCATCGGCACGCGCGCCGGAATCGGCATGAGCGGCGTGGACCAGATTCAGATCGTCGGGAACTACATTCGCCCCACGCTGCCCCTCGACAAGTGGAACGAGGTCGAGGCGATCACCTTCATCGGTCAACACATCACCATCGAGCACAACGTGATCCACGGCGGCAACTGGAACCTCGACGTGGAGGGCGACGCCGAGATTCGCTTCAACCTGCTCGTCGACTCGTACGATCGCCCCTGGCTCCTTCTCGAGAGCATGGATTTCCCGGAGGTGATTCACCACAACATCTTCATCCGCACCGACCCGGCGAACGTGCCGATCGACAACATGGTGTTCGGGGTGCAGGTGTTGCACAAGGGAATGACCAGGACGGAGATCTTCAACAACACCTTCTACAGCGGTCGCCACCAGTGCTGGGGGGCGATGGGGCCGGCGGTGGTCGTCGAGCGGGCCGATCCCGGCACCACCGATGAGCCGTTCCTCGACAGCCTGCGCAGCAACGTCTTCGCCGAGTTTCCCATCGACATCGGCAACGGCGGGCCGACGGCCGCCGTGCGCGGCGGCACCCCGGGTGTCGCCGGTGGGTGGGAGGCGATGGTTCCGGCGCCCGCGCGCCTCGGCTATGCCGACTACAACCTGTTTCACAATCCGGACGCCCTCCTCAAGGAAAACTACGGACTCTCGGTCAAGGGCGGCGCCCGGGAAGGATTCGACACCGGCTTCGCCGCTCACGATCCGCCTGGCCCGGCTGGGACCGGCGTCATCGATCAGCAAGTGGATCCGCGGTTCGTCGGCGTGGCCCAGCCCGCGGATCCGCAGTACGCCGGCCAGATTCCGGTCGGGTTCGCGTTCAACGACGCCGACGTCATTGCGGGCACGACGTCGGTCTGTCAAATCCTGCGGTTTTACCAGCAGATCTTCACGCCGGGCCCCGGCAGCCCGCTCATCGACGCGGGCGATCCGGCCGACGGCGCCGGCAACGACATCGGCGCCGTGGGGGCCGGCATGCCGAACGCGGGCGATCAGTTCGCCTCGATCTGCGGACCCGACATCGGCACGCCCAACGTCAGCGCGGCGGTGTTCACGTGCCCGCCGAACTCTCGTGGCCAGGGCGGGACCGGCAGCGGCGGCCAGGACGGCGGCGCCGGTTCGGGTGGCCAAGGCGGCGGCGCCGGCCAGGGTGACGGTGGCCCGGGTGGCCAAGGCGACGCCGGGGGCACAGGCGGCCACAACCCTGGATTCATCTGCGTTTGCGAGACCAGCGGTCCGCCGTCGAGCGCGGCCGCGTCTCTGGCGCTGTTGTTCTCGGCGGCGCTGATCTTCGTGCGGCGCCGCCGGGCACCGCGCGTTCGCCCCGACCGGATGCGCTGACCTGCCATCCGTCCAGGGCGAGCCCCACCGTCGGCCCGGGTGATATGGTGTGGCCATCGTGGATCCCGAGCCAAGGCCGGTGACCGCGCGCGCGCGACCGCGCGTCACCATCGTGGTCCCGACCTACCGCGAGGTCGAGAACCTGCCTCACCTCATCGATCGCATCGCCCGCGTGCGGGCGGCGTCGGGTCTGGAGATCGACGTGCTGGTCATGGACGACGACAGTCGCGACGGCTCCGCCGAGCTGGTGGCGGCGCGCCCGGAGCCCTGGGTGAAGCTCCACACTCGCACCGCCGATCGGGGGCTCAGCCAGGCGGTGCTGGACGGGTTGCAGCGCGCGACCGGCGACGTGCTGGTCTGCATGGACGCCGACCTCAGCCATCCGCCCGAGGTGCTGCCCGACATGCTGGCCAAGCTGGACGAGGGCGCCGACTTCGTCCTCGGCTCGCGCTACGTCGCGGGCGGAACGACCTCCGACGACTGGGGCTTTCTGCGCTGGCTGAACAGCCGGGTGGCGACGGCACTGGCGCGGCCGCTGACGGCGGCCAAGGATCCCATGTCGGGCTTCTTCGCCGTGCGCCGGGCGACTTTTCTCGCCGGCCAGGCGTTCAACCCGGTCGGTTACAAGATCGGCCTCGAGGTGATGGTCAAGTGCCGCTGCGAGCGCCTGGTGGAGATCCCCATCCACTTCGAGGATCGCACCCACGGCGAAAGCAAGCTGACCTTGCGCCAGCAGCTCTATTACCTCAAGCACTTACGGCGTCTTTACATCTTCAAGTTCGGCCTGTGGAGCCAGCTGGCGCAGTTCCTGGTGGTGGGCGGGCTGGGGACGCTGGTGAACCTGGTGGTCCTGACGCTGTGCCTGGGGGCGGGGGCGTCCAAGCAGGCGGCGGTGGCGGCGGGCATCGCGCTGTCGATCGTGTTCAACTTCGTCCTCAACCGGCGCTTCAGCTTCGCCGGCGCCCGGCAGGCGTCGTGGCCGCGCCAGTTCGCGCGCTTCGTGGCGGCGTCGTCGGCCGGCGCGGTGATCAATTACCTGGTGGCGACGGCGCTGATCGCGCGTTTGCCGGGTCTGGCGCCGCAGCTCGCCGCGTTCGCCGGCATCGTCGTCGGCACCGGGTTCAACTTCGTCGCCAGCCGGTATCTGGTCTTCCGCGCGGCGCACGTTCGCGCGCGGCGATAGCGTCGCGCGCTACTGCGCCAGGCGGATCGGGAGATTGCTGATGTTGTACGCCCGGCCGCCGCCGAAGTTGTCGGTGTCGGGGTCGGGGGAGGAGCAGGGGAACGTGAACACCACCGCGTTCATGTCCGTGGTCGGCAGCGTCGGTCCTGGCACGCCCGTGGTGCACGACAGCGAGTTGCCCTTGTTGTCGGTGACACCGGCGATGATCACGCTGACGAAGCCGACCACCGGATTGGTGGGGGTGCCCTGGAAGCTGGGGTTGGTCGGGCAGCCGGCGTCGGTCACCGCCACCGTCTGCGTCGATCCGATATAGCAGTCGGTCTTCGGATCGCCTTTCTTCTTGCCGTCGGTGCCGGCCAGCGCGGCGGCCACCTTGTCGAAGTCGTTTCCGTTCTGCATGCGTGCGTTTCCGACCCGGTTTGATCCGTTGCAGTAGTTCTTGCTGGTGATCTGCCCCGCCACCCAGGTGCCGTTCGGGTTGTTGTTGCTGCTCGAGTCGAGATTGACGAAGCCGATGTGGTCCTGGTTGGCGTTCGAAAAGGTCACCGTCTGGGTGCCGCACCTGAGCTGATTGGCACCATTCAGCACGGTCTGGCACTCGTCGACGACCAGCGGCAGCGCGCACTTGACCCCGGACGGCCCGCCGCCCACCGCCACCGCTGACGACGCGAGGCTGGCCGTGCTGGCGCCGACGAATGCCCCGAACGACAGCGGCACCGGGCTGTTGTGCGTCCCGCCGTTGCGGCCGTTCAAGATCTTCACCGCGGTGATCTTGCGCGGATCGGTCTGGGGAACGAAGCAGCTGCCGACGCCGAACGGGCAGCTCCAGCTTCCGAACAGGACGTCGGCGTAGGGATCGATCGTCACGATGTCACCGAACGCGGTGTGCTTCTGGCTGTAGGCCACCGCGGCCTGGCGCGCGGCGGTCAGGCCCGTCGCGTCGCCGGTCAGGCTCCGCGCCGCCGCCAGCGCGGCGGAGTCCGAAGCGCTCTGCAGGTCGGTGGCGGTGTCCATCATCGTCCCCATGCTGAAAGCCAGGGCGAAGAACCCGAACAGGCTCATCATGAGGATGGCCGCCATCACCGCCACCGCGCCTCGCTCGCCGTTCCGGCTCTGCGCCTGTCGCCGCGTGCTTCGCATGGGTGTCACCGTGGCCTGTTGATGAAGTTGTGCAGGATCGAGACGATCGCCGGCCCCAGAACGATTGCCATCAGCGACGGCAGGATGCAGGTGACCAGCGGGAACGTCATCTTCAGCGCCGCCAGGGCCGCCGTGCGCTCCGCGCGGTGCATGCGGTGCGCGCGCATGCCGTCCGAGTGGGTGCGCAGCGCCCGCGCGACGCTGGTGCCGAACACCTCGGTCTGGGTGAGGACGCCGGCCAGCTGGCGCAGATCCTCGAGACCGGTGCGCTCGGCCAGGTGGCGGAAGGCATCGCGCCGGGGCACGCCCGCCTGCGTCTCCAGGAAGGTGATGTTCAGCTCCCGCGACAGGAGCGGCGCGGCCAGCTTCAGCTCCTCGCCGACGCGCGCCAGCGCCGCGTCCAGGCTCAACCCCGCCTCCACGCAGGTGACCAGCAGGTCCATGCCGTCAGGCAGCGCGCGCTCGAGCATCAGCTGGCGGCTCTTGATCCGCGAGTTCAGCCAGACGTTCGGCAGGAAGAACCCGAAGGCGCAGACCAGCAGCGCGGCGGCGGCCACCATCGGGAACCGAAGGCCGTGCGGCAGCCGTCCGTTGATCTGGAAAAAGATCAGCGTGTTGACGACCGCCAGCACCAGCTTGCTCGTCAGGAACAGCTCCATTGCCCGCTCCGAGCGCAGGCCAGCCTGCACCAGCCGGCTGCGCAGCAGCGACAGCTCCTCGCCGCGTGTCGGGCGGACCAGCGACAGGAAGGGGCGCGCCAGCTTCTGGAGAACCTCCGCCGCCCGGCTGCTGTCCTCGCTGTCGCGCCTGCCGGTGCCCGGCGCGCGCCTGACCACGCGATCGATGCGCGCCACCACGGCGTCGCGCGGGCTGGCCCGCAGCGCGGCCATCGCCGCCGCCAGCGCCGCCATCGTCGCCATCACGCCGAACGCGATCACACCCAGTTCCCAGCTCATAGCTCCACCTTTGCCATCTGACGCAGCCACAGCACGCCGACGAACCAGCTGGCCATGGCGCAAAGCAAGATTCCCTTGCCCAATGCCGACGTGATCAGGAGGCCCACGTAGTCGCTGTTGATCAGCGTCATCACGCCGCCAGTGACGATGGGCAGGAGACCCAGCACCAGACCCGACAGCTTTCCTTCCGCGGCCAGCGCTCCGGCCTTCTCGTAGAAGCGGAAGCGGCCGCGGATGGTGTCGGCCAGCTTCTCCAGGATCTCGACCAGGTTGCCGCCTGTCTCGCCCTGGATGATCACCGACACGGCGAAGATCTTGAGGTCGCGGTTGCGTGGCGCCCGCCGCACCATCTGCAGCACGGCCTTCTCGAAGCTGACGCCCAGGTTCTGCTCCTCGTAGGCGCGAGCGAACTCGACGTTGATGGGCCCCGGCATCTCGCTCGCCACCAGCTTGAACGCCGCGGTCAAGGCGTGACCGGCGCGCAGCGAGCGGGCGATCATGTCCAGCGCCGCCGGCAGCTGCTCGGTCAGCTTCTGGTCGCGCCGATCGCGCGCCAGGCGCAGGCGGATGGTCGGACACATGGCACCGGCGGCGCCCAAGACCAGCGCCGCCAGCGGCGCGCGCAGGATCAGCCCCACCAGGGCGCCCGCCGCCGCCAGCGCCGCCGACGTCACCAGGAGGCGCGCCACGGTGGCGCTGGACTGCGCCTCCTCCATCAGATCGCCGAGGCGTTGCATGATCGGCAGCTCGCGCAGCACGGCGTCGATGGCCGGGTCGGCGGCCAGCCGCCCCTGCCGCATCAGCAGTCGGCCCGTTCCCTCGCCGGCGGCGACGGTCTGCAGACGCCGGCGCAGCTCCTCGCGCTGTCGCTCGGTGAGGAAGTTGACGGCGTAGTAGAGGCCCTCGATGAGGGCGACCACGGCCAGGACGCCGACGCCGATGAGGAGGTTGGTCACGACGCCACTCCGTACTCGCGGGCGATGGCCATCGGATCGATGCCAAAGCGCGCGATGCGCTCCATCAGGCGCGGCCGCACACCGGTGGCGCGGAACTCGCCCAGGATCTGGCCGTCCTCGCCGACGCCGCTCTGCTCGAAGCGGAAGACCTCGTGCAGCGTGATGACGTTGCCCTCCATCCCGGTGATCTCGGAGATGCTGGCCATGCGCCGCTTCCCGTCGTTGCCACGCGACAGCTGGACGATGATCTCCAGCGAACGGCTGATGGTCTGGCGCACCAGCGACTCCGACATGGCCCCGCCCGCCATCCCCACCATGGCCTCGATGCGGGTCAGGGCGTCCCGCGGCGTATTGGCGTGGATCGTGGTCATCGACCCTTCGTGGCCGGTGTTCATGGCCTGCAGCATGTCCATGACCTCGGCGGCGCGGACCTCGCCGACGATGATGCGGTCGGGGCGCATGCGCAGGGCGTTGCGGACCAGGTCGCGGGCGACGACCTCGCCGCGTCCCTCGACGTTCGGCGGCCGCGTCTCCAGGCGCGCCACGTGCTCCTGCTGCAGCTGCAGCTCGGCGGCGTCCTCGATGGTCACCACGCGCTCGTGCGGCGGGATGAACGAAGACAGCGCGTTCAGCAGCGTGGTCTTCCCCGAGCCGGTGCCGCCGCTGATGAGGATGTTCACCTTGGCCCGCACGCAGGCGCCCAGCAGGCCCACCATGTGCGGCGTGACGCTGCCCGTGCGCACCAGATCGGCGAAACGCAGCGGCTGTCCGCCGAAGCGGCGGATCGACAGCAGCGGTCCGTCGAGGGCCAGCGGCGGGATGATGGCGTTGACGCGCGAGCCGTCGGGCAGGCGCGCGTCCACCATCGGTGACGAGTCGTCCACGCGCCGCCCGACGCGCGAGACGATGCGGTTGATGATCTGCTGCAGGTGCTCGTTGTCGCGGAAGCGGATCGCCGTTCGCTCCAGGCGGCCGCCCCGCTCGATGTACACGCGGCTGGCGGTGTTGACCAGGATGTCGGAGATGGTGTTGTCGCGCAGCAAGGCCTCGAGCGGGCCCAGGCCGACAACCTCGTCGACGATCTCACTCACCAGCAGCGCGCGCTCGCCGCGGTTGAGGGGCAGATCGCCCGCCTCGGCCATGAGGCCCATCACGGTCTCCTGCAGCTGGCCGGCCAGCTGCTCCCGCGGCAGCTTCTCCAGCGAGGAGAGATCCAGCTTGGCGATCAGCAGCTCGTGCAGGCGCGCCTT
>DATKEU010000463.1:0-4547 GCA_035544495.1 Polyangia bacterium | reverse complement strand
GAGCCGCTCGTGCGAGCGCGCCTCGATGAAGGCCGCCGCCAACAGCGCGTCCAGCAGGCGTTCCGGCTCGACGCCGCGCACTTCGGCCAGCAGCGCCCGCGCGTACCGGTTCGGCGTGTCGGCGCGCGGCACCCAGCCGCGGGCGCCGATCAGCGCCGCCACCTGAACGACGTGGCTGGTCTCTTCGTGCGCCAGCCGCCCCAGCAGCGTCACCGACGGACCGCGATGCGGATAGCGCCGCACCAGCGAGAGCGCGTTCTCGGCCGCCTTGCGCTCGCAGTGCAGGTGATCCGACAGCAGGGCCAGGAGATCGGCGCTGCTGCGCGCGAACCACGCCGGGTGCGTGCAGGACGTCAGGATCGGGCGGGCAGCGGCGGCGACGAGCGCCATGGCCGCCGAATCTGACCTGGCGCTGCCGGCAGATCAACCGGCGTCGAGATGGTGGTCGACGATCGTCCGTCGCGTGGGAAGATCGCGCCGATGAGCCACGAAATCCGACAGCTCTCCCCCACCGATCTCGGCGCGATGAAGGGGTTGCTGAAGATGCTCGGCGACGCCTTCGGCGAGCCCGACACCTATCAGGGGAACGTCCCCAGCGACGCTTACCTGCAACGCCTGCTGGGACGACCGCACTTCATCGCCCTCGCGGCGATGACCGGCGATGACGTCGTCGGCGGGCTGGCGGCCTACGAGCTGGAAAAGTTCGAGCAGGCCCGCAGCGAGATCTACATCTACGACCTGGCCGTTCACGCCGACCACCGCCGCCGCGGCATCGCCAGCGCGCTCATCCGCAGGCTGCAAGAGATCGCTCACCAGCGCGGCGCGTACGTCATCTTCGTCCAGGCCGACCCCGGCGACGCGCCCGCCATCCGCCTCTACGAATCGCTGGGTACCCGCGAGGACGTCCACCACTTCGACATCCCGCCGCGGGAGTGAAGCCGCGGCTGATTCACCCGGGCGGCAGCAGCGCGCGGACGTCGGCGATGGTGCTGGCGTCGGCGGCGGTCTTGTCGTCGCGGTAGCGCTTGAGGCGGGCGAAGCGCAGGGCCACGCCGCCGGGGTACTGGGGACTGCGCTGGACGTCGTTGAAGGCGATCTCGACCACCAGCTCGGGGCGCACGAACACCGTATAGCTGTCGCGTCCGATGGCGCGCGCCTGCAGGGCCTCGGTCTGCCAGCGCAGCGTCTGATCGCTCATGCCTTTGAAGGTCTTGCCCAGCATCACGAAGCCGCCGCTCTCCGGATCGCGCGCCCCGAGGTGCAGGTTGCTGAGCCAACCCTGGCGCCGGCCGCTGCCCCACTCGGCGGCCAGCACCACCAGATCCAGCGTGTGCGCCGACTTCAGCTTCAGCCACTCCTGCCCGCGCCGGCCCGCGCTGTACGACGACCGCAGCGCCTTGGCCATCACGCCCTCGTGCCCGTCGGCCAGGGCGCGGGCGAAGAAGAGATCAGCGTCGTCGGCGCTGCCGGTCACGATGCGCGGGATCAGCGAGCGGCCGCTCGGGTCGGCGGCGGCCAGCGCTTGCCAGCGGTCGGCCAGCGGCCGGTCGATCAGCGTGTCGTCGTCGACGCGCAGGACGTCGAAGAACGAGACCGCCAGCGGCAGCTCGGCCCGCAGGCGCGCCACCTCCAGCTTGCGGCCGAAGCGGCGCATGGTGGTCTGAAACGGCAGCGGGCGCCCGTCCGGTCCGAGGGCGATGGCTTCGCCGTCCAGCACCAGCCGCCGCGCCGACAGCGCGGCCACGCGCTCGACGATCTCCGGCACGGCGACGGTGACCGGATTCAGCGCGCGGCTGTACACCGCCACGTTGTCGCCGTCCTTGTGCACCTGCACGCGCGCGCCGTCCAGCTTGTACTCGAACGCCGCCTCGCCCAGCCATTCGAGCGCGGTGTCGGCGTCCGGCGCGGTGTCGGCCAGCATCGGCTGCACGGGTTGGAAAAGCTGCAGCTGGAACGCGCCCAGCGCCGCCGCTCCGCCGCGCGCCAGCGCCGCCGCCACCGCCGGCAAGCGCCCGGCCAGCATCATCGCCCGGCGCACCGCCGCCGGCTCGACGGAGAACGCGCGCGCCACCGCGTCGGCGGCCACGCCCTCGAGCGCGCCCTGGCGAACCTCGCCGATGACCAGGCGAAACAGCAGCTCCTGCTCGTCGGCCGTGGCGCGCGCGAGCAACCCGCGCAGCAGCGCCGCCCGGCGCTCCACCGCGCCCGCGCCGCGCGTCTCCTTGATCGCCGCGAAGGCGCGATCGACGTCGTCCAGCGCCAGCGCGCTCGCGGGCGCCGTCGCCTCGGGATCAGCCGCTGGCGGGCGCAGATCGCGCAGCACCGCGTAGCCGATCCCCAGCCGTCCCTGCGGCAGCTCGCCGGTCAGGTAGGCGACGCCGACCTCCACCAGCGCGGGCGGCAGGCGCTGGATCAAATCGGCGAGCAGCGCGACCTTCTCCAGCCGCGAGCGTGTGGCCGCCACCCGGCGAGAGGTCTCGACCAGCTCCGACAGGCGCACGCCGCGATTCTGTCAGGTCACGCGCGCACCGGCGAGGCGCCGCGGTTCCCAGGACGCGGCGCTTGCTTGCCGGCGCCCCGTCTCGCAAGGTTAGCGTCGTGACCGACCGTCGTGACGCGACCCCGCTGGCGCAGACCTGGGACCCGCAGCGCTACGCCGACAACGCGCGCTTCGTCGCCGAGCTGGGCGCGGCGGTGCTGGACCTGCTGGATCCGCGTCCGGGCGAGCGAATCCTGGACCTCGGCTGCGGCGACGGATACCTCACCGCGCACCTCGGCGCCGCCGGCGCGCGCGTGGTCGCCGTCGACGCCAGCGCCGCGCAGGTCGAGGCCGCGCGCCGCCTGGGCCTGGACGCCCGCGTGGCCGACGCCCAGGCGCTGGCCTTCGACGCCCAGTTCGACGCCGTCTTCAGCAACGCCACCTTGCACTGGATGCGCGACCCCGACGCCGCCATCGACGGCGTGTGGCGCGCGCTGCGCCCCGGCGGCCGCTTCGTCGCCGAGTGCGGCGGCGCGGGCTGCGTGGCCGCCATCCGCGCCGCGCTGGCCCGCGCCCTCGGCCGGCGCGGGATCGACGCCGCCGCGCACGATCCCTGGTACTTCCCGTCGGCGCGCGAATACGGCGCCCGCCTCGTCGCGCGCGGCTTCGTCGTCGAGACCATCTTCGTCTTCCCGCGCCCGACGCCGCTGCCGGGCGAGCTGCTCGGCTGGCTCGAGACCTTCGCCGAGAGCTTCCTCGCCCCGCTGCCCGTTGCCCTACGCCCCGCGTTCCTGCGCGAGGTGCAAGACGACCTGCGCCCCGCGCTCTGCGACGAGCACGGCCGCTGGACGGCCGACTACACCCGCCTGCGCTTCCGCGCCGTCAGACCGGATCTCCCTGACGACGACGCCGGCCCGCCGCCGCGCTGACGCCTCTGGTGCTACGCCGCCAGCTGGCGCAGCACGTACTGCAGGATCCCGCCGTGCTGGTAGTACGCGATCTCCTGCGGCGTATCGATCCGCACCAGCGCCTCGAAGTCGACCACGCGCCCGTCGGCGCGCGTCGCGCGCACCTTCAGCGTGCGCCCCCCGGAGAGCCCCGCCGCCAGCAGCGTCGGCAACCCGACCGTCTCGTACAGCTCCTCGCCGGTGAGCCCCAGGTTCTCGGCGTTCTGGCCGGGCAAGAACTGCAGCGGCACGATCCCCATGCCGACCAGATTCGACCGGTGAATGCGCTCATAGCTCTCCGCGATCACCAGACGCACACCCAGCAGCAACGGCCCCTTGGCCGCCCAGTCGCGCGACGACCCGCTGCCGTACTCCTTACCCGCCAGCACCACCAGCGGCACTTTCTCGGCCGCGTACCTCTCCGCCGCGTCGAAGATCGACATCACCTGGCCGTCGGGCAAGTGGCGCGTCACGCCCCCCTCGGTGCCCGGCGCCAGCAGATTTCGCAGGCGCACGTTGGCGAACGTCCCGCGCACCATCACCTCGTGGTTCCCGCGCCGCGCGCCGTACGAGTTGAAGTCCTTCACCTCCACGCCGTGGGCCAGCAGATACTTCCCCGCCGGTCCGTCCTTCTTGATCGATCCCGCTGGCGAGATGTGGTCCGTCGTCACGCTGTCGCCCAGCATGGCCAGCACGCGCGCCTGCTTGATGTCAGCGATGGCGGGCGGGGTCTTCTGCATGCCTTCGAAGTACGGCGGGTGCTTGATGTACGTCGAGTCGCCTTCCCATAAATAAGTTTCGCCCTTGGGCACGTTCAGCTTCTGCCAGCGCTCGTCGCCCTCGAACACCACGGCATACGAACGGTTGAACATCGCGGGCTTGATGGCCGCCGCCAGGGTTTGCGCCACCTCGTCGTTGGTGGGCCAGATATCGCGCAGGAACACCGGCTTGCCGGCGCGATCGGTGCCCAGCGAATCTTTCTCCATGTCAAAGTCGATGCGCCCTGCCAAGGCGAACGCCACCACCAGCGGCGGCGACATCAGGTAATTGGCGCGCACCTCGGGGTTGATGCGCCCTTCAAAGTTGCGATTGCCCGACAGCACCGACGCTACCACCAGGTC
>DATKEU010000462.1:0-13998 GCA_035544495.1 Polyangia bacterium | reverse complement strand
GTCCGCTGCAGCTTCTCCAGCGATCCGCGCACCGCCGTCCCGGTTTCCTTCACCTCGCCCTGGCTGGAGCCGACCAGCGTCTTGAGCGATTCGGTGATCTCGCGGACGTTCTTGATCGCGATCCGGACGTCGCCTGCCTCGGAGGTGGTGACGTTGTCGACGGTCGCCGCGATGTGATCGACCCGGTTGAGCAGCCGCTCCAGGACCGCCGAGTTGGTCTCGATGAGGTTGTTCACGTTCTCGGCGATGTCGGAGATGGTGCCCGACGTCATACGCTTCACGTCGCTGAGGATGTCGCGCAAGATCGGCAGGATGGTCCCGACGTCGGCCATGAGATCGCCGATGCTGGTCGGCTCGCGCACGTCCTTGATCTGATCGCCGTCCTTGAGCGGCGTCATCTGTTGCTTTTCGTCATTCACCAGCGCGATGGGCGTCCCGGGATCGATCTCCAGGAAGTATTCGCCCAGCAGCGAGGCCGACTTCTTCGACACCACGGCGTTCGACCAGAGCTTGATGTCCGGATTGATGCGGATGGTGAGGCGGGCGCGCGCCGACTGCGGGTCCAGGTCGCGCTTCTCGATGAAGCCGATGGAGATGCCGGCGGTCTGCACGCGCGACTTCTCGAACAGGCCGGAGGCGTCGTGGAACAGCGCCCACACGACGATCCCCTTGCTCCCCGACTTCCGGTCGCTGGTGGCGCGGATGATGACATAGGTGGCGCCCGCCACCAGCAGCACCAGCAGGCCGACCGTGACCGACGCCCAGCTCCGCCTCACGACGCCTCCACGCTGGGCGGCACCGCCAGCCCCGCCGTCTCGATGAACTCGCGCAGGGCCTCGTGGTGCGAGGCCAGAAGCTCGGGGGCCGTCCCGGTGACCAGGATCCGCCCGTCGTGCAGCATCGAGATGCGATCGCCGATGCGGAACGTCGACGCCATGTCGTGCGAGATCACCACCGACGTCACGCCAAACTGATCGGCCGTCCGGCGGATCATCTCGTCGACGTTCTTGGTGGCGACGGGATCCAGTCCCGTGGTCGGCTCGTCGTAGAGGAGGATCTCGGGGCGATCGATGAGCGCGCGCGCCAGGCCGACGCGCTTGCGCTGGCCGCCCGACAGCTCGGCCGGGAACTTCTCCTCGATGCCGGTGACGTGGGCCAGGTCCAGGCGCTGGAGCAGGTCGCGCACGCGGGCCATGACCTCTTCCCGCCGCAGGTGATAGCGCTCGGTCAGCGGAAAGGCGATGTTCTCGACGACGGTCATCGAATCGAACAGCGCCGCGTACTGGAAGACCATGCCGAACTTGCGGCGCATGGCCGCGATCTCGACGTCGTTCATCGGGACCATGTCGACGCCGTCGACCCAGATGTGGCCGCGGTCTGGCTTCAGCAGCCCCATGAGGTGCTTCATCAGCACCGACTTCCCGGCCCCCGAGCCGCCGATGATGATGTTGGTCTTGCCGCGCTCGATGTCGAGGTCGATGCCGCGCAGAACGTGCTGCGGGCCGAACGTCTTGTGCAGGTCGCGCACGCGGATCTGCCAGCGCTGGTCGCGCTGCGCGAGATCACCCGCGGTGGACATCGGGGCGGTCACGACTTGTACGGCCACAGGATGTGAAAGAGATCGATGAGAAAATAGTCCAGGACCAGAACCGAGACCGAGCCTGCAACCACCGCCCGGGTGGTGGCAAGCCCCACCTCCTTGGCGCCGCCCCGCACGTTGAAGCCCTGGTAACACGCGGTCAGCGCGATGGCGATCCCGAACACGGCCGCCTTGGTGCCGCCGATGATGTAGTCCTTGGGGTCGGTCCAGTACGTGTAGTACTCGATGAATTGTCCGAGATCGACCTGCTTTAAATAGATCGCATAAAGGTACGCGCCGAACAGTCCGACGACGTTGAACACCATGGTCATGACCGGCATCATCAGCACGGTCGCCACCAGGCGCGGCGCGACCAGGTACTGAACCGGGTTGACCGCGAACGTGGAGAGAGCGTCGATCTGCTCGGTGATGCGCATCGAGCCGAGCTCGGTGGCCATGCCCGAGCCGGCGCGCGCGGTGATCATCAGCGCCGTGAACACCGGGGCCAGCTCCTGCGCCAGCGAGAGGCCGACGGTGGCGCCGACGTAGCGTTCCTGGCGGAAGATCTCCAGCGCGGCGATGGCCTGCTGCGAGGCCACGGCGCCCGAGAAGAAGCCCACCAGCAGGATGATCGGCAGCGAGCCGACGCCGACGAATTCCATCTGTTCCAGAAACAGCCGCAGCCGGAACGGGCGCCGGAACAACCACCTCAGGGCGCCACCCAGCAGCATCGTGTGCTCGCCGAAATAGCCGAAGATGAGGCGAATCGGCCCCAGGGCGGCGTCGCGCAGGCTGCGCCAGACGGCCCCCGGCTCGGGCGCGGCGCCGCGCCTGGCGGGCGGCGGACCGTCCCCCTCGTGCGCGTCGGATGAGGCACCGGTCATGGGATCTGCGGAGCGGGGTTGTACACGCGGGGCACCCGTTTGGAGATGCCGCACAGAATCTCATAACTGATCGTCCCGGCCCAGCTTGCGACGTCGTCGATGGTGATGCGCTCGACGCCATCGTCGCCGATCAGGGTCACGGCGTCGTTCTGCGACGCGCCCGCGACGTCGGTGACGTCGACCATCAGCATGTCCATGCAGACCGCCCCGACGATGGGCGTCCGCCGCCCCCGCACCAGCACGGACGCCCCACGCACGTGGCGCGGATATCCGTCGGCGTAACCGATGGGCAGGGTGGCGACGCGCGACGGCCGGCTGGCGCGCCAGAGGCCGCCGTAGCTGACGGTTCCGCCGACCGGGACGTCGTGCAGGGACATGATCCGCGTCGAGAGGCGCAGCGCCGGCTCCAGCCCCGGCAGCCCGGCGGCCACTTGCAGCGACGGCAGCGCACCGTACAGCGCCAGCCCGGGCCGGACGGCATCCAGCCGGGCGTCCGGGAACCGGACGGCGGCCGCCGTGTTGGCCGCGTGGTTGACGAGCCCGCGCAGCCCGCGCTCCGCCGCCAGGTCCAGGCAGCGCTGGAAGCGCGCCAGCGCCTCGTCGGTGGCGGCGCGATCGGGCAGATCGGCGGACGCGAAGTGCGTGCACAACCCGGCCAGCGACAGCGGCCCTGGAACCGCCAGGCGATCCAGCAAGTACGGCAGCTGGGCGGTCGCCACCCCGAGGCGCCCCATGCCGGTGTCGACCTTGAGGTGGACGCCGAGGCGCCGCCCCCGCTCCGCCGCCGCCGCCGCGAATCGATCCAGGTCGCCGGGATCGTAAACGACCGGCGTCAGACCCTCATCCAGAACGTCGCGCTGGTGCCGGTTGAAGTACGCGCCGAGAACGATCACCGGCCCGCGAATGCCGGCCGCGCGCAGCTCCAGCCCCTCCTCGACCAGCGACACGGCCAGGCCGTCGCAGAGCGGCTCCAGCGCGCGCCCCACCGCGACCGCGCCGTGCCCGTAGGCGTCGGCCTTGATCACCCCCCACAGCTTGACGCCCGGCCCGATGATCGCCCGCAGCCGCGCCACGTTGCGCGCCATCGCGCCGAGATCGACGGTCGCGACGGTGGGCCGGATCGACGTGCGGATGTCGACTTCGGACAGCGGCGCCATGCGGGGGCCGAGGTCGTGCTTGGCCCGATGATCGAGCTCCGGCCCGGGAGGATCCGGGAACCCGCCCAGTGTTCGCGGACGATCGCGGTCGTCCGGCGGAGGCTTGGGATGCGTCGCCAAAACCTGTTTACTTTCCCTTGTGGTCGGTGAGGCGTCAATTTCCAGACTCCGGGCCTGTCCTACGCGTTGCCCTCGATCAGGCGGCGATCGATCAGCAGGCTGCGCCCCTGGGGCTGCAGCAGGCCGCGGCGGGTGAGGTCCGAGACGACGCGCGACACCGTCTCGCGACAGGCGCCGACCAGGTTCGCCAGCTCTTGCTGCGTCGGACGCTGGCGGATCAGCAGGGCGCTCTGGCCGGGCGCCTCGGCGTCCTGGCGGGCCAGGGCCAGCAGCGTCGAGACCACCCGCCCTTGAACATCGGTCAATACCAGGCGGACCGCCAGGTCGTGCGATCGGTTCAGGCGCCGCACCAGTTGTCGCGACAGCGCCGGTCCCAGCTCGGCGACGGCGCCCGCGGTGGCGAACCACGCCTCGCGCGGCGTGATCAGGACGACCGTGGGCTCGCTGGCCTCCCAGTCGTTGACCAGAGCCTGGTCGGGCGCCGCCAGCGCGTCGGCCAGGAGGTCGCCGGCGCGAAAGCTTTCGACCGTGATCTCGCGACCGTTGGCGCCGCGCCGCACGGCCCGGATCCGACCGCGCACGACCAGGAACGTGCTCTCGGGGACGGTGTCGGTCGAGCCGAGGACGGCGCCGCGCCCCAGCTGCTTGAGCGAGCTGCGCCCTGCCAGCGCGCGCAGCATCGCCGGGGCAAAATGGGCGAAGAGGTCGCTCGCCTGCAGAGCGGCCAGCTCGGGAGCGATGATCGTGGGGGTGGTGGTGTTCTTTCCGTATGCGTTCATTTCGATCGGAACCGACGCGGTTGCCATGGGCGCCTCCTGTCCGCAGCTGTTACGCAACTCAAATGCCAGTGCGCAAAACCCGATGGGGCTGCGTTCTTCGGTGGTGACGGGCGTCCGAAACCTGACATCAGTGGCGCGGTCGCCACACCGTGAACAGCGTGGCTGCGCAGCGACGGTGGCGGTCGACAACGCCGCCGGCGGGCAGTAGGACTGCTACTGTCATGGGACGCGTGGGCTCGATGATCGTCTTTCTGCTGGTGGTGGTGGGAATTCTGGCCGGTTTGCACGTTTATGTTTGGTTGCGCCTGGTGCGCGACACGCAGCTGCCGCCCCCCTGGAGCGGGCTGGCGCTGGCCGGGTTGGTGTTGCTGGGACTGGCGATCCCGGTTTCGCTGTTCTACGGGCGCAGCCACCCGGAGCTGCGCCGTTTCCTGAGCTGGCCCGCGTACGTCTGGCTGGGGATGGTGTTCATCCTGTTTCTCACCGTGCTGGGAATGGACGTCGTCAAGGGGGGCATCCACGTCGTCCAGCGGCTGCGCGGCGGTGGGCCGAGCGATCCGGCGCGGCGCACCTGGCTGGCGCGCGTGCTGGGGGCCGCCGCCGTGGCCCTGTCGGGCGCGCTGGGTCTGGGGGCGGTGCAATCGGCGCTGGGTCCCGTGGCGGTGCGAAAGGTGCGCGTCCGTCTGCCCCGCCTGCCTTCGGCCCAGGACGGGCTGTCGATCGTCCAGCTGACCGACATGCACGTCGGCGCCACCCGCGGGCGAGCGTTCGTCGAGGACGTCGTGGCGCGGGCGAACGCGCTTCAACCGGACGTCGTCGCCATCACCGGCGACCTGGTCGACGGCAGCGTCGCCGACCTGCGCCATGCCATCGAGGCGCTGCGGGACCTGCGCGCGCGCCACGGCGTCTACTTCGTCACCGGCAACCACGAGTACTATTCGGGCGCCAGCGCGTGGATCGCGGAGCTGGGGCGCATCGGCATCCGCGTGTTGCGTAACGAGCGCGTCACCATCGGCGAGGGTGACGCCGCCTTCGATCTGGCCGGCGTCGACGACTATTCGGCCGGGCGCTTCAGCGGCCTTGCGCACGACGACGCGGTCGCCAAGGCGCTGGGCGGGCGCGATCCCAACCGCGAGGTGGTGCTGCTGGCGCACCAGCCGCGGTCGATCATCGCCGCCGAGAAGTTCGGCGTCGGGTTGCAGCTGTCCGGTCACACGCACGGCGGGCAGATCTGGCCCTTCACCTACTTCGTCCATCTGCAGCAGCCGTTCGTCGCCGGCCTGCACCGCACGGGCGAGTCGCAGATCTACGTCAGCCGCGGGACGGGATACTGGGGGCCGCCGATGCGTCTGGGGGCCCCCGCGGAGATCACCCAGATCGTCCTCGAGAGCGAAACGCCGGCGGTGGCACGCACCGCCGCCGGCTGAAGCGCCCCGCCGACGCGCCGGCCTCGCTGGACCTCACTTCACGGTGACGAAGCGCGTGCCGCCGTTGCCACGCACGCGCAGCAGGTGGCCGTTCGGCGCGCTGCCGCGCAAGGCCTCGGCGGCCTGCTCGGACGAGTTGATCGCCTTGCGATCGATCTCGACGATGACGTCGCCCGGGCGCAGGCCGGCGCGGTCGGCCGGGCTGTCGGGCGTCACCTCGGTGACGACGGCGCCCTTGGCCCCGCGGCCGAGGCCCAGCGAGTCGGCCACGTCGGGCGTCAGCGTCTGCAGGCCAAGGCCGACCTTGCCGGACGCTTGAGGCTGGCGCGCGTCCTCGTCGGGCAGCTCGCCCAGCGTCACCTGCGTCGAGCCACCCTTGCCGTCGCGCTGGTATTGCAACGTGACCTTGGTGCCGATCGACTGCGAGGACACGTAGTCGACGACGTCGGCGGCGCCCGCCACCTTCTGGCTGTTGATGCTGGTGATGACGTCGCCGGGGCGGATTCCCGCCTGGCCGGCGGGCGCGCCGGGCGTCAGCTCGGCGACGAACGCGCCGGACTGGGGCAGGCTCTTCGCAGCAACGCCCAGCTTCGCCTTCTGCGCGTCGTCGAGATCCTTGACGTCGCTGAGCATGACGCCGAGGTACGGGTAGCGCATGCGCCCTTCCTTCAGCAGCACCTGCGCCACGCGCCGGACCTCGTTGATGGGAATGGCGAAGCCATAGCTGCCGCCGGCGCCGACCTGGATCAGCGTGTTGACGCCGACCACCTCGCCGTCGAGGTTCACGAGCGGACCGCCGGAGTTCCCCGGGTTGATCTTGGCGTCGGTTTGGATGTACCCGCGCACGCGCTTGCCGGACATCTGCACGTGACGGCCGGGGCGGCCCTTGCCGCTGACGATGCCGGCGGTGACCGTCTGCTCCAGGCCGAGCGGGCTGCCCACGGCCACCACCCATTCGCCGACCTCCAGCTTGTCGGAGTCGCCGATGCGCGCGGCGGTCAAGTTCGACGGCGGCTTTTCCATGCGGACGACCGCGACGTCGGTCTGCGCGTCCTTGCCGATCACCTTCGCGGAGTATTCCTTGCCGTCGTTGAGGGTCACGGTGACCTTGGTGGCGCCCTGGATGACGTGGCGGTTGGTGATGATGTCGCCGCCGGTGTCGAGCACGAATCCGGAGCCGACGCCGTGGCTGGGCCCGGGGTTCGGGCCCGGGAACCCTTCGCCGCCACCGAAGTCGAAGAAGCGACGGAAGAACGGCGGAATGCCGTCGCCCTCGTCGTCGTCGCCGTTGTTGTTGTTGTTGTTGGGCGACGAACGCCGGGCGCGGTTTTCGGCCACGTGCGGGCTGCCCACCTCGACCTCGATGCGAACGACCGACGGCGACAGCGCCTTGGCCACCGTCGCGAAGGCGCGAGAGATCGCGCGCGCCTCGTTCGGCGGCTCTACCTTCGGCGTCACCGCCGTGCCCGCCGCCACCGCCTGACGCGCCAGCAAACCGGCGTCGCGCACGGCCAGCCCGCCCCCCGCGCCGCCCGCGAGCACGCCGGCGGTGAAGATCGCGGCCGCGAGCTTGCGACGTCGGGGTCGCTTCGGAGGGAGGATCGCGGAGGTCGTGGGTTCGGGTGAGGACAGGCTCATGGGGTTCCTTTGTACCTCCTCGGAGGTGGTGTCAAGCGTCGGCTGAACCGACGAGCTCGAATGGTCGGTTCATCCCGGATAACGGCGCCAGCGGCGAGAAAATTCCGGCGCGCTGGAACCGGCGGGATCCACGGCGTCCGTCGGCATGGCCGCGTGCTAGACCAATCATGCATGAGATGGGTCGCGCGGTTGCGCCAGGCGCCGGTGACGGTGGCGTTGCTGGCGATCAACGTCGGCGTTTATCTGGCGATGGTGGTGGCCAGCCACCACGCCGTCTCCTTCGAGCGCGAGACGCTGATCGCGGCGGGCGCCAGCGTGCGCACGCTGAGCATCGCTTTTTCGCCCTGGCGCTGGCTGGCGGCGGCATACGTGCACGGCGGCCTGCTGCACATCGTGATGAACATGTGGGTGCTGGCCCAGATCGGCGCCCTGGGCGAGGTGGCGATCGGGCGCGGCCTGTTCGCGGCCATCTATGTCGCCGCCGGCGTGGCGGGCAATGTCCTCGCGACGCTGATGGGGCCGCGCCTGCCCGCCGAGGCTGCTGCCCTGGACGGCGTCAACCCCCTCGCCTATGCGCCGATCTCCGTCGGAGCCTCGGGCGCGATCATGGGTCTCATCGGCGTGTCGGCGGTGTTCGCGTGGCAGACCGGCCAGCGCGCGATCGCGCGCAGTCTGCTGACGAACGTGGCGTTCATCTTCGTCGTCGGGATGTTCGCCAACGTCGACAACTACGCGCACCTCGGCGGGCTGCTGCTCGGCGGCGCGGTGGGACTGTGGCGCGCGCGCTGGAAGCAGCCGCTGGCGCCCCGGTTGGAGCGAGCGCTGATCGGCGCGGCGGCGGCGCTGTCGGCGTCGGCGCTGCTGATCGTGCACCTGCTGGGCGGCCAGCGCTGATGCGGGCGATGCGGCTTCGCCAGCCGGCGCCGATCGAGCGCGCGCCGCTGGCGATGGAGGAGATCGAGACGCCGCGGCCCGGGCCGGGCGAGATCCTGGTCGCCGTGCGCGCGTGCGCCGTCTGCCGGACCGATCTGCACGTCGTCGAGGGCGAGCTGCCCGCGCTGCGCGCACCGGTGACGCCGGGCCACCAGGTCGTCGGCACCGTGGCGGCGATCGGCGGCGACGCGCCCGGGCTGTCGCTTGGCCAGCGCGTCGGCGTCGCATGGCTGCACCGAACCTGCGGCGTGTGCCGCTTCTGCACCAGCGCGCGCGAGAACCTGTGCGAGCGGGCGGCCTTCACGGGGTGGACCGAAGACGGCGGGTTCGCCAGCCACTGCCTGGCCGACGCGCGCTTCGTTTACCCGCTGCCGGACGGGTTTCCCGATCGCGACGCCGCGCCGTTGCTGTGCGCGGGCATCATCGGCTTCCGGGCGCTGCGCCTGACCGGCCTCGACGAGGGCGATCGCTGGGCCGGCGCGCGCGTCGGGATCTACGGCTTCGGCGCCGCCGGCCACGTCGCCATCCAGCTTCTGCGGGCGCGCGGCGCCGACGTCTATGTCTGCACGCGCGATCGCGATCGGCATCAGGCGCTGGCGCTGGAGCTGGGCGCGGCCTGGGTGGGCGGCGCTGACGCCGCGCCGCCGGTGGCGCTGGACGCGGCGGTGATCTTCGCGCCCGCCGGAAACCTGGTGCCGGCGGCGCTGGCGGCCACCGATCGCGGCGGCACCGTCGTGCTGGGCGGCATCCACATGTCGGCGCTGCCGTCCATGCCATACGACCTGCTGTACGGCGAGCGCGTCCTGCGCTCCGTCGCCAACAACACCCGCGACGACGGACGCCGGTTCCTGGCCGAGGCGGCGCGCGTCCCGGTGCGAACCCACACGCAGCTTTACGACCTGGCCGACGCCAACGCGGCGTTGCAGGCGCTGAAGAACGACGCCATCCGCGGCGCCGCCGTGCTGGCCATACCGGCGGCGACGTGACGGCGGGCGGAACGAAAGAGACCAAACCATCGTTGTCGAGAGACAGGAGAGCGCATGGACTTCAAGCTGCTGGCATCCGCTTTCGTTTCCGTGTTCGTGGCCGAGCTGGGCGACAAGACGCAGCTGGCGACGCTGTCGATGGCCGCCGGCGGGCAATCCAAGCTGGCGGTCTTCATCGGCGCCGCGCTGGCGCTGTGCGCGACGTCGGCGATCGCCGTGCTGGCGGGCGGCCTCGTCAGCCGGTACGTCTCGCCGATCTGGTTGCGCCGCATCGCGGGCGGCGTCTTCATCGTCCTGGGCGTCTGGTTCCTGCTGGCGCGCGAGAGCGTGTGACGCGAGAGCCGTAAATCGAGCCTGTGAATCGCTCGGCGGCCTGCGCGGATTCCTCACATCGCCGCACCGGCGGCGGGGCGGGCCGACCGGCGGCGGCGACGGCTTCAGAAGTCCGCTCAAGTCGTCGAACTAAAGGGTCGGAACCTCCGCCATGGCGGCCAAACAGGTCACCCGCATCCGAGGGGCAGGCCCCCGTCCGTCCGACGACCTGCCGGCGACCGCCGTCGTGGTCGTGGCCGGCGCACCCGCGTCCGCGCCCGGGCCCGCCGCGCCGACGGTGGGGGCGTATGAAATCCTGGGCGAGCTGGGCGAGGGTGGCATGGGCAAGGTCTACCTCGGCCGCCACAAGCTGATCGGACGCAAGGCCGCGATCAAGATCCTGAACCGGGACATCGCCTCCGACGACGAGGTCGTCTCGCGCTTCTTCAACGAGGCGCGCGCGGTGAACGACATCCGCCACCCAAACATCGTCGAGGTGACCGACTTCGGCCAGTTCGGCGACCTGCATTGCATCGTCATGGAGCTCCTGGAGGGCGAGACGCTGGCGACGCGGGTGCTGCGCGCGGGAACCCTGGACGAAGCGTCGGCCGTGCGCATCGCGCGCCAGGTGACGTCGGCGCTGGGCGCCGCACACGAGCGCGGGCTGGTTCACCGGGACATCAAGCCCGAGAACATCTTCCTCTGCAGTCACCCCGACTATCCCGACTTCGTGAAGGTGCTGGACTTCGGCATCGCCAAGCTGCTGGCAACCGAATCGACGCTGGGCCACCACACGAAGACCGGCGCGGTGCTGGGCACGCCGTCGTACATGTCGCCCGAGCAATGCCTGGGCGAGGCGACGCTGGATCTGCGCAGCGACGTCTACTCGCTGGGCGTCGTCTTGTACCAGATGCTGACTGGCGCGCCGCCGTTCACCGCCGACACGCTGGGGCGCCTGATCGTCTGTCACGTCAGCGAGCCGCCGGTGCCGCCCATCGTCGCCAATCCGCGCGTCTCGCCGCTGATGAACCGGATCGTGCTGCGGGCGCTGGCGAAGAAGCCGAAGGATCGTTTCGCCAGCATGAAGGAATTCCGCGACGCACTGGAAGCGGCCCCGGCCGTCGCGCAGGCGCGCGGGGGCGGGAGCAGCGCCCCGACCAGCGCGCGCGGCCCGGTCGTCGTGCGCGCGGCGGGGGTTGCCAGGCCCGTCGCCGCGCCGCCCGTGTCCGCGCCCGCGCACGCGCCCGCGCCGGCGTCGCCTGGCCGGGCGCCACCGGCGGCGCCCGCGCCTCAGACGTCCACCATCGACGATCCGCCCGCCAAGGCGCCGGGGCTCGGCACGGATCTGCCGAGTCGCCTCATCGCTCTGGTCATGGAACGCATCGACAGGGGCGCCGTCGATCTGCCTGCCCTGCCCCCGGCCACCGTCCGCTGCATCGACCTGCTCCGGCGATCGAACCTCGGCTTCGCCGAGGCGGCGCGCGTGATCACCGACGCCAGCGCGCTGCGCTCGCGCATCATGCGCCTGGCCAACAGCGCGGCGTTTCCCAGCCTGATGCCGGCGACGACGCTGGAGATCGCGATCGCCCGTCTGGGCACGGGCGGGCTCTTTCAGGCGCTGATCGAATTTTCCGCGCGCGAGGTCCTGGCCGGCAAGCATCCGCGCGTCAAGGAGGCCTCTCGGCGCAGCTGGCCGCACGCGCTGGGCAGCGCGATCATCGCCAGCCAGCTTTGCCAGCAGTTCGATCGCGAAGCGGAGGCGCCGTTCGCCTATCTGGCGGCGCTGCTGCACGACGCGGGCAAGCCGATCGTCGGCACGCTGCTGCTCGACTTCGAACAGCAGCTGATCCGCGCCGGCAACCGCACCATCCTCACCGAGGCCGTCTGGCTGTCCGCCATCGAGCGCTGCCATCGTCCCGCCGGCGCCGCGCTGGTTCGCCACTGGCAGCTGGCCCACCCCGTCGTCGAGGCGATCGAAACCAGCGGGGCCTTCGATCCAGCGGCCGGGCGATCGCTTCCCAACCTGGTGCGCTTCTCGACCGCGCTGGCCAAGCGCCTGGGCCTGACCGTCGGCCCCACCAACGCCGCCGACGTGGACGCCATCTGCGCCGAGGGCCGCCGCCTCTTGAAGATCGACGACGGCACGGAACGAAACATCTCGCACGGCCTCAAGGAAAGGGCCATCGCGCTCTCCGCCATTCGCGGCCAGTGAGCGGCGGCAGTGGCCAGCGCGGCCCCGCGTCGTTAGATTGAGCCCATGGCCATCGCCAGCGTGAACCCAGCGACCGAAGAGACGGTCCGCGTCTTTTCCGCCATCGACGACGGGGAGATCGACCGCAAGCTGGAACGGGCGGCGCGTGCCTTCGCCTTCTGGCGCCTGCGGCCCGTCGGCGAGCGCTGCTCGGTCCTGCGGCGGGCGGCGGAGATCCTGGAGGCGGAGAAGAACGCCTTCGGCCGCCTGATGACCACCGAGATGGGCAAGACCCTCGCCTCCGCCGAGCAGGAAGCGCAAAAGTGCGCGACCGGCTGCCGGTTCTACGCCACCGAAGGCGGTCGCATGGTCGAGCCTCGCGTGGTCCGCCAGGACGACAGCGCGCTGGAGCGCATCGAGTACCAGCCGCTCGGCGTCGTGCTGGCGGTGATGCCCTGGAATTTTCCGTTCTGGCAGGTGATCCGCTTCGCCGCGCCGGCGCTGGCGGCCGGCAACGTGGCGCTGCTCAAGCACGCCTCCAACGTCCCGCAGTGCGCCCTGGCCCTGGAGGATCTGTTCGTGCGCGCGGGCGCGCCGACCGGCGTGTTCCAGGCCTTGCTGGTCGAGTCGGCGGCGGTCGAACGGATCATCGCCGACGAACGCGTGGCGGCCGTGACCCTGACCGGCAGCGAGAGCGCCGGCCGCGCCGTGGCCACCGCCGCCGGCAAGCACATCAAGAAGAGCCTGCTGGAGCTGGGCGGCAGCGATCCCTTCATCGTCCTGCCCAGCGCCGATCTCGACGCCGCGGTCGACACGGCGGTGAAGGCGCGCGCCGTCAACAACGGCCAGTCGTGCATCGCCGCCAAGCGCTTCATCGTCGCCGACGCCGTCTACGATCGCTTCGTCCCGCGCTTCGTGGCGGCGATGGAGCGGCTGCGCGTCGGCGATCCCCTGCAAGGCGACACCGACGTCGGCCCGCTGGTGAACGCGGCGGCGGTGGACACGCTCGAAGACCAGGTGGCGCGGTCGGTGCGGGAGGGGGCGCGCATCCTGACCGGCGGTCACCGGCTGTCGATGCGCGGACATTTCTTTCCGCCCACAGTCCTCGGCGACGTGCCGGCCGACGCGGCGGCGGCGCGCGAGGAGCTGTTCGGTCCGGTGGCGGCCGTGTTTCGCGTCCCGTCGCTGGACGCGGCGATCGCCCTCGCCAACAGTTCCCCGTTCGGCCTGGGCGCGGCTGCCTTCACGCGCGACCGCCAGGAAGCGGAAGTGCTGGCGCGCGACCTGCAATCCGGCGGCGTCTTCATCAATCAGATGGTCGTCTCCGACCCGCGCTTCCCCTTCGGCGGCGTGAAGCGCTCCGGCTATGGCCGCGAGCTGTCCGACGTCGGCCTGCGCGAGTTCGTGAACGTCAAGACTGTTCGGATGCTGAACGTCGGCTGATCCAGCGACGCCGTCTCGCTGGTTGGTAACGCGACGCGCGTTTGAGCGTGGTTCGGATTGATTCGCGCCGTTCTTTTTGGAAAAGTGCCCGCGAGGCTCTCGGATCACAATGATGCGATTGATCGTCGTTGGAATGTGGACGGTGGTGGTCGTCGTCGGTTGTCAGGTCGACGAGGGTCCCGATCCAGGGCCCGGTTCCATCGGCGCCGGCGTCCCGGGCGGCGGGAGTGGCGGCGCCCAGGCCGACGCTGGTGGTGTACGCGACGCAGGCGGCGGAGGTTCTGGTCGCGCGGACGCCGCGGGTGGATCGGTCATCGCAGGCGGCGCCGGTGGCGCGATCGGAGGCGGCGGCGCGGGCGGCGCTGCGATTCCGGCGGGCAGCGGCGGCGCCGGCGGGATTGCCGTGACCGGCGGGGGCGGCGAAGGCGGCGTCCCTACCCCGCCCAGCGTTTGCGACGGTGCCGGCACCCGGGTGCTGGCGGCCGGCAAGACGAAGAAGATAGACAACTTCGAAGGCGCGAAGCTGGATACGGCCTGGTCGACGTTCAG
>DATKEU010000461.1:0-5630 GCA_035544495.1 Polyangia bacterium | reverse complement strand
AGGGCCGTGCGCGAGAAGGCGCCCGAGCTGGACGAGCGCACACAACAGGCCATCGCCCAGGCGGTGGGCGTGGGCGCCATCAAGTACGCCGACCTCTGCAGCGATCGCATCAAGGACTATGTCTTCGACTGGAACCGCATGCTCGCCTTCGACGGGAACACCGCGCCCTACCTGATGTACGCCCACGCGCGCATCCATTCGATCTTGCGCAAGGCGGGCGCCGACGACGTCTGGAAGGCGGGGCCCGTCCACGTGCACGCGCCCGAGGAGCGCGCGCTGGCGCTGGAGCTGCTGGATTTCCCGTCGACGATCGAGCGCGCGGCCGAGACGCTACAACCGCACCGCATCTGCCAGTCGATGTACGACCTGGCGGCGGCGTTCACGGCCTTCTACGAGAAGTGCCCGGTGCTGAAGGCCGAAAAGGCGGCGCGCCCGTCGCGCCTGGCGCTGTGCCAGCTGACGGCGCGCGTGCTGGCGCAGGGGCTGGAGCTGCTGGGCATCACGGCGCCCGAGCAGATGTGACGCGCGCCGCCCGGCGGCGCAGCCAGACCAGCACCAGCAGCGAGCCGGCCGCGCCCAAGCCGAGCGCGATCCAGTTGCCGGCGCGTGGTTCGCGCGCCGCCCGCCCCGCCCCGCCGGCGATCGCGGCGAAGGCGATCATGCGCGGCAACAGGCCAAGCGCGCTGCCCACCAGATAAGGCGGCAGCGGGATCCGCATCGCGCCGGCGGCGATGTTGAAGAGCGTGAAGCTGCCCACCGGCAGCGTGCGGGCGATGAAGGCGGTCGCCAGCGCCGAGCGCTGCAGCCGCGCGCCCAGCGCCAGCACGCGCGGCGACTGCAGCCACCCCGGCCGCCAGCGCCGCACGGCCACGCCGAGCAGGTACGTCGCCCACGCCGCCACCGTCGAGGCGACGAGGCCGTAGGCGAGCCCCGCCGCCCAGTCGAACACCAGGGCCACCGCCGCCAAAAGGGGCGTGATCGGCACGAACAGCAGCGCGCCGGCGACGAACGCCGCCACCACCCACAGCAGGGCCAGCGGGCTGCCGCGCAGGCGCGCCCCCGCCGCCGCCAGCGCGTCGGCGCTGACCAGCGAGCGCAGGGGCGTGAAGAACCACAGCGCGCCCAGCGCGGCGGCGATCGCCGCCACCACGCCCGCGGCCACCCAGGCGCGCCGGCGCGCCGGGCGCGCCGCCGGGGCCGACGCCGCCTGGCCCTCCGCCGTCATCGGATAGGATGATGGCCGACCACGTCGCGCCATGACCATCTTTTTCCGTACCTTCGTTCTGTCCGCGCCGCTGTTCGGCACCGTCGCCCTCGGCTACCTGATCGCGCGGCTGCCCTTCTGGCGATTGTCGTGGACGCGGTTCGGGAACAAGTTTGTCTTCGCCGTCGCCATCCCCGCGATGCTGTTTCGCATGATGAGCGACCTGTCGGCGCTGCCCCCCGTCGACACGCGCCTCCTGCTGGCGTTCTTCGGCGGCTGCTTCGCCGTCTACGTGCTGGGCCGGCTGGTGGGAACGTTCGTCTTTCACCTGGACGGCGTGTCGCAGTCGGTGTTCGCGATGGGCGGCGTCTTCTCGAACAACGTGATGCTGGGATTGCCGCTGGCCAAGCTGGTGCTGGGCGACACGGCGCTGCCGTCGGTGGCGCTGGTGCTGGTGTTCAACGCGCTGACGCTGTGGACGCTGGTCTCGGTGTCGGTCGAGTGGGCGCGCCACGGCTCCTTCACGACCGCCGGCCTGGGCAAGACCGCGCTGGCCGTCATCACCAACCCCATCGTCGCCTCGATCGTCAGCGGCACGCTGTTCGGGCACACCGGGTGGCACGCCCCACGCCCGCTGTGGGTCGCGCTGGGGGCCATCGGCACGGTGGCGGCGCCGGCCGCGCTGCTGGTGCTGGGCATGGGCCTGGTCGAGTACGGCGTCCGCAAGGACTGGCAGCAGAGCCTGACCATCTGCTTGCTGAAGCTCGTCGTCCACCCGCTGGCCGTCTGGACGCTGGCGCGGGCGCTGCATTTGCCCGCCCTGGAGACCACCGTCGCCGTGATGCTGGCGTCGATGTCCGTGGGCGCCAACGTCTATCTGATGGCGGTTCAATACCAGGCGCGGCAGGCGGCGGTGGCGAGCAGCCTGGTTCTCTCGACGGTGCTGGCGGCGATCACGACGCCGATCCTGCTCGCGCTGCTCGGCTCCCTGGGGAATTGAAGCGGCCTCGGGCTGGGCGCGGGGTGCTATGAGAAGCGCATGGCGACGTCTTCTCTCGACGAGCTGGTCGGCGATCTGCGGGCCTTCGCGGCGGAGCGCGAGTGGCAGCGCTTCCACGACCCCAAGAACCTGGCGATGCTGGTGGCGTCCGAAGCGGGCGAGCTCCTGGCCGAGTACCGCTGGGTGCGCGGCGACGAGGCGGACGCCCGCTCGCGCGAGCCGGCGGCGCGCGCCCGCATCGCCGCCGAGATCGCGGACGTCGGCATCGGCTTGCTGCTGCTGTGCGACCGCATCGGCCTGGACCTGGTCGCGGCAATGAAGGAGAAGCTGGCGCGGAACGCCGAGCGCTATCCGGTCGCCGCCTCGCGCGGCAAGTCCGAGCGGCCCGAGAGCGGTTGAGCTAGCCGGCGGCCGTCCGGGCGCGCGCGCCCAGGGCGGCGGCGCGCAGCCAGTCGCGCACCGCCGGCAGCGGAACCTCCGCCAGCGAGCGCAGCTTGAGGTGCTTGCCGGTCTTGCCCCCGCCCTCGAGCAGCCCGTCCGGATCGGCGAACGTGCCCGGCGGGCCGGCGAGGATCAGGTTGACGTGGGCCTTGTGCGCGGCGAGGGCGCACATCATCTGGCCGCTCACGGTGTAAAACGGCATGCCCCATTTGATGGCGCCAACCGCCTCGGGCGCCGCGCGCTCGACCTCGGCGCGCAACGCCTCTAGCAGGGCGCGCTGCTCGGGTGGTCGCTTCGCGAAGAAGCCGTCGATGGGCGCGCCCAGGTCGGCGCGCGGACCCCACTTCTTTGCGGCGCTCGCCGCCGCCGCTTTCGCCTTGGCGGCGAGTTTCGGCGTCGCCGGCTTCGCGTTCTTCGCCGTCGTCGTCGTCTTCTTCTTCTTGGTCTTCTTGGTCGCCGCCATCGCTCGCCGTGCCTCCGGGAGACTATTCTAGATGCGCAGCCTCCGCCCGCGGGCGGCGTCCAGGCTCCATGGACCCGGCCCGGCGGCCGAGAAATAGAGCCAGATGAAGCAGTAGAGGACGGCGTTCACGCCGCCGTTGACGGTGGGCCAGAACGCCTTCGGAAAGTGGACCTGGAAGTAGGCCACCGCCATCTCGCCCGCCAGCAGGAACGCCACCGGACGCGTGAACAACCCCAGCAGCAGGAGCCCGCCCCCGACCACCTCCAGCACGCCGGCGAACCAGACCTCCGACGGCGCGTGGGCGACGCCACCGTGGGGCATGGGCACCGGGAAAGCGAACAGCTTCGACGTGCCGGAGAGAATGAACATGAAGGCGGCGACGATGCGCAGGACGCTGCGCAAGCGCGGTTCCCAGGCGGACCAGGTCGTACCGATTCGTGACTTCATCGTGATGGCCTCCTGCCCGATCGATTTCGGATGGCCGGAATCCTAGCGCTCGACGGAAGCCGAATCCATGTGTCGCCCGTGTGACAGGACGGTGAGATCGCGCGCCGGCCAGCGCGCGCTCTCGCGCCGCTCGCCCGACGATCTCCCTCTTCGATTTTCGGAGATTTTCGCCGGTCGTGCGGAGAGCGATCGGCCTCGGCCGGCCGAACCGAACTGTGTTTCAACTGTAACACCGCCAACAGGATGCGCCTGATATACGAAACCGCGTGATAGCCAGTCAGTTCTTCGCGTCGCCTGAAGCGAGGTCGACTCTTGGCGGCAATCCCGTCGACGACGATGTGACCCGCCCGGTTCGGACGCGGATCGCCACGCCTGGACTGTCGGCCCACCCCTCGGGCGCGCGTGTCTTCGGCGATCTGGTGGCGGCCGCGCCCTCCATGTCCGAGGTCTTCGCGGTGATGCGCCGCCTGGCGCCCACCGACATCACGCTGACGGTGATGGGGGAAACCGGGACCGGAAAGGACGTCATCGCGCACGCCATCCACGAGGCCAGCCCGCGCGCCGGCGGACCCTTCGTGGTCTTCGACTGCGGCGCGGTGCCGGCCAACCTGGTCGAGACCGAGCTGTTCGGCCACGAGCGCGGGGCCTTCACGGGCGCCCACGCCGAGCACGCCGGCGCCTTCGAGCGCGCCCGCGGGGGCACGCTGTTTCTCGACGAGATCGGCGAGCTGCCCCTGGATCTGCAACCGCGCCTGCTGCGCGCGGTGGAGAGCCGTTCCATCCGGCGCGTGGGCGGCAGCCGCGACTGTCGCGTCGACCTGCGCGTGGTGGCCGCCACCAACCGCGACCTGGCGGCGCTGGTGGCCAACCGGACCTTTCGGCAGGACCTGTACTTCCGTCTGATGGCGGCCGTGGTGCAGCTGCCGCCGCTGCGCGAACGGCGCGACGACATCCCGCTGTTGGTGCCGCGCCTGCTGGCCGACCTCGGCCGCCCCGAGGTCAGGGTTGACGACGCCACCATCGAGCTTCTGCGGGCGCACCCCTGGCCGGGCAACGTCCGCGAGCTGAAGAACGTCATCGCCTGCGCGCTGGCGTTCGTCGACGCCGGCGTGCTGGAGACCTCGCACCTGCGCTTCCTGGCGCCCAGCGGCGACCATTCGCTGCTGGATCGGCTGCCGCTGGGCGGCCACACGCTGGCCTCGCTGGAGCAATCGGCGATCAAGCAGACGCTGGCGCTGACCCGCGGGAACAAGGTTCACGCCGCCCGCATGCTGGGCATCGCCGCGTCGACGCTGTACGAGAAACTGAAGCGCTATAGCATCTCGTAGCGCCGCCGCCGAATGCCGCGGCGTGGGCGCGCTGCCGCTTGCTCGGCAGCGCCGCCTGGCGGAACATCCGCGCGCGGAAGGAGGAGAAACCATGGAGCTCAAGCTCGAGCGCGAGTCTTATGGCAAGGCAGTCGAGATCGCGGACGGTTTCTGGATGATCGCCACCCGGCACCGGCCGGGGCTGTCGAAGCGGATGTTCGAGATCAACAACCGCGCCCTGGTCTTCCGCCTCAAGGAGCCAAACGGCCAGTCGGTCCTGCTGGTGGCCAACGCGGTCGATCCGGCGCAATCGCTGGACGAGGTGCGCCGGCTGGCGAAGGAGACCGGCGCGCCGGGTCGGTACGTGCTGTCGGTGGGCGGCGGCCACCACCTGCTGATGGACGCCTGGATCGACGCCTTCCCCGGTGCGAAGTTTCTGTTGCCGCCGGTGCGCGTGCCGCGGACGCGCCACGGGCAGAAGCTGATGCAGAAGCCGAACGTGGCGGCCATGAACCTGGAGGATCCCTTGCCGCAGTTTCGCGGCCAGCTGGACGCGGTGGTCTTTCACGGCCTGGTCGGCTTCGCCGATCACATGACGCCGGCCGAGGGCGGCTCCGACGGGCCGCTGGCGATGATGAAGATGATGATGACGATGATGCGCGGGCCGAGCGATCCCGTCGATGAGCTGTGGCTGTATCACGTCGCCACCGGCACCGTGATCGCCGGCGAGAACCTGGCCTGGTACTACCCCGCCGACGAGTACAGGAA
>DATKEU010000460.1:0-5939 GCA_035544495.1 Polyangia bacterium | reverse complement strand
CGCGGGCGGTCCCGCCGCCCCGGGGACCGCCGTCGCCGTGCCGGGGGACGACGCGGCGGGCGGCGCCGGCTGGAACCCCGACGACGGCGGGGCGGTGCCGGGCAGCGTCGGCTGCATGGTCTGGGTGGGCGGCGAGGTCTGGGTGGCGGTCTTCTGATCGACCAGCTTCTCCAGCTGGGCGATCTTCTCCTCGATGTCGGCGCGGTTCGGCGGCTTGGGGTACTTGCGCAGGTACGTCCGGTAAAAGCGCAGCGCCTGCTCCGGATTGCCGGCCAGGCGGTGGGCTTGCGCCAGGTTGTACAGGAAGGCGGGGTCGTTCTTCGCCTCGTAGGCCGCCTCGAACTCCTTGATCGCGTCGGCGTACTTCCCGAGATCGAAGAACCCCGTCCCCTTCTGGTAGTGTTCGCGCGCCGCGGCCGTGTCCTCGGCCCGGGCGGCGCCGGCCGGCAGCAGGCACAGGACCAGCAAAGACACGACCAGCAGCGTGAACGGACGGGGAAAGCTAGGCATGGCGGGCCACCATTATCGCCCAGTTTCGCCGATGCCGAAAGTGCCGCGGCGAGCGGCTAACGAGGGACGAAGTGTCCGGCGGCGGCTTCGAAGCGGCGGAACTCTTCGATCTGAACCAGGAAGATCGGAACGATCTCGGGATCGAACTGCGAGCCCACGCAGCGCTCCAGCTCGCCGCAGGCGATCTCGTGCGGCAGCGCCTTGCGATAGGCGCGGTCCGACGTCATGGCGTCGTACGCGTCGGCGACGGCGACGATGCGTCCGATGAGCGGGATGCCGTCGCCCATCAACCCCTGCGGATATCCGGAGCCGTCCCACGCCTCGTGATGGCAGTAGCAGCCGGGGACGATGTCGCGCATGAACGGTATGGGCTCCAGGATGCGCTTGCCCTTGGCCGGGTGCGAACGGAACATCCCCAGCTCTTCCGGCGTCAGCTTGCCCGGCTTGTTCAGCTTGTCGTTGCGGATGCCGATCTTGCCCACGTCGTGCATGAGGCCGACCTTCACCACGGTGTCTATCTCGGGCTCCGACAGCCCGAGGCCGACGGCGATCAGGCGGGCGTACATCGCCACGCGCTCCGAATGGCCGCGCGTGTAGCGGTCGGATTCTTCCAGCGCGTGGGCGAAGCCGATGATCGTCTGCCGGAAGTTCTCCTCCAGCGAGACGTTGGCCGTCGTGAGATCCTTGTTGGCGTCGACCAGGTTCTCGTACAGGCGCGCGTTCTCGATCGACACGGCGGCGCGGCTGCCCAGGACGAACAGCATCTTGCGCTGCCCCTCGCTGAACTTCGACCCGCGTGTGTAGCTGTACGCGTTCAACATGCCGATGATCCGGCCGGTCAGCTTCAGCGGGATCGAGCAGAAGCTGACCAGGCGGCGGTTGAGATCGGGCGGCTCGGCCAGGAACCGGAATGATCGGCTGCCGTGCACCAGCAGGGGGCGATCCTCCTGGAAGATCGGCAGCACCTCGTCCAGGTTCAGCGGCGGCGCTTCCAGGTTGGGGTCGGCGCGCGGGGCGACCTTGCGCATCCGCTCGACGAAGCGTCCCTGGTGCTTGGGATCGGCCAGGAGGAGGCTGACCACGTCGGCGTCCACGGCGTCCAGCGTGGCGTCTAGGACCAGGTCCAGGACCGTCTCCACCGACAGCGAGCCGGCGATGGCCTCGCTGATCTTGTAGATGGAGAGGGCGTCCTTGAGGCGGATGTTCTCGTGCTGCAGGCGCTGGCGGTCGAGGCCGCGCTGCACGATGTGGACGACCTCCTCGACCTTGAACGGCTTGAGGATGTAGTCGTAGGCCCCCTTCTTCATCGCCTCGATGGCGGTCTCGACGGTGCCGAAGCCGGTCATGATCACCGTCAGCACCGGAATGCTCTCCTCGGCGATGCGCTGGATCAGCTCGAGGCCGGTCATGTTCGGCATCTTCAGGTCGGAGATGACCAGGTTGTAGGTCCGGCGGCGCAGTTCCTTGATCGCCTCGGCGCCGTCCTCGACGGTGTGGACCAGGTAGCCTTCCATGTTCAGGAAGTCCGAGAGGATCTCGCGGATCACCTTCTCGTCGTCGGCGACCAGGATGCGCGGGATCTCCGGGGCCAGCGCGTACTCCACCGGCTCCTGCGCCGCATGCCGTTCGCCTGCGGCGTTCGCCACGTTGGCGAGCAGCGCCGCCTCTCGCTCCCCGCCGCTACTCACGTCTGACCGCCGTTTGAGCCGCTGGGCGGTCGGCCGATGGCTCTCCGGACATTGGCCTAGAGTAAACCAATCGTGCCGTGCCCGGCCAGCGCTCGGTTACCCCCGCATCTTGCCGTGCTGGGCCTGCAGATCCTGCCACTTCTCTTGCAGTTTCTTCGCGCTCTTCTCTTCTGACGCGGCGTCCTTCTTGGCCGACTCCCAGTCGCTGTTCTTGTCCTTCCACTGGCTCTCGAAGTCGCCCACGTTCACGGCCTCGGCGGTCTTGATCCCCTTCTGCTTGGCGATCTTCGCCTTCTCGTACTCGATCTTGGCGGTGTTGGCCTCCATGTGGGCGTCGGCGGCGGCGCGCGCCTGCTTGGAGGCGGCCCGCTTCTGCTTCAGCCACTCGATCTTCGCCTCGGCCACCTTGACCCCCATCTCGGCCACCTCCTTGCCGTGCCGGGCGGCGTTCGAGCGGTTCTCGTCCAGGGCCTTGATGGCCGCCTCCTGCTCGGCGGTCGCCTTCTCGACCTCCAGCTTCGCCTGCTGCAGCTCCTTGTCGGCGATGTCCAGCTCGCGATCGGTGGACTCCAGCTGGTTCTGGGCCGTGCGCCGATCGCCCTCGGCCACCTCCAGATCGCGGCGGGCGTCGAACACGGTCTGGCGGTCGCCGGCGGGCACGCTGTCCATGGTCGCGTCGTCGACCTTGTACTTGAGGCCGCCGCCGCCGCAGCCGGCGATCGCCGCCAGCAAGCCCATTGCCCGGGTCAGGGATCGCGTCTTCATCATGGCGGCATCGTAGGAGCGCGGGCGAAATCCGGTCAAGCACCGGCCGCCGATGACCGCTGGTTACAGATCCTCGAACCAGGCGAAGAACGCGCGCAGCGTCTGCTTTCGATCCTCGTCCAGGTAGTCGAAGTTGGCGCCGCGATCGACGATCTCCCAGAAGTCCTTCGACGTCACGGCCAGCATCTCGTCGCGAATGGAACGCAGGCGATCGCGCGCCTCGTGCGCCATGTCGGCGTGGATGGCGCGCGCCCGATCGGTCAGGCCGCGCAGCAGATAGAACGACGCCAGCTTGGCCTGCGCCTTGCGCACGCCGCGCAGCGCTTTCTCCTGGGCGGTGTTCTCGGGCTCCTTGTCGAGATCCAGCAACGCCCGCAGCAGGCGATCGTGCGCGGGCGCCTGGCGATCGCTGGCCAGCTCGCACAGCGCGCAGAGATCGTAGGCCGCCGTCTCGGCGACGAAGGGCAGGCCCATGCCGTTGCCCAGCCGCGCGTAATAGGTGAAATGCTCGGCCACCGACCCCAGCGCCGCCGTCGTCTCGTCGCCGGGCGCCGCTGGCGCGGCGATGAGCGCCTCGGCCAGCAGCCGGTACTGGTTGAAGACGTTGTACGCCGACCGCACGTCGCGCGCGTTTGCGGCCAGGCGCAGGAAGGTGTTCATGAACTTGATCACCGTCCGCAGGACCGCCTGGTCGCCGCAGCCGAGCGCCGCCTCGCCGATATAGCGCGCTTCGATCGCCGCCACGTGCGCCAGCTCGGGCAGGCTGCCCAGCGCCTCGGCGAAGGCCTCGCGCAGGTGGCGCAGCACCTTCCACTCCAGCCAGGCGCGCTGGCGCCCGAGCTCGGACGCCGACTGCGGCGCCATCGCCACGAAGTCGGGCGTGCGCATCAGCGCCGGTCCGATGGCGAACCACGCCTCCGCGAGCGAGCCCTTCGCCGGCAGATAGCGCACCGCCAGCGCGCGCAGCGCCGCGATGGCGTCGGAGGCGATGGCCTTGTCCTTCTGCGCGATGGCGTTGACCGCGATGTCCCCCAGCTGTTCCATGCTGGCGACGGCGTCCGCCTGACGGGCGCCGCCGGCGGCGCGCAACGCCTCGGCGCCGATGCGGGCGATCACCTTCTCCGGATCGAGAAAGTCGAACACGTAGGCGAAGTACGGCACGAGGAGGAGCAGGCTGGCGGTGGAGAGCGCGATGGTCGCGACGGTGGTCGCCTGCGGAACGTAATCGCGCGTGACCGCGAAGCTGGCCCACACCGTGTCGACGCAGGCGACGACGAAGAAGCCCATCACCGTCAGGTTGATGCGGTCGCGAAAGAACATCTCCGTCACGCGCGGCGTGTACCGGTTGGCGGCCAGCTGCACGACGATCGACACGACGGTGATGGCGATCCCCAGCACCGCGGTGATGATCTGCGCCAGGTTGGGCAGCGCGTTCTGCAGCGTCGCCGGATCGAAATCGAACAGCAGCGGCAGCGGCCCCTTGTCGCCGTGGTGGGCGGCGTCGGTGAAGAAGTAATCCAGCAGCCAGAAGGCCGCGAACAGCGACGCCGCGAATCCCAGCAGCAGCCCCAGCGTCCGCAGCCGGCGCGGCAGGGTCGGCCGCGCCTCCGCCACGGGCGCGCCGGTGGCCGGCGCAGGCGGCGGGGAGGGCGGCACGACCATTCGGCGCGCCATGGTACCCGGGACGGGCGCCAGCAGCCATGACCGCCGGAGCCACAACCGCTGCTATGATGGGCGCGCGTGCTTCTGGCGATCGACATCGGCAACACCAACGTCGCGCTGGGCCTGTTCGAGGGCGCACGCCTGCGCGCCGACTGGCGGCTGGAGACGCGCGCCTCGCGGACGGGTGACGAATACGCCGCGCTGCTGGCGCAGCTGTTCGAGCTGGCGGGCCTGGACCTGGGCGTCATCCGCGCCGTCGCCATCTCGTCGGTGGTGCCGCCGGCGCTGTTCCCGATGGAGCAGCTGTGCAAGCGGCACCTGCGCGTCGAACCGCTGATCGTCGGCCCCGGGACCAAGACCGGCATGCCGATCCTTTACGAGAACCCGCGCGAGGTGGGCGCCGACCGCATCGTCAACGCGGTGGCGGCGCACCAGCGCTGGCCGCAGGGGGCGATCGTCGTCGACTTCGGCACCGCCACCACCTTCGACGTCATCACGGCGCGCGGTGAATACGCGGGCGGCGTGATCGCGCCCGGCTTGCTGGTGTCGGCGGACGCGCTCTATCACGCCACCGCCAAGCTGCCGCGGGTCGAGATCGCGCGCCCGCGGAACGCCGTCGGGCGCAACACGGTCGCCAGCATCCAGGCCGGGCTGGTCTTCGGCTATGCCGGCCTGGTCGACGCCATCGTCGCCCGCATCAAGAGCGAGGTAGACTTCACGCCCCACGTCGTCGGCACGGGCGGCCTGGCGCCGCTCATCGCCAAGGAAGCGAAGTCGATCGTCGAGTGCGACGACATGCTGACGCTGCAGGGGCTGGCGCTGATCTATGACCGCAACCGCTGACGGCGGCGCCGCGCCGTCCGACCTGGCGGCGCGCCTGCGCGATGCCGCCACGCCCGACGCCGCCGTCGCCGAGTGGGCGGGCGCCGCCGACGCCGCCGGTGCGGCCCTGATCGCCGCCGCGCACGAGCGCATCGCGCGCACGCCCGAGATTCTCGCCCGGCTGTTCGCCAATCCGCGCGCGCCGATGGCCGCGGTGAACCAGGGCGTCGCCGCCTGCGCGCGCGCCGGCGTGCGCGTGGACGGCATCCCCGCCTTCGACGAGGTCGCGGCGGCGGTGGCCGCCGATCCCCAGGCGGCCAGCGCCGCCGGCGCCGACGCCACGTTCGGCGCCGCGCTGGCCCACGCCGCCGACGAGGAGGCGGTCGCCAAGCTGCCCGTCGACGAAGCCGCCAAGAAGCGCAAGAGCCCGATCATCGACTTCACCAAGCTGAAGCTGTACGAGAAGATCCGCCTGGCCACGCTGGGCAACGC
>DATKEU010000459.1:0-12100 GCA_035544495.1 Polyangia bacterium | reverse complement strand
TCGCGAAGAAGATGGCGGCGGTGGTTTGCTGGTCGAGCTGGAATCGCCGATAGAGCCACAGCACCAGCAGCGACTGGACGACGAAGCCGCCGCCGAACGAATCCAGGCTGAAGAGCGCGGCCAGGCGGAGCACGACGGCGCGCGAATCGCCGAGCGGCCGGGTCGCGCCCGCCGTTGCATGGACCTCGATGGCAGGGGAGAGCGTGCGATAGACCAGCGCGGCGCCGAGCGCGCATGCGGCGTAGCCTACGAAGACCGCGCGATCGGCGGCGACCAGCGAGAGGCCGCGGCGGGCGGCGACCAGCGACGGGACGCCGCTCAGCAGGGCGCCGAGCGCGCCCGCGAAGGTGCCGGCCAGGTTGTACCAGGCGAAGGCGCGGGTCCGGGCGTGCCCGGCGGCGGTGTCGGCCAGCGCTGCCTGCTCCGTCGGAAGAAAAAGGCTGACGTCGCCGCCGGAGGGGTTCAGCGTTCCCACCACCGCGACGATCATCAGGGGCCAGAACGCCGTCAGGCCGGCGAAGCCGATGCCCGTGACCGCCATCAGCGCCGCCGCCGCCAGCAAGATGCGCCGTCGCGACAGCTGATATCCCAGCAGGCCCACGGCCAGCGTCAGCGCCGCCGATCCCAGCAGCGTTCCGGTGACGACCGCGCCGACCTGGAGCGCGGAGAATCCGATCTCCGTCAAATAGGCGGCCAGCGCCACGCTGACCACGCCGTCCGCCAGGCCGCGGACGGCGCGCGTGCAGAGCAGCTTGCGCGCGTCGGTCATCGTGGTTGTCTTGGACGACACGCTCCGCGGCGCAGGTGCTTGACAGCGATCGCGCGGAGGCCGAATGTTTGCGCGGCGTCGGATCGTTCGATCTTTGGCGCCGACAAGAAAAGGAGGCTGCCATGTCCATCTCTCGGCGTGAAGTGCTGGCCGGCATCGCCGTCGGCGCGCCGGTCCTGATCGCGACCACCAAGGAAAATGTTGCCAGGGCGGAGCCCGCCGATCCTCATGCGGGCACCGCGGGCGGCGGCGCCTCGCCGGTGTTCGCCGGCAAGCATGCCGTCGCGCCGCTGCCGTTCGATCCCAAGAAGCTCGCCGGCCTATCGGAGCGGATGATCGTCTCGCACCACGACAACAACTATGCCGGCGCGGTGAAGAACCTGAACAAGGTCGAGGAGAGCCTGGCCGGCGTCACCAAGGACACGCCGCCCTTCGTCGTGAGCGGCCTCAAGGAACGCGAGCTGACCTTCACCAACTCGGCCATCCTGCACGAGCACTACTTCGGCAACCTGGGCGGCAGCGGCAAGCCGGGCGGCGCGATCGAGAAGCGCCTGGCCGCGGGCCATGGCGGCTTCGGGCGCTGGGAGGAGCATTTCCGCGCGGTGGGAAACAGCCTGGGCGGGGGCAGCGGGTGGGCGGTGCTGGACTTCAACTTTCACTCGGGCGATCTGCGGACGTACTGGTCGGGCGGACACTCGCAAGCGCTGTCGTTCGCCGCGCCCCTTCTGGTGATGGACATGTACGAGCACGCCTACGCCATCGATTACGGTTCGGCGGCCGGCAAGTACATCGACGCCTTCTTCAAGAACGTCAACTGGGACGAGGTCAACCGCCGCCTGGAGCGCGCCGAGAAGGCCGCGGCCGCGCTGCACGCCTGAGCGGTCGCTAGAAGACGAGGACGTAGCAGGAGCAGCCCGTCTGCCCGGCGCCGCAGGTGGTGCCGGTGCCGCCGGGGGCGAAGCATTGCAGCGTCCCGCAGCAGTCCGACTTGGTGGCGCAAGCCTGGCCCGAAGTGGAGCAACTGGGCGGCGGGGGGACGCCGCAGACGCCGGTCTGCGCGCCGGTGGGGATGAGGCAGGTCAAGCCGGCGCAGCACGCGGCGCTGCTCTGGCAGTCGCCGCCGCCCATCACGCACATGGGCGCCGCGTCGGTGCCGCCCGCGCCGCCGCTGCCGTTGCCGCCGTCCTCGCCGCCGCTGCCGCCGCCGCCGCCATCCGAAGGCGGCGGCGAGGCGTTGCCGCACACGCCCTGCGTGCCGCCGGCAGGAATCAAGCACATCAGGCCCTGGCAGCAGTCGCCGCCGGCCGCGCAGTTGTCGCCGGCGCCGTGACAGACGACGCCGCCGTCGCTGGGCAACGGGGGCGGCGCCGACGAAGCGCAGGTGCCGGCCAGCGCGCCCGGCGTCAGGTTGCAGGTGCCGCCCGCGCAGCAATCGCCCGTCGACGTGCAGGCGCCGCTGAGCGGGACGCAGCGCGGAGCCGCGCAGCGCAGGACGCCCTGCGCGTCGGGCAGACACGGCGTGCCGCCACAGCACTCCGACGAGAACGCGCACTGCTGGCCGGCGGCGATGCAGCAGGGCGGCTGGCCGGTGTAGCCGGTCTTGCAGTCGCCGGGGTTGGTGGTCGGCGTGCCGTAGCAGCGGTTCACGCCGTTCGAGTCGGGCTTGCAGCAGTTGAACTTGGGCGGCGCGCAGTCGCAGCAATCCTGGCGCGCGTTGACCTGTCCGCTGCCCGTGCCGCCGCAGACGTCGCCCTGCGGGTTGCAGCTTTGGGGGTTGCTGCAGGTGCCGATGGGCGGGTTGGTGCCGGCGATGATCTGACAGGTGATGTTGCCAGAGCCGGGGCCGCCCACGGGACCGCCGCAGCAGTCGGTATCCTTGCCGCAGAGATCGCCGACGACGCGGCAGCCGCTGGCCACCTGACAGATGTGGCCGCCGGTGGCGGTCTCGGCGCACAGCCGGCTGCAGCAGGTGGTGCCGCCCGTGCACGCCTGCCCGTCGACAGAGCAGTTGCCCGACCCGGTTGCCTTCAAGGTCTGGCAAACGCCCGCGGTCTTGCCGGTCGCGATCAGGCAAGAGCTGGAGCAGCAGTCGCTGTTCTGGAAGCAGATGTCGTTCTCCGACGCGCAGGTGGCGCCCGAGCCGGTGCAGCGACCGCCCTGGCAGTTGCCCGAGCAGCACTGCCCGTTGCTGGTGCAGCTGTTGCCGAGCGTGGTGCAGCCGCCGCCGCCCGCCACCGCGGCGCACGCGCCGCCGACGCAGTTGCTGCTGCAGCACTCGCCGTCGCTGGCGCAGGTCTGGGCCAGCGACTTGCAAATGCTGGCGCCGCAGTGGCCGCCCACGCAGGCGCCGCTGCAGCAGGCCGTCGTCGTCGTGCAGGCGCCGCCAGCGGCCGTGCAGGCGCCGATGTTCACCGCGCACGTATGCGACGTCATGTCGCACTGGCCGGAGCAGCAGCCGCTGGCGCTGGCGCAGGCCTGACCGGGACCGCCGCAGCTGACCGGCTGGCCGCCGTCACGGGCCGGGTTGCCGTCGGGGTTCGCGCCCCCGTCGCCCGCGCCGCCCGTTCCGGTCGCGCCGTCGCTGACAGTGTCGCCGCCGCCGTCGCTGTTCGCGCCGCCCGCGCCGGTTCCGGCCGTGCCGCCCGCACCGCCCGCGCCGCCGTCCGTGCCGGCGCCGCCGCCGCCCGACCCGCCCTGCGCGCCATCACCGCGCGCGTCGCCGCCAGCGCTCCCCGCCGCCGCGTCGGATCCCTTGCCGCCGGTGCCGCTTGCGTCGGGCGTGGTGGTGGTGCTGGTGAGCGATCGGCCGCCGCAGGCGGGCGCGATGGCGCCGAGAAGAATCAGGAGGGCGACAGCCGAGCGTTGCGCGCGCATGGAAAGGTGCCTTTCAGCTGATGGAGTCCGGTGCGGGGTCGACGATCAGAAATTCCACGCGCCGGTTGGTGCTGCGTCCCTGCGCGGTCTTGTTGGTGGAGATGGGATGCGAGTCGCCGAACCCTCGGGCGCGCAGGCGCAGAGTGTCGACGCCGTGCTGGACCAGCCAGCTGCGCACGCTGCCGGCGCGGCGCTGGCTGAGGTCCTGGTTTTTCTCGCCGCCGCCCTGGGCGTCGGTGTGGCCCTGGATCTCGACCGTGTGGATCTCGGGCGTCAGCTTCAGCGCGTTGGCGACCGCCAGCAGAACCGGGAAGCTCTTCGGAAGGATCCGATCCTCGCCGGTGGCGAAGAAGACCGGGCGGTTGATCTCGATCTTCCCGGCGGCGACCTTCACCAGGCCGGGGCAGCCGTTCAGCTTGGGATCGGGGTTGGGCGCGCCCGGCTTGTCGGGGCAGTGATCCTCGCCGTCGGGGACACTGTCGCGATCGCGGTCGGGCAGCGGGCAGCCGGCGCGCGCCGGATCCGGGTGCAGGCCCTTGGCCTCGGCGCGGCACTGATCGGCGTGGTCGGCCACGCCGTCTTTGTCCTGGTCTCCGTCGGGGCAGCCGGCCCTTTCGGGGTCGGGCGTGGGACCGGCGGCGACGTCGGGGCAGGCGTCGTGCAGATCGTCGACGCCGTCCTGATCACGATCGGCCGGCCGGACGGGCGCGGCTGCGACGGCGCGCGCGCGTGGCGGCGGGGCGGGCGTCGATACGGCGGGCGCGGGCGACGGCGTTGTTGTCTCGCGCGACCATCGGTCGGCGCGGAATCCGACGGTGATCCCCAGCGACCAGAAGCGCGCGTCGCTGGGCGTGTCGCCGCCGCCCGCCACGACCTCGCCATAGCGGAGCACGGGGCCGAGGTCGATCGGCCCGCTGACGTGGAACACGTAACCGGCGCCGAGATCGAACATGAAGCGCGCGGTGTCGCCGTTGATCCCCACGCCGAGATCGGCGTTGGCGAAGGCGGCGCCGCGCGCGCCGTCCAGGAACCAGTAACGCGCGCCGGGACCGATCAGCGTGCCGCGGCCGTAACCGAGGTTCGACGGAAACCACCAGTTGCGCACCGCCAGCTCGGCCGTCAGCGATTCGGTGATCGCCAGGCCGCCGAAGATCGCGCCCTGGACGTTGCCGCCGTACTGCAGGTCGCTGCGCTGGTATGACGAGATCATGGTGCCGGCGCCCCCTTCGACGCCCAGGCGCAGGCGATCGCCGACAGACTGAGCGCGCGCGGCCGGCGCGGCGAGCACACAGATAGCGCTGACAGTGACCAGCAATGCCGTTCGGGACACTGGGCCGGGTTTCGGTGGCGATCTCATCGGTCCTCTCACCGCTGGAAGAGCGATACCCGATTGCTTTCGGCAGTTGAGACAGGGAACCTGAGGCGGGAGCAGCGCCATCCGATCAGCGCTGGACTGCCAGTTCCGTGCCGGCGCCGTCGCGGCCGTGATCGGCCATTTCGGCCCTGGCGCTGGACGCCCCGGTCCAGCGACTGAACGCCGCAGAACAGGCCGAGATCGCACGACGTGTCGGCGCGGGTCAGCGAGGCGCCCACGCGAGGGGCGGACGGGGTGTAAAACCGGTCGGGTCGAATTTCATCGCCGGCAGCAACCTCCGGCCGGGCCCGCTCGCGACGGACTATCTCTTTATTTCTTCATCTTGATCGAGCGGTCGAGGAACTCGTTGGTGTAGGCCGTCCTGACGTCAAAAGGCTTCTCCACCCCCACGAACTCGCTGACCAGCTTGTAGTCGGCCTTCATGCGGGCGTCGTCGTGGATGCCGAGTGTCGCGCGCGAGTGCTTGTCGGTCATCAGCTCCTCGTCCAGGGCCCAGTTGGAGAGCTCGTTGTCGGCCTTGAGGGCGCCGTTGGCCTCGACCAGCGCGTCGATGCACGGATTGGGATCGGCGACGCAGGCGGCGAAGGCCTTCTGCGTGACCTTGACGAAGGCCGCCACCACCGCCTTGTTCTTCTTCAGATACTCGCCGTTGACGATGACGGAGTTTCCGTACGGGTTGATGCCGGCGTCGCGCCAGGCGACGAAGCCCATGTCGTCGCCCAGCTCGCGCTTGAAGATGTGGTGCAGGTTGTAGAAGGCCGTGGTGGCGTCGATCGACTTGCTCTTCAGCGCGGCCAGCTTGGCGTTGCCGTCGATGTTCACCCAGGTGACGGAGTTGGGATCGACGCCGTTGGCCTTGGCCAGCGCCGGCCACATCGCGCGCGCCCCGTCGCCCGCCGGGTTGCCGATCTTCTTGCCGGCCAGGTCCTTGACGCCTTTGATCCCCGAGCTCTTGAGCCAGTAGAGCCCCTGCGGCGAGTTGGCGAAGACGTTGAACACGCCGACGACGTCCGCGCCTTTTCCGCGCGCGACCAGGGCGTTTCCCATGTCCGCCAGCCCCAGCGGGTTGACGCCCGCCCCGACCTTCTGCACGGCCAGCGCCGATCCCTTGCCAGGCTCGAGGTTGAGATCGATCCCTCTCTGCGCGTACCACCCCATCTTCTTCGCGTAGTAGTACGGCGCGTGGTCGCCTCCCGGCACCCAGTTCAAGATGAAGTCGATCTTCTCGGCGGCGGCCGCCGCCGGCGTCGCGCCGGGGGCAGCGCAGAGCAGGAGCGAAACCGCAGCGACGACAAACGAGCGAGCGTTCATGGACTCCTCCTCGTCGGCTTTGCGGATGGCGGGGGGCGAACTTTCCGATGCTAACGGCGCGCCCCGAAGCCCGTCAATGCGGGCGAGCGTGGGCCGGCCGCATTTGACGGGCCCCGACCGCCTGGGCTACGAGGGGTCATGGATCGGCGCGACCGGCGCAACACGGGCGGCGATCGGCTGGGGCTCGGGCGCTACGCCCCCGGAGTGGTGGCGCACCTGGCCCTGGTGCTGGTGTGGCTGCTGCTGGTCAAGCTCGGGCACCTGCCGCGCTTCGTCCTGCCGTCGCCCATGGACACGGCGCGGGCGCTGGGCGCGGGCAATTACAACTGGTGGGGGAACGTCGCCACCACGTCGGCGGAGATCTTCGGCGGGTATTTCCTGGCGCTGGTGGTGGGCGTGGGTCTGGCGCTGCTGTTCTCCTGGTCGAAGGTTCTGGCGTCGTTCCTGATGCCGGTCCTGGTCTCTTTGAACATGGTCCCCAAAGTGGCGCTGGGCCCCATCATCATCGTCTGGTTCAAGTACGGCGTCTTTCCCAACACGCTGATCGCTTTTTCCATCTGCGTCTTTCCCATCCTGATGACCACGGCGCGCGGGCTGCGCGAGATCGAGCCCGAGCTGCTGGATCTGGTCCGGGCGCTGCGCGGTTCGCGCTGGCAGCTGTTCACGAAGATCCAGCTGCCGGGCGCGCTGCCCTACATCTTCGCCGGCATGAAGGTGGCCGTGGTGCTCGCGGTGGCCGGCGCCATCGTCGGCGAGTTCCTGGGATCGGACCGCGGCCTCGGCTATCTGATGTTGCAGGTGCAGGTCACGCTGGACACGCCCGCGATGTTCATGGCGGTCGTCCTCATCACGCTGCTGGGCGTGGCGCTTTACGGGCTGGTCATGGGCCTGGAACGCTGGCTGATCCCGCGGGACGCGCGCGTTGGCTGAGCCGTTCATTCACCTGCGGGGCGTGCGCAAGGTCTACCGGCACGGCGACGAGGAGCACCTGGCCATCTCGGACGCCACCTTCGACGTGATGCCGGGCGAGCTGGTGGCGCTGGTCGGCCCCTCGGGCTGCGGCAAGAGCACGCTGCTGAAGATCCTGGCCGGCCTGCAGGCGCCCGACGGCGGCGAGGTGGCGATCGGATCGGCGGCGCACGCGTTCGATCCGGCGCGCGACGTGGGAATGGTGTTCCAGGCGCCGGTGCTGCTGAAGTGGCGCCGCATCCTCGACAACGTGCTGCTGCCCGCCGAGATCCTGGGCCTGCCGGCGGCGGCAAGCCGGACGCGCGCGCGCGAGCTGCTCGCTCTCGTGGGCCTCGATGGCTGCGAGGATCACTATCCCTACCAGCTGTCGGGCGGCATGCAGCAGCGCGCGGCCATCGCGCGCGCGCTGATCCACGATCCGAAGCTGGTGCTGATGGACGAGCCCTTCGGCGCGCTGGACGCGCTGACGCGCGACAAGATGAACCTCGAGCTGCAACGGATCTGGAGCCAGTCGGGCAAGACCGTCGTCTTCGTCACGCACGGGGTCGCCGAGGCGGTCTTTCTCGGCACGCGCGTGGTGGTCCTGACCGCCGGGCCCGCGCGCATGGCGGGCAACTTCGCCGTCGACCTGCCGCGCCCGCGCACGCTGGACCTCCGCACCAGCGAGCGCTTCGGCCACTACACCCATCTCATCTACCAGCTCCTGGGAATGGCCTGAGCGCATCGAGCGGCCTCGAGCAACCTCGTCGCAGGAAATTTTGAGCGGTCGATCCGCCTCTGATCTCCCTCTCCTCCGCGGCAGCCGAGGAGAGGGTCGGGGTGAGGAGGTCCGTTGGTGCCGCGCCGTCACGTCTCCGCGCCCGTCCCGGCGCGCGGGCGCAGGGCTTTGACACGAACGGCATCCGGTCGCTCCTTGTAGAAGGGATCCAGCGGGTAGCAGCCGGACGGCAGGCCGTTGCGCGGGCCGGTGGTGCAGTCGCTGAACGTGCGGCAGAGCCGATGGCGATCGAGCGGCCGGCCACCGAGGACGTCGGCGGGAAAATCGGGATAGGACAGCGCCAGCCGGCCGATGCCGATCGCGTCGGCGCCGCCCGTGCGGATCACGTTCTGGGCGACGGCGGGCAGGAACTCTTGCAGATAGCTGTAACCGGTGCCGATGACGAACAGCTCCGGGACAGCGCGCTTGAGCGCCGCCGTGGCGGCGATCTGCGCCGCCACGAAGTGCAGCGGATCGGCGGGCGGATCGTACCCGTCCGAAGGCGGATAGAGCGCCGGGCGCTGCAGGTGCGGGTTGTAGTACGGGCTGCCGGCCGTGATGTTGACGAGCTCGATGCCGAGGTCGCGCACGCGCTGCAGAAAAGCGATCGGTTCGCGCAGATCCGGCTCGGTCGGCCGGCCGGCGTCGACGCCAAAGCCGTGGAGGTACGGCAGCGCCACCGGCTCGGGAACGCCGCGCCCGTCGGGGCCGCGCGCGAAGGGGACGACGTCGATGGCGCTGACGCGCACGCCGATCCCCAGCGCGGGGGCACGCCGGCGGATGCCGCTCACCACCAGCTCGAGGAAGCGCATCCGGTTGGCGAGCGCGCCGCCATAGCGGCCGGGGCGCGTGTGGCAGCCGAGCAGCTCGTGGCCCAGGTACCCGTGGCAATGCTTGACGTCGACGAAGGCGAACCCGGCGTCGGCGGCCAGCACGGCGGCGTCGACGAACGTCTCCGCCAGCGCGTCGAGCTCGTCGTCGCTGAAGACGCGAACGGCGACGCCATCGGGAAAACGCCGATCGAGGACCGGATGCGCCTGCGCGGGACGCGGCTGGGGTGGCCCCGGCGCCGGCCGGCTGAAACGCCCCGAGTGCGTGAGCTGCAGCCCCACCAGCAGATCGCCGTCGCCGCCATGACGGACGCGGTGCGCGGCCGCCAGCTCGTCGCGCAGCGCGCCCAGCGACGGCGCCGTCGCGCGATCGAGGCAAAGCTGGTTCGGATTTGCGCGGCCGTCGGCGCGCACCGCCACCGCCTCGCCGCCCCAGATCAGCTTGGCGCCGCTCTCGCCAAAGCGCCGCCAGCGCCGCCGTGTCAGCTCGCTCGGGCGTCCGTCGGGCGTGCCGTCCCACCCCTCCATCGGGTGAATGCAGAAGCGGTTGCCGATCAGCCGGCCGTCGCCCAGGCGGTGGGCGCGCGCCAGCGGCGCGCCGGGGCCGACCTCGACCGCTTCGTCGCAGCCCAGCGCCACGCCCTGCGCCTGCAGGTGGGCCCGGAACGCGGCCAGGGTCTTGAGCGCACCCAGCGGCCGCGGCCGCGCCGGCGCGGTCAACGCCCCAGCTCCGCGTCGATTCGCTCCAGCAGGTCGGCCAGCACGGCGCGGTCGCTCTCGGGCCGGGCCGGCGCGCCGGCGGGCGGGCGGTCGCTGGCGATGCGGCCGCGCAGGCCGAGGAACATCGCCGCCGCGTGCCGGTAGGCGGGCACCGGCGGGCGGAACGCGAACGCGCCCAGGTACTGCAACAGATCATTGAGGGCGAAGAAGCGCGGATCGCCCGCCTGCCAGCGGGCGTCGCGGGCGGCGAAGGCCTCGGGGTGGAACGCCGCCAGGCCCAGCAGGTAATCGCTGCCGTACATCACCATGTCGATCGCCAGATCGTTGCCCGTGTACAGGCGAAAGTCGGGCCGCCGGCGATCGCGCAGCGCCAGGCGCGCCCACTCCGCCCGGCGATCCAGCGACGAGTGCTTGAGCCCCGCCACGCCGGGCAGGTCCATCAGCGCCGCGAACGTGTCCAGCGTGTAGATCCGGCCGTAGGGAACGAACATCTCCCCCAGCTCGAACAGCAGCGCGGGCGGGCGGCCGTCCGTGGCGCGGGCGAAGAGCTCGACGACCGCCGGTTCCTCCAGCGCGCCGAGCTCGCGGCAAGGAAACAGGATGGGCTGGCCGCCCGCCCGCTCGACGGCGTCCATCTCGCGGCGGTAGCGATCGAGCAGCGGCCCCGGCCCCTCGTCGACGAAGGCGCCCGCCACGAAGGCCGGCTGGCTGCCGCCCGCCGGCGGCAGCGACTGGCGGGCGGCCGCCAGGGCCCGCGCGCGCTCGGCGGGCGACAGGCGCTGGACGTAACCGGTGTCCATGTTGACCGCCGCCCGCAGGCCGGCGGTTTCGATGCGGCGAAGCTCGGCGGCGAAGCTTTCGAAGTCGGGGGCGCCGTCGCCGCCGAATGACATCAGCGCCGCCGCGATCCCGCGCGGCCGCCGCCGGTGGCGCACCGCCGCCGTCAGGCTTTCAATTGCCGTCAGGCTTTCGATCGATCGTTCGTCCATGTCGTTCGTCCATCTCGATGACGCCGGTGAACGAAACTTTCCTTCAGCCCGAAGCTAGACCAGTTCCGGGCGGAAATCGATTGACGGGGGGCGACTGCGTGCAATGATACGGTGCCTCGGCATCGACGACGCGGCGCCAGTATCTTCGAACCGCTCGCTGACTATCAGAGTGGCGTCGCGCCTACCGTTTGCGTTTCGGCGTGTGTCTTGCCCTCGGTTTGGCATGAGTGACAGAGAGCTTTTTTTGAAAGACCCAAACAGCGGAGCTCGGTCTCGCGGTTGTCGGCTGGCGCGGGGCATCGCGCCCGTTCTCGTCGCCGCTGCCTGCGCGGCGTGCTCGTCGGCGGCCGGCACCTCCTCGGACGCGGGGCCGACCGATGGCGGCCATGGCGACACCGGCGCGCCCGACGCCGGAGCGACCGACGTCGGGCAGACCGATGTGCACACCGACGCCGCAACGACCGACGTCGAGTCCACCGACACGCAGACCGACGCCGCGAACAGCGCCGCGTGCGGGTTCGTCATGCCGAACCCGGCCAGCGTGGGCCTGCCGCATCCGGCGTCGTACCACGACAACGGCGACGGCACCGTGACCGACCTCGTGACCGGGCTGATCTGGGATCACGACGCCAGCGCGATGATGCTGGCGCGCGCCGACGCGGTCGCTTACTGCGCCACGCGCGCGCCGAAGTGGCGCTTGCCCACCCGGATCGAGCTCGTCTCGCTTGTCGACTTCACGGTGCCGAACCCCGGTCCCACCATCAATGGGGCGGCCTTCCCCAACACGCCGGGCACGGTCTTCTGGACCTCGTCGCCCAATCTCAGCAATCCGATGAGCGCCTGGAGCGTCTCCTTCGACATCGGCTACTCCGACTACGACGATGTCTCGGACCAGGGCCACGCCCGCTGCGTCTCGGTACCGGCCGAAGCGATGCACTGCTTCCCGCAACGCTACATGGCAGCCGCCGCCGGCGAGATCATGGACCTGGCGACGCAGCTGACCTGGCAGCAACCGCCTGCGCCGCAGCCGCGCGCGTGGGCCGACGCCAAGACGTACTGCGCGGGCCTCGGCGGCTCCTGGCGTCTGCCCAGCATGACCGAGCTGCAAACGCTGGTCGACGATCGCCAGTCGCCGGCCACGATCGATCCGCAGGCCTTTCCGAACACGCCGGCCGGGGTGTTCTGGACCTCCTCGCCTGTTGCCGCGGACATCTATGCCTGGGCCGTCGATTTCAGCAGCGGCAACACCACTAACCCCGACCTTTCCGCGGCCAACCAGGTGCGCTGCGTCCATTGACGGCGCGACAGCCAAAGGGCTGGAATTCCTGCTGCGGGAACTCAGGGGGTTGATTCTTCCGTCTCGTATCGATAAACATAGCTGGATGGGCCGGCGCCAAGGGCGCCCCCGGATTGGAGCGCACCATGCTTTCTCGTGCCGCCTTGCTCCCTCGCATCGGGTTAATCATCGGGCTGATCTCGGTCGGCTGTTCGTCGTCGACGCCGAAC
>DATKEU010000458.1:0-11444 GCA_035544495.1 Polyangia bacterium | reverse complement strand
GGGTTGAAGCAGGAGATGACCACCGCGTCCGGCGTGTCGTCGATGATGAGATCGATCCCGGTGGCCGCCTCCAGGGCGCGCACGTTGCGCCCCTCGCGCCCGATGATGCGCCCCTTCATGTCGTCGGAGGGCAGCGGCACCGTGGCCACCGTCCGCTCGGCGACGTACTCGCCGGCGTGGCGCTGGATGGCCGCCGAGATGATGGTCTTCGACTTCTCCACCGCCTCCAGGCGCGCCTCGTCCTCGATCTTCTTCACCTCGTCCGAGATCGATCGCCGCGCGTCCTCGCGCAGCTCGGCCAGAAGCTGCGCCCGCGCCTCGACGGAGGTCATGCCGGCCACCTTCTCGAGGCGCGTCTTGGCGTCGGCCGCCTGGACGGCCGCCGCGCGCGCCGCCGCCTCGGCGGCTGACTCGCGCCCGGCGATCTGCTTCTCTTGCCGCCGCAGCTCGTCCTCCTGGTGGCGCAGGTCGCGTTCGTTCTTTTCCAGGCCGCGCTCGCGCGTCGCCAGCTCGCCCTGACGCTTTTCCAGCTCCAGCTGGCGCGCCTTCAACTCGGCGTCGACGTCGGCGCGCGCCTTCTGCGCCTGCTCCTTGGCATCCAGCGCGGCCTGGCGCTTCAACGACTCCGCCTCGGCCTTGGCCGCCTCGATGAGCCGGCGCTTCTCCTCCTCGGTCTGCGGCAGCGCCGCCGGCCGCAGCAATCGCCCGAGCAGCAACGCGACCACGAACAGGGCCGCCAGCAGGGGGACGACGATGCCGATCGAGATCAAGGCGCGCCTCCGCAGCGCGTGGCGCGTTGATCGGTCACCACCCAGTCAACCACCGCGTCGCCGCCGCCCGCCGGACAGCGCGGGACGATCTGAACGTCGAAGCCGAAGCCGATCAGCACCGCGCGCGCGCCGCCCGCGCTCCGCCGCAGCCACGCTGTCGCCTCGTCGTAATAGCCGCCGCCCAGACCCAGGCGCCGCCCCGTGAGGTCGAAGGCCAGGCCCGGCATCAGCATCACGTCGATCCGCTCGAGCGGCAATTCGGGACAGGAGGGCGCCGGCTGGCGTACGCCGTAAGGGCCGGGGACCAGATCGCCGGCCGAGTCGGCGCGATGAAAGCGCAGGCGCGGCGCCTTGCCGTCCGTGGCCGCGATACGCGGGTAGACCACCACCGCGCCCCGCAACCGGGCCGCCGCCAGCGCGGCCGCCGGGTCGGCCTCGCCCTTGGCGTCGATGGCGACAAAGCCGGCGATGGTGGCGCCCGCCGCCGCGCCCGCGAAGGGCGGCACCTCGGCGAGGCGCGCCGACGCCAGGACGGACAGCCGCTTCACCTCGGCCGCGGCCAGGCGCTGGCGACGTTCCGCCATGTCCTTGCGGAGGGCGCGTTTTTCGATCTGCAGTTGGTCGGGGGATGTGGATGAAGGATCCATCGTTGACAGATGGGCCCATCCGCACCAGGCGACGTCACATCGACGCGGGATTCTCGAACGTCAAGGACGCGATCAGGCGATCGCGCGCGGGCGAGGAAGGCTGCTCGGAAAATCCAGTCATCGAAAGCGACGTTCGCCGTGAAGCAAACGGTTACCCAAGCGGGGGCGGTTATAATCGCGCTTCTCTCTCCAGGTAGTCAAGCAAGGACTGGCTCTTTTCGCGAATGCTTTTCCGCAGTTCACTCGCCTGCTCGCGCTCCGTGAAGAGCTCTTCGGCGATCTGCAGCGCGGTCAGCACGGCGACCGCTTGCGTGTCGGGCGTGCGCGCGGTCTTTTGCACCTCGCGCATCTTGCTGTCGACGTAAGCGGCCAGCGCCTTCACCACGCGGTCGTCGTCATCGCTCTTCAGCGCGTACCGCGCGCCGGCGATCTGCACGGTGATCGACCGCTTCACGCGCGCAGTCTATCACGGTCGACGGTCGCGGCGCGCGCGGGCCGGCGCGCGAACCGAGCCCGCAGCCGGCTGCGGCGGCGCGGGCTGGGGCAGCGGCGTCACCTCGATGGCGATGTCCTCGCTGTCCTGATCGCTGTTTGCTTTGGTGTCTTCTTCGCCAGCTTCTTTGCCGGTTTCGTCGCCGGTTTCGTCGCCGGTTTCGTCGCCATTTTGCGCGCCACCGGGTCCCAGCGCCGTCAGCCTGCCCACGATTGCCAGGATGGCGTTGACGTCATTCTGGAACTGGACATCGCTGCGGATGTCGCCGTCCACGGTCAGCGCCCGGCGAATCTCCCGAACGGAACCGATGGCAACCCGCGCCACCGTGCGGCCCGCCCGGGAGATGGTTTTGGCTCGCCTCTTCATCGAAAAAAGCCCACCTCTACGGTGACCGGAAAGCGGGAAAAGCTTTCAGCCGCCACCAACAATTTTTCGAGGTGGCTGCGCGCGGCGGCTCCGGTCCCGGCCCGACAGCTCTCGTCCGTGATCGCCCCGCGCGGCAGCGCCCGCCGGTGGCCGGCGAGCGCGCCCACAGGCGCAAACCTGCCTACCAGCCGCTCTTTTCCTCGTCCTTCTTCTCGGACTTCTTCTTCTTGTTGGCCTTGTCGGCCTTCTGCGCCTTGTCGTCCTTCTTGTCCTCGGCGAAGGCGGGGCCTACCAGGGCGGAAGTCGAAAAACCGGCCAGAGCGACGGCGAAAACCACTCGGATTGCGAGCTTGATCATGGGGCCTCCTTGCACGGGCGTGGGAGACCAAACGGTAGCAAAGCGATCACAGCAGGTCCAGGAAGGCGCGCAGCGAATCGATCTCGTCGCGGGTGAGACGTTGCTCCGCAGGACCTCCCGGAGAGGCGTCGTGCCAGAACGACGCGCCGTCGAAGCGCGCCCGGGTGACGAGGTCAGTCAATGATCTTGCCGAGCCGTTGGTGAAATACGGAAATTTCTTGTAAAGCCTGCGCAACGAAGGAATCCGGGCACCGCTTTCGTGCACGTACGGGGTGATACCGGTCTGCCGGTATTCCGCCTGGCCCCAGACCAGCGGACCGGTCGCGGACAGCACCAGCGACTCCCAGGCGGCGAACGGCGCGCGCGAGCCGGCGTCATCGCTGGCCAGGCGCGCCTGGTGGCACGACTCGCAGCGGTCGCGAAACAGCCGGGCGCCGGCGAGCTGGAGATCCGTGAAGTGGCCGCCCGGCGTCGCCGCCGGGTTGGGCGCGTGGCCGAGGCGCATCAGCGCCGTCATCAGCGCCTTGCGCAGGGTCAGCGGCGGCAGCGACGGCTGCGTGACGCCCAGCGCGCGCAGCCACGGAAAGTCGCCGGCGGAGACGGTGAACCAGGGATCGTGATCGCTCCTGGCGCCGGCGACGCGGAACTCGTTGTTCGCGACGGAGGTCAGATCGGCGTCGAGGGCGCGCGAGAAGTGCGGGCGGTTGTTGAACAGCCCGCGCAGCGGCTTGGTGACGGCGTGCACGTCGCCGCGGCCGGTGTGGTGCGTGCGTCCGTCGGTGTACATCTCGAAGTGGCAGGTCTCGCAGGTGAAGCGGCTGCGCGGTCCGTCGGAGACGTTCCAGGGCGCCATCAGCGTCGTGAAGAGCAGCGCCTCGCCGACCCGATCCAGCGGATCGCGCGTGTCGGCGGGCGGCGGGCTCATGGCGTCGTGGGCGGACACGAGGCGGGCGCCCGCCGACGTGGCGCTGACCCAGCCGTCGAGCAAGGGGTCGGCGAACAGCAGCGATCCGTCGCTGAGAATCGCCATCGACGTCGTGCCGGGCAAGAGCTCGCGCGCGGCGACGGCCGGGTCGCCCTGCGCGCCGGGCGCGGGCCAGGTCAGCGTCAGCAGCGGCGCCGTGCCATAGCCGGTGACCACGACGCGCAGGCCGCCGTCGTGCGCGGTGTTCGCGCGGATCACCTTCGGCGTGACCACGCCCAGCGCCGAGACGTTCGTGACCGCGACGCGTTCGGGCGGCGCCGGCGCGGCGGCGTCGGTGGCGAGGCGATAGACGGTGACGAACGAGTCGACGTAGCCGAACGAGCCGATCGAGCGATCGAGCGGGTGATCCTCGACGCCGCCCGTGACCAGCCACAGGTGGCCGGCATCGGCGGCGACGGCGTCGAACGACCAGATGGGGCCGTCGTGCTGGACGCGGGCCAGCTCGCCGGCGGGCGCGCCATCGGCGCCGATGCGATAGGCGACGACCCTGTGGTCGAGCAAGCAATCGACCAGCAGGACCTGGCCGACGACGGCGACGTGAATCGGGCCGTGGCCGACGGCCGTGGCGGCCTGCGTGGCGGCGCGCAGCGGATCGGTCGCGCCGCGGCCACCGTCGAGGCGCAGCGTCAGCAACTGCCCGCCGATTTCGTCGGCTGCATAGAGGACGCCGCGCGCACCGGCGACGACGTCGCGCAGGGCGTGGACGCCGGCGACGGTCAGCGTCCCCGCGGGGCGCAGCTCGCCACCCGCGACCTGATAGCGCGCGATGACCGGCGACAGCTCCGACGAGACGAAGACGTCACCGCCGTCCGCCACCGTCAGTCCGGTCGGTGCGCGCGGCGTCGGCGCGCGGCCGACGACGCGCAACGCTCCGCCTCCGCCTCCAACTCCACCTCCATCTTCAGCCTTGCCGGGCTCGGGCTGATAGGCGAGCAACACGATTTCGCTGGCGCCGCGCAGGATCGAGACCAGACGCTCGGCCTCGCCTTCGCCGGCGGCGGCGCGCGGCAGCGCGCGGACCAGAAACGGATCGGGCCCGGTCGCGGTGTCGCCGGTCGGCAAGGTGCGAAAGTCGGTGGCGCGGCGCCGCTGCTCCTCGAAGGCGTGCAACGGCGCGAGGCGCGGGTCGCCGCCCGTGTGCAGGCTCTTGATCGGTTGCGCTCGCGCGGCGACGACACCCAGCAGCGCCACGATGGTAGAGGCAAGGGCGAGCGCGGCGTGTCCCCGCGCGGACGATCGACGCATGGGCGTCGAGAATAACGCAACCGCCGCGCTATAGTTTCGATCCCGCATGGACGTGAACGAACCGCGCGCCGAGAGCGAGCCTGCCGAGCCAGGCGGCGCCGTGCCGGCCATCGCCGCCGAGGAGGAGCGGCTGCTGGCGCGCGTGCGGGAGAGCCTGGCGCGCGCCACCGCCGCCACCCGCACGCGCGGCACGGCGCGGGTGGGCGCGCCGGCCATCACCGCGCGAGCGCGCGCCGATGCGGAGCTGATCGCGTTGCGCGACGAGATCGGCGAGGCGCGCCTGGAGGACGTGGCCGCGCTGGTGGCGCAGATGGAGCGCCTGCAAGGGATCTCGCTGCGCCGGGCCGAGGCGCAGAGCGTGCTGGTGGATCCAGGCTCGCCCTACTTCGGCCACCTGCGCGTGCGCGAGGCGGTCGAGGGGCGCGCGCCGATCGAGCGCGACGTCTGCATCGGGCGGGCGACGTTCGTCGATCCGGCGGCGCGCGTGAACATCGTCGACTGGCGGGACGCACCCATCAGCCAGCTCTATTACCGATACGAAGAAGGCAGCGACTTCGAGGAGCTCTTCGGCGCGCGCACCGTCGAGGGCGAGGTGCTGGCCCGGCGCACGCTGACCATCGAGGGCGGGCGCCTTCTGCGCGTGGCGGCGCCGCAAGGGGTCTGGACGCGGCAACCGGACGGCGGCGGCTGGCTGCGCGCCGATGTCCCCCACCCGGCGCTGGCCGGCGGCGAGGGGACGGCCATGCGGCCGGGTGGCGCGCGCGGCGGCGGCGTGCTGGGCGCGGGGCCGACGCGCGCGCAGCGGCTGGATCGCCGGCTGCCGGAGATCGCCGCCCTGATCGATCCACGCCAGTTCGAGATCATCACCGGCAAGCGATCGGGCGTGGTGGCGATCCAGGGCGGCGCCGGCAGCGGCAAGACGACGGTCGGGCTGCACCGGATCGCGTATCTGGCCTACGCGTACCCGGAGCGCTTTCCGGCGCGCAAGACGCTGGTGGTGACGTACGGGTCGGCGCTGGCGGCGTACATCGGGCAGGTCCTGCCGGCGCTGGGCGTGCCGGGGGTGGAGGTGCTGACGTTCCAGCAATGGGCCGAAAAAGCGCTGCGCCGGGCGATCCCCTGGCTGCGTCCGACGGTGGTCGAGGACGCGCCGCCCGTGGTGACGCGCGTGAAGAGCCACCCGTCGCTGCTGCGGCTGCTGGAGACGCGCGCGCGCGAAGGCAAGCCGCGGACCTCCCGCGCGGTCGTCGAGTTGTGGGCGGAGCTCTTGACCGATCGGCCCGCCCTGCTGGCGGCGATCGGCGGTGACGTCGAGGCGCCGCTGCCCGCCGCCGACGTCGAGGAGGCGCTGCGCCTGATGTCCGAACGCGTGGCCGCCGTCGTCGCCGCCGGCGAGCCTCGCGAGAAGAGCGATCCGCGCGACGGATCGCCCGATGATGACGATGTCCGGGGCGACATCGGCATCGACGGCGTGCGCGTCGAAGACGAGCGACCGATCGTCGACCTGCTGGACATGGCGATCCTGCTGCGCGCGCACCAGCTTCTGCGCGGGAGCAAGCACCCGCTTGCGCACCTGTTCGTCGACGAGGCGCAGGACCTGTCGCCGATGGAGCTGGCGGTGCTGATCAACGAGACGACGGCGCAGCGGTCGGTCACGCTGGCGGGCGACACCGCGCAGCGGCTGTTCCTGGACAACGGGTTCGGCGACTGGCGATCGGTGCTGCGGCAGCTGGATCTGTCGGGCGGCGCCGTCGCCGTCGAACCGCTGCGCATCGCCTACCGGTCGACGCGCGAGATCATGGACGTGGCCCGCTTCGCGATGGGTCCGCTGGCCGCCGGCGGGCGCCTCGGCGAGTCGCCGGCGGCGCCGCGCCACGGTGCCCCCGTCGAGGCGCACCGCTTTCCCGGCACGGGCGCCGCGGTCGCCTTCCTGGCCGAGGCGCTGCGCCCGCTGTTCCAGAACGAGCCGCGCGCCACCGTGGCCGTGCTGTCGCGCCACCCCGAGCAGGCCGACCGCTATTACGAGGGGCTGCGGCGGGCCGAGATCCCGTCGCTGCGGCGGGTGCGCGCCCAGGACTTTGCCTTCCGCCCCGGCATCGACGTCAGCGAGATCCGGCAAGCCAAGGGGCTGGAGTTCGATTACGTCGTGCTGGTCGACGTCAACGCCAGCACCTTCGGCACCGACGACGAATCCCGCCATCTGTTCCACATCGGCGCCACGCGCGCCGCCCACCAGCTGTGGTTGATCGTGACCGCCACGCCCAGCCGTTTGCTGCCACCGGGGCTGCGTCCGGATTAAAGTGAAGGAAGAGGATCCCCGCCCATGACCGCCCCCACCGACGCAGAGCTGCTGACGAAGAAGGTCGCCGACCGCCGCACGTTCGCCATCATCTCGCACCCGGACGCGGGCAAGACCACGCTGACCGAGAAGGTGCTGCTGTACGGCGGCGCCATCCACGTCGCCGGGTCGGTCAAGCAGAACCGCGGGCGCGCCGTCACCAGCGACTGGATGGAGCTGGAGCGCCAGCGCGGAATCTCGATCTCCACCAGCGTGCTGCAGTTCGAGTACGGCGGCCGCCGCATCAACCTGCTGGACACGCCCGGCCACAACGACTTCTCCGAGGACACCTACCGCACGCTGGCCGCCGCCGACTGCGCCGTCATGCTGATCGACAGCGTGAAAGGCGTCGAGCCGCAGACCATCAAGCTGTTTCAGGTTTGCCGCATGCGCGGCATCCCGATCATCACCTTCATCAACAAGATGGACCGCGGCGGCAAGGAGCCGCTGGATCTCCTGGACGAGATCGAGCGCGTGCTGGGGATCCCCTGCACGCCCGTGAACTGGCCGATCGGATCGGGGCAGAGCTTCTACGGCGTCTATGATCGCTGGGCCAAGGAGGTGCTGCACTTCGACCGCAGCGACGGCGGCGCGCGCCGGGCCGAGATGACCGTCGGCGCGCTGGAGGACGAGGCGCTGCGCGCGACCATCGGCGAGACGCGCCACCGCCAGACCCTGGACGAGCTCCGCCTGCTGGAGACCGCCGGCAACCCGTTCGACGGCGACCTGTTCCTGCGCGGCGGCGTGACGCCGGTGTTCTTCGGCAGCGCCATGACCAACTTCGGCGTCGAACCTTTCCTCGACCGCTTCGTCGAGCTGGCGCCGCCGCCGCGCGCGCGCGCCACCACGGCCGGCGACCTGGCGGCGGACGCGCCCGGGTTCGCCGGGTTCGTGTTCAAGATCCAGGCGAACATGGACTCGAACCATCGCGATCGGGTGGCGTTCCTGCGCGTCTGCGCCGGGAAGTTCACGCGCGGCATGGAGGTGCTGCACGTCCGCACGGGAAAGACGCTGGCCCTGACGCGACCGCTGCACTTCCTGGGACAGGAGCGCACGCTGATCGACGAGGCGTACTCGGGCGACATCATCGGCCTGTGGGACGCCGGCAACCTGCGCATCGGCGACACGCTGTGCGTGGGCACGCCGCGCGAGTTCGAGGGCATCCCGCGTTTTTCACCCGAGCACTTCGTGCGCGTGCGCCTGACCGATCCGCTGCGGCGCAAGCAGCTGAAGAAGGGCCTGGACCAGCTGTCGGAGGAAGGCGCCGTGCAGCTGTTCTTCGACCGCACGCGCCTGGAGCGCGATCCCGTGCTGGGCGCCGTGGGCGTGCTGCAGTTCGAGGTCATCCAGCACCGCCTGAAATCCGAGTACGGCGTCAGCGTCGGCTTCGATCGCCTGCCCTACGTTCACGCGCGCTGGATCGAGGGCGGGCCCGTCGAGCTGAACCGCTTCGAGCGCCCGGGCTCGACGACGTCGGTGCTGGACGTCGAGGGCCGCCCGCTGGTGCTGTTCGCCAACGAGTGGGCCATGCGCATGGCCGCCGAGGATCACCCGAACTTGAAGTTCATCGCCGCCGTTCAACCGGGGCGGGCCGCGCGCCCGGCGGCCTGAGCGGCGGCGTGGGCGGCCACCGCTTCGGCCTGCAGGCCAATCTCGCGCAGGAGACCCGTCGCCACGTTCTTGAAGCCGACGAAGTAGAGACCGGGGTGGGCCGCGCCGGCGTTCCAGCCACGCGGGCAGCCGGCGTCGTCGAGCGCGCCCGGGACGGCGACGATGTCGCCCAGCGCCGGACGGTAACCGGTGGCGATGACGACCGCGTCGACGTCGCCCGCGCTACCGTCCACGAAGCGCGCGCCGCTCTCGGTGAATCCGGCCAGCGCCGGCTTGACCGTGATGGCGCCGCGCTTGACGGCGGCCACCGTGCCGACGTCGATGAGCGGGATGCGGCCGCGCAGCTTCACCGACGAGAGCGGCCCCAGCGCCGGGCGCGGCAGGCCAAAGCGGGCCAGGTTGCCGAAGACGAGGCGCGCCACCGTGCGTCCGATGAAGTCCACCAGCTTCGTCGGCAGCCCGCGCAGGCGGAGGGTCGTCACCAGCATGGGGATGCCGAGGACGTCGCGCGGCACGACGTTCACCGGCGAGCGCACCGACAGCGTGGACGAGGCGCCGTGCTCGACGAGATCGAGGGCGATCTCCGCCCCCGTGTTGCCGGCGCCGACCACCAGGACGCGCTTGCCCGCGAACGGCGCGCCGTCACGGTATTGACCGGCGTGGACGATCTCGCCGCGAAAGCGCGGGAGATCCGGCAGCGGGTCCGGGTTGGGCACGCGGTTGAAGCCCGTCGCGACGACGACGATGGGCGCGCGGTAGCGGGCGCGCGCGCTGTCGACGGCCAGGCAGTCGCCGTCGCCGGCGATGCGCCGGACCGGATCATTCGCGCGCGGCACGATCGCGTGCGCGGCCGCGTACTGCTCGAGATAGGCGACGACCTCCGCGCGTGACGGATAGCGCGGGACGCCCGCGGCGAAGGGCAATCCCGGCAGGTGCGAGTGCTCCTTGGGCGTGTGCAGGTGCAGCCGGCGATAGTGGTTGCGCCACGAGGTCCCGACGTCGGCCCCCGCCTCCAGGACCACCGCATCGATGCCACGCCTCTTCAAGCACGCCGCGCTGGCCAGCCCCGCCGGCCCGGCGCCGACGACCACGGCCGCGACGTCCGTGGCGGGTGCCGCTCCCCGGCTATCGGTCGCCATCGCGGGCGGAACTTTATCACTCCCGTCGCCGCTCATCGCAGCGGCCAGCGCGGTCCTGCGCCACCATCAGCCTCGCCCGCCGGTTCTGACTTTCCCGCCCGACGGCGGAGGTGATAGAACACGCCCCGTCTCGCAAGGGCCCATAGCTCAGCTGGTAGAGCAGGGGACTTTTAATCCTCTGGTCGTAGGTTCGATCCCTACTGGGCTCACCACCCGATCGCGATCAGCCGCGGTCGTCGTCCTGGGCGGCGCCGTCGGCTGGCATCTGAGGAAACCGGCGCTCGACCTCGGCCATCGCCTGCGCCAGCGGCCAGCCTTCACGGCGCAAGCGCCAGAGCTCGGCGAGCCTTTGATCGTTGCGCAGCTGTTCATCGAGCGTGCGCAGCTCCCGGACCTTGTCATCCGCCGCCTTCACCTGCTCGTCAATCACGTGCCCGACCTCCTCTCGCCGCAACCGATCGCTCTCCTTCTTGCGCGTCCACGCTCGCTCCGCCGCCGCCCGCGCCTTGAGCGCATCGCGCCGCTGCCGCGCCTGCGCGCGCTCCTCGTCGGTCAGCGCCTGATCATCGATAGGCGGCAGCAACGCCAGCAATGAAAGATTTCGACCCATGACCCTGTTCGCTCATTCGAACCGTTTACCTGATTATATGTTCAGTCATCGGTTCGTCAAGCGCCCTTTGCCACCGCTGCAAACCCTTGCGCTTTCGCCATCGATTCCCTATACGTTGTCCCCCGTCGTCGCCGGACCCCATCGTCTAGCCCGGCCCAGGACAGTGGCCCTTCAAGCCACGAACGCGGGTTCGAATCCCGCTGGGGTCGCCGCTTTTGTCCAACGTTTTCGCGCAATTCGCTGCGTAGTAGCAAACGTAGTAGCAAGACCCCGAAAATCTCCGTCGAGGATGGCTCCCTCGCGGAGGCCAATCTTCAGTTTGGAGACCTCCTCGCAGAGCGCCGGCCATGGGAGCGTCGTGTAGACGTTCATGATGTCGCCACGGGGACCGTGCGAGATGGTTTCGAGAAAGTCCCGGCGCGCGCCGTCGACCTGGGCGAGCGTTATGAACGTGCGCCGGAGATCGTGCCCGCGCCGGTTGTTGTGCTCGCCGTTCTCGGTCCGAAGCCCGAGCTGCGCTAAGTCGAGCAGGAACGCCTCTTGAGCTTCCGGGCTTTGGCGCTCCGTCATCCCTCGCGTCGGGACGATCAGATCGTCCGCCGTGGGTGGACGCCCATAGGTGCGCTCGAAGCCCGCCAACTTCCATTCGCCTAGCATCCGAGCGAGCGTCGGGTGAACCGGAACGAGCCGCGGAACCTTCGTCTTGGTCTTACCCAGGGACAAGGCGTGCAACGGCTCCTGGTTCGTGTCGTAGTTCCGCCAACGCAAGCCGGCCGCTTCGCTGTGGCGCATACCTGCAAGCCCTTTGAGCCCATAGAGCACCCGACGGTCTTCCGCGATTCGGGAGTCCGAGATCAGGCGTTCGACCTCTTCGCGGGTGAA
>DATKEU010000457.1:0-7418 GCA_035544495.1 Polyangia bacterium | reverse complement strand
TCGACGAAGAACGCCGCCACGTCGTTGCCGGCCAGCGCCCCCGCCAGCGCGTCGAGATCGTTCCACGGCACGCGCACGGCGTCCGCCAGCAGGGCGCCGAAGCCGTCGCGAAACCCGTCGTCGCCGTTCAGCGACAGGGCGCCCATGGTCAGACCGTGAAAGGCGTGGTCGCAGAAGATCAGCTTGTCTCGCTTGGTCGCCGCGCGCGCCAGCTTGATGGCCGATTCGACCGCCTCCGTGCCGCTGTTGCAGAAGAAGACCTTCTCCTGCCCCGGCATGTGCGACAGCAGCCGCTCGGCCAGGAGCCCCGCCAGCAGCGACACGTCCATCTGGACCAGGTTGGGCAGATCGGCCGCCAGCACGTCCGCCAGGGCCTTCTTGATCACCGGGTGGTTGCGCCCGACGGCGAAGACGCCGAACCCCGACAGCAGATCCAGATAGCGGGTGCCCGTCTTGTCGAAGAGGTAGGCCCCTTCGGCGCGCGTGTAATGCCGGTCGAAGCCGATGGTCTTCAGCACGCGCACCATCTGCGGGTTCAGGTACTTCTCGTGCAGGGCGAAGCTCTCGCCGGCGCGCTCGCCCAGCTCCTTGCCGAGATCGAACGGCATCAGGGCTGCTCCGGGAACAGGACGCCGCCGCGCTCGCTGGCGCGCACCACCTCGGCGGCCAGAGCGGTCACCTGCAACCGGCTGAGCTTGGCCCCCGGCGCGCCGTTGGCGTCGCGCAGGACGTGCAGCGTGGCGATGGCCAGCCGCGTGTTCAGGGTGTTGAACGCCACCAGCCCGCGGTCGGCGCCCGCGCCGCGCAACGTCTCCGTGTACTCGATCGCGCGGCGCAGGTCGGCGCGCGCCAGCAGGAAGACCTCGGCCAGCGGCGCCTGCGTGGGCAGGTAGACGCGCCCCTCGGTGGCGTCGCGGCCGGCGTCCTTGAGGATGTTGACCAGCTGCAGGCCCTCGCCGAACTCGACGGCGCGCGCGCGCAGCCCGTCGGCGACGGCGACCAGGCTGGGGTTTTGCAGGATGAACAGCTCGGTCAGCATCTCGCCCACGATGCCGGCCACGACATAGCAATACGCCCGCAGATCCTGCAGCGTGACCAGCTGCACGCCACGCTGGCTGTCCGCGCGCGCCACGACGTCGGCCATCCCGCGCGCGCAGCGGACCAGGTGACGTTCCAGCTCGGCGCGCGCGGCCGGGCGCAGCGCGCGGCACCACTGCAGCACCTGCGGCGTCGCCGCCAGCAGCTCTAGATAACCCGCGTGGTCCACCGGCGGCTCGCGCAGCCAGTGCGCCGTGAGCTCCTGCGCGCCGCGCCCGTCGCCGGCGTGGATCAGGCGGATGAAGGCGGTCAGCGCGTCGGCCCGCCGCCCGCTGCTCCAGCGCGTCGAGTCCTCGAAGGTGTCGATGATCCGGAAGAGCAGGTACGCGACCCCGATCTCGGTGCGCAGCGGATCGGGCAGAAGCGGGATGGTCAGCGCGAACGTGCGGCTGGTCTTCTGCAAGAGGGGCAGAAGTCCCGCCGGCGGCTGGTCTTCGGCGCCGAGAGCGGGTCTTTCCAGCAAGGAGCTCGATTCCATCACAGCTCCGTCGCGGCGGCGGACGTCGACCCGAGGCGGCTGGTCGTGCGCGCCGGCGGCCCGCCCGGCGCCAGCGCGGGAGCGGCGGCCAGCGTCTGCGACACCGCGCGCGCGAGCTCGTCGGCGCCGGCCCGCATCCGATCGCGCAGGGCCAGCAGCGGGCGCAACGCCCCCGGATTTCCCAGCAACGCGCGCACGACGCGCCCGCGCCGGACGCCGCCGCCCTCGTCGCGGCTCTGATTCAAAAGCGGCGGCAGCGCTTCGTCGGCGGTGTCGCTGACCGCGCGCCAGACCAGCCACGGCACGCCGGCGTGCTCGGCCACCGCCGCGAACACCGCCGATTCCAGGTCGACCACCGCGGCCAGCGGCGACTGGCCATCGCCCGCGCGCGCCCGCGCCAGCGCGAGCAGCCGGCTCTTCTCGGCGACGGTGTCGGCGATCCGGCCAGCCGTGACCGCCACGCCTCGCCGCGCGCCCGGCACGCTGGCCGCGGCGCCCACCAGCGCGGCGTCGGCCAGATGGACGCTGCCGCCGCCGTCGGCGCTCGCCTCGATCACGCGGTCACAAAAGATCAGATCCGCCGGCCCCAGCGTCGGATCCAGCGCCCCCGCCACGCCGGCCGCCACGACACGCCCGACGGGAACCGACGCCAGCAACGCCGCCAGGCCGGCGCGGGCGTTGCGCTCGCCGTCGCCCGTGACGGCCACGACGACCGGCGCCGATCCCAGCCGCCCGAACGTGGCGCTGACGCTGGCGCCGCCGACGTTCAACCGGTGCGCGCCGGTCAGCCGGGACGCAAGCGCGGCCACCTCCTCGCGCATGGCGGCCACCACCACGGTCAGCGCTCCGCCGGCCGCGCCGCTTGCCGTTCCGTCGATAGCTCGCATGCGCGGGTTACCCGAGGAAGTTCCAGGCCGCCATGCGCAGCATGTCGCGCGGGCTCTTCGCCAGCTGCCGCACCGCCGACGCCTCGAACCCGGAGTGCATGGCGCAGTTCTGGCAGCGCGCGTCCTTCCGCGACTCCCAGTAGGCCCAGTTGGTCTTGGTCCAGAACTCGTTCCAGTCGGCGAAGAAGGTCTCGCCGATCAGATAGCAGGGTCCCTTCCAGCCGCGCGGCGTGAAGGTCACCGTGCTCCAGGGCGAGCAGTCGTACTCGCGCTGGCCGGCCGCGAACTCCAGGTACATCGGCGTCGAGTTCAGCGGGTAGCGCTTGGACAGCTCCAGCACGCGCTGGAACTTTTTCTGGATCTCCTGCCGGGTGAGGAAGATGTCGCGCTCGACCGATTCATAGTGATAACCGGGCGACAGCAGCAGGCCGTTGACGCCCAGCTCGGTCAGGAACGCGCACAGCTCCTCGATCTCTTCAACCGCCGTCTCCTTGAAGACGGTGGTGTTGGTCATCACGTGATAACCGAGGCGCTTGGCCTCGCGGATCATCTCGACCGCCTTGTCGAAGACCCCCTCGCGCGCGCAGACCTGGTCGTGCGTCTTGCGCATGCCGTCCAGGTGCACGTTGATGGTCAGGCGCTTGTGCGGCGCGATCTTGCCGAACACCTTGGTGTCCAGCACCAGGCCATTCGTGCAGAGATAGATGTGGCGCTTGCGGGCGATGATGCCGTCCACCAGCTCCTTCAGCTCCGGATACAGCGTCGGCTCGCCGCCGCAGATGGAGACCGACGGCGCGCCGGAGTCGTCGACCGCCTTGAGGCAGGTCTCGACCGGCAGGCGATCGGCCAGCTTGCCGGTGTGGCGCTCCGTCGAGCAGCCGATGCAGGCCAGGTTGCAGGTGTAAAGCGGCTCCAGCATCAGCACGAACGGATAGCGCGTGTTGCCGCGCACCGCCTGCTTCATCTGGTACCCGACCATGTCCGTCGTGATATGCAAAGGAAAGCGCATGTGTTCCTTTCGAGGCCCCGACTTTAGCTCAAGGCGGCCAAAGAAAAGGTGAAAACCCCGTGAGCGACGAGAATCCGCGGGAAGGCTCAGGATTTCTCCCGATCGGCGGCCCGAATCCTCGTGAGCGGGCGCACTTGGATGATCGCCAGGTGATCGTCGCGCCCCCCGCCCCCGGGCCGGCGCGGGTCGCGCGCGCGGTGGAGGCGGCGCGGGCCTGGCTGCTGGCGCGCCAGGACGCGGCTGGCTTCTGGTGCGCCGAGCTGGAGGGCGACACCACCCTCGAGAGCTACATGATCCTGATCGAGGCGTTCTTCGGCCGCCCGGGCAGCGCGAAGGCGCGCGCGCTGGCGGTCGCCATCCGGGAGGAGGCGCTGCCGTCGGGCGGGTGGCCGCAATATTTGGGAGGTCCGGCGGAGCTTTCCGTGTCGGTGCTGAGCTATTTCGCGCTGAAGGTGGCCGGCGACGACGCCGGGCTGCCGCACATGCAGCGGGCGCGCGAGGCGATCCTGCGCCTCGGCGGCGCGGCGCGCGCCAACAGCTATACGAAGTATCACCTGGCGTTCTTCGGCCAGCTGCCCTGGTCGGCGGTGCCGGCCATCCCGCCGGAGATGGTCTTCCTCCCCGGTGGCGGGCCGTTCACGGTCTACGACATGTCCAGCTGGTCGCGGACGATCTTCGTGCCGCTGGCGATCATCTATGCCCGCAAGCCCGTGGTGGCGCTGCCGGCCGCGTGCGGCGTGGCGGAGCTGTTCGGCGCGCCGGCTGGCGACGGCGCGGCGGGGAACGGCGGCGTCGCCGCCGACACGGCGTGGAAGAAGCTGTTCTTCGGCGTCGATCGCCTGTTGAAAGGGTACGAGCGCGTGCCGGGCGCGGGGGCGCTGCGGGATCTCGCCGTCAAGCGGGCGGCGGCTTGGATGCTCGAGCGCTTCCAGGACTCCGACGGGCTGTCGGCGATCTTGCCGGCGATGGCGAACTCCGTGCTGGCGCTGAAGGTGCTGGGTCATCGCGAGGACGATCCGCTGCTGCGGGAGCAGCTGCGGTATCTCGACGAGCTGCTGCTCGGCGACGCGGCGGCGGGGACGCTGCGCATGCAGCCGTGCGTGTCGCCGGTCTGGGACACGGTGCTGTCGTCGCACGCGCTGGCGCAGGCGGGACTTCCCGCCGATGACCCGGCGCTTCGGCGGGCGGCGACGTGGCTGCTCGGCAAGCAGACGCAGCGACGCGGCGACTGGGCCCAGCGCAACGACACCCCGCCCGGCGGCTGGTTCTTCGAGCACCGCAACGAATTCTATCCCGACGTCGACGACACCTGCATGGCGCTGATGGTGCTGCGCCAGGCGCGCGCCGACGTCGCGCCGGCGACGCAGGAGGCGGCCGTGCGGCGGGGTCTGGCCTGGATGCTGTCGATGCAGAACCGCGACGGCGGGTGGGCCAGCTTCGATCGCGACAACGACAAGCGCTGGCTGACGGAGGTGCCGTTCGCCGATCACAACGCGATGATCGATCCCAGCACCGCCGACATCACCGGGCGCGTGCTCGAGTCGCTCAGTCACTTCCCAGAGTTCACGCCCGCGCACCCGGTGGTGGCGCGCGCGCTGGCGTTCCTGCGTCGCGACCAGGCCAGCGACGGCGCCTGGTACGGGCGCTGGGGCGTGAACTACATCTACGGCACCTGGCAGGTGCTGCGGGGCCTGGCCTGCATCGGCGAGGATCGCGAATCGCCCACCATGCGGCGTGGGGTGCGCTGGCTGCTCGATTACCAGAACGACGACGGCGGCTGGGGCGAGACCATCGCCAGCTACGACGATCCCGGCCAGCGTGGCGCTGGTCCTTCGACGCCCAGCCAGACGGCGTGGGCGCTGATGGGTCTTCTGGCGGGGGGCGGACCGGCCATCGTCGACACGGCGCCGGTGCGGCGCGGGGTGCGCTGGCTGCTCGAACGCCAGGACGGTGACGGGACCTGGGAGCAGGCGGCGTGGACCGGCACCGGTTTCCCGAAGGTGTTCTATCTGAACTACCACTACTACCGGCACTACTTCCCGCTGATGGCGCTGGGACAGTACGCCCGGGCGCGCGGGATGGCCGTGGGCGGCGGCGGTTCCCGGTCGTGAGGTGAAGCGCCCGACCGCGGCGCTATTTCGGCAGTGTGCTCTGGAAGTCGGCGATCAGCTTGCCGCCGACCATGGGCCAGCCGTGGGTCAGGCCGCCGTACGTCATCTGCGAGGAGATGCAGTAGCGGACGGGGTTCAGCGTGCAGCCGTCCCAGTCCATGCAGCGGTAGTCGGCCTTGCCCATGTTGAACGCCGCCTTCATGTCGGCCAGGTTCTGCATGTACGTCGCGGGCGGCGTCGGCGAGCAACCGTTGCGCTTGGCGAAGAAGATGGGCGTCTGGACGTCGACGGTCGTTTCGGTGGCGCCCTGGGTGACCAGCACCGGCGGCGTGCCCATGCAGTTGGTGTCGGCGCCCTTGTCGACGTAAGCGGACACGGCCGTCACCTGCCACAGCGAGGCGCCGTCGCGGCAGGCGATCTGCTCGATGAACTGGCCGCCCGAGCTGACGCCGGCGATGAAGATGCGCGCGAGATCGACGCAGTACTCGTTCTTCATGACGTCAAGGACGTCGTGATAAAATTGTAAATTCTCCGCAAGCGGCTCCGGCTGGCCCTCCCAGCCCGCCTGCAGGGACTTCATGTAGACGGTGATGGCGGGCAGCGCGGCGAAGCCATAGCACTCGCCCGGAGGCGAGACCGGCCCGCAGGCCGGATTGTTGAAGCCGTGAAAACCGAAGCCGAGCGGCGTCGGCGTGCTGGGGTTGTAATTCGCTGGCAGGGTGACGTTGTAGTGGCCCGTCATGCCGCCGGTCATGATGGTGCGCGCGCCGCTTGCGGGATTGGTCTTGCCGCAGCCAAGGCTGGGCACCGGCGTGTGGGGGCCGCCAGCCTCGGCCTTGCCGCCGTCGCCGGGCGCGGCGTCACCGGCGCCGCCGCCGTCGGCGTCGCCGCCGCCCGTGCCCATGATGGCGCCGGCCGCGCCACCCGTACCCGCGCCGCCGCCGGTGCCGGTCGTCGTTTCGCCGCCGCCGCCGCCGTCCTTGCCACCGCCACCGCCGCCGTCGCCGCCAACATTCGCGCTCGAGGTGCAGGCGGCGAGCGCGGCGATGAGAGCGGACAGGACGATTCGATGAAACGTGTCGCGCATCTTCTCTCCCGACACGGCGCCGGACGCCGCATCCGTGACGAACGGGTTTTCCTCAGTATCGCGATCGGGGCCCGATCGATCAAACCGTGCCAGCGCCCGGCGGCGCCGGCCGGACGATCAGGGGGGCAGCTTGGCCGCCAGCGCGGCTGCCTCCCGCTGGACCCGCCGCTCCTCGGGCGGGTCGTAGCGATCGGCGGGGGCGGCGGCGATCTCACGCAGCAACGCGCGGGCGTCGCCGGGCCGATCCTCGTCTACGGCGATGCGGGCCTGATACAGGCGCGCGCGCAGGTTGGCGGGGTTGATGCCGAGGGCGCGGCGCAGCTCGGCGGCGGCCTTCGCGCGGTCGCGCCTGGGCCACGGCGCCTCGATGTAATAGGCGGCCCAGACGACGGGGATGCTGCCGTGATCGTACGTGATGTCCAGCTGGGCGGCGCGTTCCAGCGGGCGCTTGAACTTCGATTCGACGCCGTTCGCCAGCGCGGTCAGCACGCCGATCTGATCGGCGTAGCTGCCGATCGACAGCGCGGCCCAGTAGTGGCCGGCGACGCCGTCGGGATTGGCGGCGATGGCGCGCAGCGCGAGGTCGTAGCCCTGCTTGCCCAGGCGGGCGCGCTGGTCCTTGGCGCGGGCCGGATCGTCGCTCTCGCTGAACGCCACGCGAGCCGCCCGCCACAGCACGCCGTAGTCCCCCGGCGCCTCGGCGACGGCGGCGTCGGCGATCCGGCGCGCCTCGGCCCGCGCGGCCGGA
>DATKEU010000456.1:0-2445 GCA_035544495.1 Polyangia bacterium | reverse complement strand
ACGGCCGCCGCGCCCCCGGCGCCGCGCGGTCAGCCGTCCCTGCTCCCACCCGAGCCAGCCGTCGTGCCGCCGCCCCCGCCGCCCCCCAACGCGATCGCGCCGCCCGACCCCGCCGCGCCAGCGCCCGCTTCGCCTGCCGCGCCCGCCCCCGGCGACGACAGACCCGGCGCCGTGCGCGAGGCGCGCGCAGCCGCCAGCGGCGCGCGGGGGCGCCCGCCCAAGCAGGTCGCGGTCACCATCAAGAGCGACCCCGATGGGGCCAGGGTGACGACCCGCCACCACGCGTACGGGGTCACCCCGATCACCGTCAAGCTGCGCCCGGGGCACCGCTACGCGCTGACCTTGACCAAGGCCGGCTTCGCCCCCACGACCACTCACTACTTCGTGGAGACGGCCGAGGCGCAGACGATCCAGATTTCCCTGACCAAGGCCGGCGAGGCCAAGGGTCGCACCGCCGAGTCGCCGCCGCCCAGCGCCCTGCCCAAGAGCGCGCGCGCCAACTGGTGGAAGATGGCGCGCTGACGCGACCCGACGCGAGCCACCAGGAGCGCGGGGCGTCAGCGCCATCCCCTGAAGTTACGAAGCCTTGGTCCCAGGGAACGGGACCTCGCCGGCCGCCCGTTTGCGGCATCGTAAGATCAATCGACAGGGACCAAGGGGGGCTAGGGTTTTGTTCGGGACTTGCCGATGTCAGATTTTGGGAAGGTGTTTGCATGGACCAGCTAGACGACGTCGGGGCGTGTCGCGTATCGGAGGTGATGGGGACGGAGCTGTACACGCTGACTCCCGATACCGCGGTGGCATCGGCGCGCCGGCTGGCGCTGGCGAACGGGGTCGAGCATCTGCTGGTCCTGGAGAAAGGGACGCTGACCGGGATCGTGTGCGGCGCCGACCTGCGCGCCGCCTCGCGCGACTCGCTGGTGGGTGAGTGCATGAGCTCGCCTGTGCTCTGCATCGGCCCGGAGACCACGCTGCAAGAGGCGATCGAGATCATGGCCGAGAACGACGTCGGGTGTCTGCCCGTGGTGACCGGGCACTACCTGGTCGGCATCGTTTCACGCGATGCCCTGGCCACCGCCGGCCTGACCGACGAGCCAGCGCGCGAGCCCGAGGTCTGCGTCGCCTGCCATGCCAGCAAGCGGGTCCGCCGCGAGCCGCGCGCGGGTGGCGCTCCTCTCTGCGAGGCGTGCCTGGGCCGCACCGGCAACCCCTTCGCAGCGGACTAGATTCGAAGCCCGCGCCCCAGGAGCACAATCGGCTCCGTCGGCGACCAGCGACCGCGCTAGAGTCGCCGGCTTCATGGGCGCAAGCGAAGAGGTGCGCAGCCGCGGCGGGGAGAAGCTGGAGGCCGCCGTCGGGCTGTTCGCTCTCGGGGCCGCCGTCAAGGATGGCGCGGCGGTCGACGTGGGCGCGTCGACGGGCGGGTTCACGGCGGCGCTGTTGCGGCACGGGGCCCGGTCGGTGGTCGCGGTCGACGTCGGTCACGGCCAGCTTCATCCGAGCCTGCGCGCCGACCCGCGTGTGACGTCGCTGGAGGGCGCCGACTGGAAAAAACTGGCGCTGTCGCAGGCGGCGGGTCCGTTCGACTTCTTCACCGTCGACGTCAGCTTCGTGGCCGCCCGGAGCATGCTGCGCGCCCTGGCCTTCCGGCTGCGCGACGGCGCGCAGGGCGTGGTGCTGGTCAAGCCCCAGTTCGAGCTGCCGTCGAATCGCGTGCGCGACGGAGCCGTCGCCGACCCCAACCTGCGGCGCGCCGCCCTGGATCGCTTTCGCGAGAAGGCGGGCGCGCTCGGCTTCGAGCTGTGCGGCGCCGCGGACTCGCCCGTGTCGGGCGGCAGCGGGACGATCGAGATCCTGACCTGGCTGCGTTTCGGCGGTCGGCCGGCTACGATGCCCCGGCCCGGCGAGCGCCGGGAACGGCCGGCGACGCGCGCGCGGCCCGGCGCCGCCGCGGATGCGATCCAGCGCTGGTCATGGTTCGCCATCGCCGCCCCGGGCCTGGAGGACGTCGCCGCGGGCGAGGTGGCGGCGCTGCCGGACGCCCCCGGCGTGCGCCGGGTCGACGGCGGGGTGGAGTTCGAGGGGCCGCTGGCGCTGGGCCTGCGCGCCAACCTGTGGCTGCGCACGGCCACGCGCGTGGTGGCGCGGTTGGGCGCGGCGCGCGCCCGCGACTTCAATCCCCTGCGCCGGGCGCTCGCTCGCCTGCCGTGGGAGCGCTTCGTCGGCGCGAAGACGACGGTGAAGATCAGCGCCAGCGCGTCGCGCTGCCGCCTTTACCACACCGGCGCGCTGGCGGAGACCGCGGCGCTGGCGATCGCGGATCGGGTCAAGGGCTGGCGACCGGTCCAGGCCCCCGAGGCAGAACGAGAATCGGCGAATGCACCTGCCCCGCTGACGATCCTCCTCCGGGGGGTCGACGACACGTTCACCGCCAGCGTCGATTCA
>DATKEU010000455.1:0-8498 GCA_035544495.1 Polyangia bacterium | reverse complement strand
CGGCGCCGGCGCGCCCGCGGCCGCGGCGCGCGCGCGCTCGCCGGCGACCGCGCCCACCAGCGTCGCGTAGTCCGGTTTCGCGGGGCGCGGTTTGCCGCAAGCGGGGACCGCGAATCGCCCGTCGAGATCGGCGTGGTAGAGGACCGTCAGCGCGGGCGCGGCCGCGGCGGCGGCCGAGGCCGGACGTTCCGCCGCCACGACGGCTCCGGCGATCGCCGCCATCGCGACGCGCGGCCAGCCTGCCCGAGACACCCTCACGCCGTGGAAGCACTAGTCACGAGCCGGCGCGCAGGCAACCGCCCGCCGCGACGTCCGTCAGCGCCGCCTCCGGCGGGCCGGCGCGCGCTTCCTGGCGGCGGGCGGCGCGGCGCCGTCCAGCGCCGCCACCAGCTTCCTGGGAGCCTGCGCGCGATAGCTTTCCTCGATCCAGGCCTTGAACATCTCGACGGGCACATCCACGTCGTCCGGGATGCTGGCGGAAACCCAGCCGCTCTTGCCGAGGCCATAGGCCGCCGGCTGCGTGAACGGCAGCGCCAGCGCGAGCGCGTTCCACCGGGGCAGCTTGCACGACACGCGCACCGGCTCTCCCTCGACGCTGAGGTAGGCGAAGGTCTTGTCATTGACCGCCAGATCAATTGGCGAACGTCTCGGTCGACGATGCCTTTCGAATCGAAACATATTTACAGCGCGCTGTCGCCGCCGTCGGGCGATTCGTCCAGGGCGGGCGCCGCCGGTCGCAGCTTGCGGTGCGCCAGCGCCAGCAGCGGCGGCTGCAGGATGCGCGGCAACACGGCCAGGATCAGCGCGCCGCCGATGACGACGATCGCCAGCGGCCGCTGCGTCTGGGCCCCGATGCCGTGCGACAGCGCCGCCGGCGTCAGGCCCAGGGTGGCGGTCAGTGTCGTCATCAGGACCGGGCGCAGCCGCTGCTCGGCGGCGTTGCGCGCGCCTTCCAGCAGCGACCGGCCGTCGGCCCACTGTCGCTGCGCGTACGTGACGACCAGGATGGCGTCTTGAATGGCGATGCCGAAGATCGAGATGAAACCCATGGCCGCCGACACCGAGAACGGCTCGCCCGTGACCAGCAGCGCCAGCACGCCGCCCGAGCAGGCCACCGGAATGTTCGCCAGCACCAGCAACGTGTCCTTGAAATTGCCGACGGCGCTGTAAGCCAGGAACGTGATCACCAGCAGTGTGAGCGGAATGATGAACGCCAGCCGCCCGAAGGCGTCCTTGAGCTCGTTGATCTGGCCGCTCCACTCGAGGTGGCTGTCGGGCGACAGGCGCACCGCCGCCCCGATCTGGCGCTGGGCGTCCGCGATGGTCGACTGCAGGTCGCGCCCGCGCACCGAGAACTTCACCGGCGAATAGCGCAAGCCGTCCTCGCGGTAGATCACCGAGGGGCTCGACTCCTCGGTGATCGACGCCAGCTCGCCGAGCGGGATCTGGCTGCCGTCGGGCGAGGCCACGGTGATGGCGCGGATCGCGGCCAGGCCGTTGCGGTCCTCCGCCTTCCAGCGCACCGTGAGGTCGAAGCTCTTCTCTCCCTCGTAGACCTGGGTGATCGTCTGGCCGCCGATGGCCGCCGCCACCACCGCCTCGACGTCGCCGGTGTTCAGGCCATAACGGGCCAGCGCCACCCGGTCGGGCACGATTTTGATGCTGGGCTGGCCCATCGACAGGAACAGCCCCAGGTCCTTGACGCCTTTGACGGTGGCCATGATGTCGACGATGGCGTCGGCCGCCGCCTCGTTCTTGGCGATGTCGGGGCCATAGACCTTGACGCTGTTTTCGCCCTTCACCCCCGACAGCGCCTCCTCGACGTTGTCGGAGATGTACTGCGAAAAGCTGAACAGCACGCCCGGCAGCGCTTGCTCGAACTCCTTGGCGACGGTCTCGGTCAGCTTCTCCTTGGTCAGCCCGTGCGGCCAGTCGGAGAAGGGCTTGAGCGGCGCGAACAGCTCGACGTTGTTGAACCCGGCCACGTCGGTGCCGTCGTCGGGGCGGCCGAGCTGCGACACCACCGACGCCACCTCCGGGTGCGCTTTCAGGATCTGGCGCAGGCGCCCGACCTGGGCCGACGATTCGCCGAGCGAGATCGACATGGGAAACGTCGCCCGGATCCAGAAGTTGCCCTCCTCCAGCTTGGGCATGAACTCGCCGCCCAGGAGCGGCGCCAGGGCCAGGCAGGCGACCACGGGCACCGCCGCCAGCGCCACCGCGCGCCGGGGCCGGCGCAGCGTCCAGGCGAACAGCGGGTCGTAGAATCGGTGTAAAAGCCGCATCAGGGCGCTCTCGCGCTCCTCGGTGGTGGCCGGCAGCGCCCAGGTCGTCACCGCCGGCGTCAGCGTCAGCGCCATGACGATGGCGCCGCCGATGGCGAAGGCGTACGTCCGGGCCATCGGCGCGAAGATCACGCCGGAGACGCCGGTCATGGTGAACAGCGGCAGGAACGCGAACCCGATGATGAGGGTGGAGAACGCCATCGGGCGCGCCACCTCGGCCGACGCCAGCCGCACCCGGTTCTGGATGCTGCCCGCGCCGTGGCCGCCGAGGTGCCGGAAGATGTTCTCCATCATGATCACCGTCGAATCGACGACGATGCCGAAGTCGACCGCCCCCAGCGAGATCAGGTTGGCCGGCGTGCCGAGCAGGATCATCCCGCAGAACGCGACCAGCAGCGCCAGCGGGATGTTCAACGCCGTCACCAGCGCGGCCCGGATGTTGCCGAGAAACAGCAGCAGCACCAGCACCACCAGCCCCATGCCGACCAGCAGGTTCTCCATCACCGTGTGCGTGGTGAGGTCGACCAGCGCGCCCCGGTCATAGTAGGGGACGATGTCGATCCCCTGGTCGGGCGGCAGCACGAAGCGCCGGATGTAATCCAGCCGCGCGCGCACGCCCTCGAGGGTCTTGGCCGTCTCCTCGCCGTAGCGCATGAGGACGATCCCTTGCACGATGTCGGGATCGTCGTCCTTTCCGACGATCCCCAGGCGCGGCGACCAGCCGATCGACACGTCGGCCACGTCGCGCACGCGCACGGGGACGCCCTTCTGCTCCAGCACCACCGTGTTGCCGACGTCGGCCAGCGAGCCGATGAGGCCCACGCCGCGCACGGTGTACGACTGCTGGCCGATCTCTTGGCGCTGGCCGCCCACGTTCTGGTTGGCGTTGGCGATGGCGGCGTTCAGCTGGGCCAGCGTGGCGCCGTGCGCGCGCAGGCGGACCGGGTCGACCTCGACGTGGTACTGCTTCGACAGGCCGCCGTAGCTGGTGACGTCGATGACGCCGGGTACCTGCTTCCACTGCCGCTCCAGCACCCACTCTTCCAGCGTCTTCAACTTCAGCAGGCTCTGCTCGCGCAGCGACTGCAGCTGGGCCTGGTGATCGCCGGGCTGCGACGCCAGCTGTTTCTGCTTCGCCTCGTAGACGCGATCGACCAGCCGATAGCGGAAGATCTCGCCGATGGCGTTCCAGGGCGAGATCTGCGCCTGCGCGCCCCCCGGCAACGGGATGAACGACAGCCGGTTGATCACCTCCTGGCGCGCGTCCTTGTAGACCGTGCCCCAGCGGAAATAGCATTTGACGTCGGCCAGGCCGAACAGCGACTGGGAACGGATGTGGTCCAGGCCCGGCATGCCCGCCAGGCCCAGCTCGAGGGGAATGGTCACGTAGCGTTCGGTCTCCTCGGCGCTCCAGCCGGGCGGCTGGGCGAGCACCTCGACCATGGGCGGAACCGGGTTCGGGTAGGCCTCGATGGGCAGCTGGTGAAACGCCAGCAGGCCGACGACGACCAGCGCGCCGCCGAGGATCAGCACGAGCGAGCGATAGCGCAGGGCGAGGGCGACGATCTTCTGGATCATGATGTCTACAGCATTCCGAGCAGTAGCACGGCGTGGTCGACGGCCACGCTTTCGCCGGCGCGCAGGCCGGAGAAGACCGGGATCAGATCGCCGTCCACGGCTTCGTTGGCGCTGACCTGGCGGCGCTTGAACTCCTGCGCGCCGTCGGGGCGCCGATTGCCCGCGACGAAGACCATGGTCTCGGTTCCGTTGCGCAGCAGCGCGCGTCGCGGGATGGCCAGCGTGGGCCGGCCGGGCAGCGTGATGCGCAGGCGTTCGTACATCTCCGGGCGCAGCAGGCGATCGCGGTTGTCGATCAGGCAGCGGACGCGCGCCGTGTGCAGCACCGGATCCAGCACGTCGGAGACCCAGTCGACGGTGCCCTGAAAGACGCGATCGGGGTAGGCGCCCACGCGCAGCGCGACCGCGTCGCCCTCCGTGACGCGCGGGCGATCCATCTCGTGCACGTCGCCGAAGAGCAGCAGACGATCGAGCGCGCCGACGGTGTAGAGCTCGGTGACGTTGCCGCCGCCCGCGTACTGACCCTGCACCTCCAGCCCGGGGCTCGCCGCCCGCGCGATCACCTCGCCGGCGATCGGGCTGCGCAGGATGTAGTCCTGGGTCACGGCGTCGACGCTGTCGGTGCCGAGGAGGCGCGCCTTCTGCCGCGCGCGCCCGAGCTCGGCCCTGGCCTTGGCCAGCGCGCTCTCCGCCGCCTCGAGATCACGCTTCGTGCCGGCGCGCACCGGCGCGGCGTACGAATAGAGATCGCGCTGGCGCCGCGCCTCGTGCTCGGCGGCGGTCAGCGCCGCCTCGGCCTTCACCGCGTCGGCCCCGGCCTGACCCACGTCGGGCGACGAGATGGCGAGCAGCGGCGTCCCCTTGACCACGCGCTGGCCCAGCGTGGCCAGCACGCGCGTCACGCGCCCGCCGACCGGTGAGAAGACGTGGCTGACGCGCAGATCGTCGAAGGCCAGGCGGCCCCCGATGGAGACGGTGCTGTCGACCTCTTGCACCCGCACGGCGGCCACCGTGATGCCGGCGGCGCGCAGCTGCCCTTCGGTCGGCCACACCTCGTCGTTCAGCTGGGCGTGCGTCAGCGAGCCGTCGCTCACCACGCGCTCGCCCGCGTGCAGTCCCTCGAAGATGGGTACCAGGCCATCCTGCTCGTCGCCGGCCCGCACGGGGCGGCGCTGGAAGGCCCGCCGGCCGTCGGGGCGTACCCCGTCGGCGACGAAGACGAACGTCGACTCGTTGATGCGCGCCACCGCGTCGCGCGGAACCACCAGCAGGCGGCGCGCCGGCCGGGCGATGGCCAGCGTGGCCAGCATCTCGGGCTTGAGCGCCTCGTCAGCGTTGGCGAGCGCGCAGCGCACGCGCCCGGTGCGCAGGCTGGGATCGACGGTGTCCGAGACCCAGTCGACCTGGCCGTGGAAGATCCGATCGGGATAAGCGACGACGCGAACGTCGACGGCGGCGCCGGGGCGCACCGCCGGCAGGTCGACATCCGCGACGTCGGCAAAGGCCCACACCGCCTTGATGTCGCCGATGGTGTACAGCTCGGCCGCCGCGCCGCCGGCGTACTGCCCCTGCACCTCGGCGCCGGGGCTGGCGGCGCGCGCGATCACCTCGCCGTCGATGAAGCTGCGCAGCGTGTACTCCTGCGTGACGCTGTCGGCGCCGCCCGCGCGCAAGGTCCGGGCGCGCTTCTGCGCGCGCTGGGACTCGGCGCGCGCGGTGCGAAAGGCGTCCTCGGCCGCCTCCAGCTCGCGCTGCGACGACGCGCGCGCCGCGGCCAGGCGCTGCTGGCGCTGGAATTCTGCCTGCGCCGCCGCCTGCTCGGCCTCGGCCTTGAGCAGATCGGCGAACACCTGCCCGACGTCGGGTGAAGCCAGCGTCAGAAGCGGCGTCCCCTTCTTCACCATTTGCCCCGGCTGCGCCAGCACCCGCAGCACCCGCCCCGTCACCGGTGAAAAAACGTGCGTGACGTGCAGGTCGTGAAAAGCGATACGCCCGCCCGCGGTGATCGGCTGCGTGAGCTCTCGCTCCTCGGCGTCGGCGACCCGGATGTCACCTTTGCGGATCTGATCCTCGCGCAGCCAGATCTCGTCCAGCGGGGGTTGCTCCGGCAGGCCCTTGGCGTCGCCACGCGGGCACCCGGCCAGCAGCAGCACCGGCGCAAGCGACAGCAGCATCCGCCAGAGCAGATGCAACCCGACCGATGCGCGCGCCCTCGTCATCGTCATCGTCACGTCATCCTCAGCGCAGCGAGACCGCCGTCGCCTGCTCCAGCTGGTAGACGGCATTCCAGTAGTTGGCGAGATCCTGGTGATACTCGAGGCGGCTGGCCACGAACGCCCGCTGGGCGTCGATGAAGTCGATGAACGAGGCAGCGCCCTGCTGATACATGTGCTGCGCCAGATCGCGCGAGACCCGCGCCTGCTCGAGCAGCTTGCTCTCCATGCGTTCGACCTGACTCCGCGCCGCCGTGTACGTCGCGAAGGCCTGCGTGACGTCGGCGAGAACCTGCGCCTTGACCTTGTCCAGCGCGCGCCCCGCGGCCCGCGCGTTGCTTTCCGCCCGCTTGATCTCGCCCTGCTGTTGATAGAGGAGCGGAACGTTGCCGTGCAGCCCCGCGCTGAACGCCGGCTGCGACGAGCACGTGTCGGGACCGCACTGCTCCGAATATCCCAGCGACAGCGCGATGTCCGGCACGCGCGCGCGCTGCGCCTGTCGCACGGCGAGGTTCGTCTGTTCCAGGTTGGCGGCCGCCACGCGCACGTCGGGGCGGTGGTCCAGTGCCTGCGCGTGCAGCGTCTCCAGCGTCGTGGATCGCAGGCTCTCCAGCGCGCGATAGTCGATTCCGCTCGCCAGCGTCACGGCGGGCGCGCCGTCGCGCACGCCGAGCAGAAACAGCAGCGCCGCCAGCGTCTGGCGGCGGCCGTTCTCCGCCTGATCGACGGTCTGCAGCGCCTCGAGCTGGGCCTGCGTGGCGCGCGCCAGATCCAGCCCGCTGATGACCCCCTCGTCGTACCGCTTCCGGTTCAGAGCCAGCTGCTGGTCGAAGGTCTCGAACGACTCCCGGGCGGCTTGCAGGTTCAGCTGCGCCATCACCGCCGCGACGTATGCCTGGCGCAGCTGGCCCAGACCCACCCGCCGGACGTCGTCGACGCCGAGGCGGGCCGCGGCCAGCGCCTTGCCGGCTGCCTGCACGCGCAGCGATCGCTTGCCCGACAGTTGATCAGAGATGGCCGCGTTGTCGCTGAGGCCCACGCTGAATCCCCACAGGCTGGTCGGCGCGTTGTTGCCGAGGTTGGCATAGATGGCGTCACGGCTCAGCGACGGGGTGTATGCCGCCGCCAGATCCAGCCCGGGGTTCGGGTGCGCAGCCGCCGCGGTCGCCTCACCCTCGGCCGCCTCGGCCCCGTCCCGCGCGATCAGCAGATCCAGACCCCGCTCGAGGAAAATCCGCTCCGCCTCGTCGAGCCCGAGGCGCGCCGGGATCGTCGTGTCCGAGGACGCGTCCGCCGTCGCCGGGCCGCCCGCCAGCAACAGACAGCAGGCCACGGCGCCAGCCATCACCGTCGGCGGGCATACACCCGACCACCGGGCGCGAGAGAAGAGAGAAGAACAGCTCGAGATCAAGCTGTCACGACGCCAACGCAATAACAGGGCCATGCTCGCTGCCAACGCTTTCGCGGATTTGTCCACCGGTGCCCCCGGCCACCGTAAGGTCCTTTCAGCGACGAACGCAAGGTTCCTTCATAGCCGCCCGGGACCGCGTCAGCCGGGCGCCCGCGCGGGCGCACCGAAAGAAACTTTCGTGGCAGGCAATAAGTTATTTACGTGTCAGCGACGGCGAACCGTTCCTCCGCGGCGAAAGAGACCGCCGATCCGGCCGCGGGCGCCCGCCGCCAGGGGGCACGTCTCTTGCTTTTCAGCCTGGGCGTACCCGCGCGGGGAGGCCACCGTCTTGTACTGGATCGAAGAGTCGCCTGCCATGATCGAGCCGCTGGCCCTGGCGCTGAAGACGGCTGCCAGCGCCCACACACCCGTGTTGATCCAGGCCGAGCCGGGCAGTGGCGCGATCGCCGTCGCCGAATTGATCCACGCCCGTTCGGCGCCGGCGCCCACCGGTCCGCTCGTCGTCGTGCGTTGTGGCGGAACACCCGAGTCGGCGCTTCAGATCGAGCTGTTCGGCCCGTCATCGAACGGGAGCCCGGCCCGCGAGGGCGCCGACGGAGGGACGGCCACCGCGGTGGGCCGGGCGATCGGCGGCACGCTGTTCATCGACGAGATCGCTCTCCTGGGGTTGCCGACGCAGGCGGCGCTGGCCGCGCTCAGCGACAAGCGTCATCAGAGCACGGCCGACGCCGGGTTTCGCCTGATCGCCACCACCAGCGTCGACCTGCGCCAGCGCGCCGGCTGGCGGGTGTTTCGCCAGGATCTGCTGGAGCTGCTGGGCGTCATCGGGATTCGCTTGCCGCCGCTGCGCGAGCGCCCCGACGAGCTGCTGGCGCTGGCCGAGCGGTTCATCGCCGCCCGCGCTCGGGAAATGGGGGTGCCGGTCCCGGTGCTCTCTCCGGAGGCGCGCGACAAGCTGTTGCACCATCGCTTCCCCGGCAACGCCGACGAGCTGCGGGCGGTCATCGAGCG
>DATKEU010000454.1:0-8915 GCA_035544495.1 Polyangia bacterium | reverse complement strand
CCGCTCGGGGACGATCGGCAAGGCGAAGGAGCACCTCGAGCAGACGGCGCTGGCTCTCGACCACAAGCTGCGCGACGCCGTCGGCGGCGCCGCCTACGTCAGCGTCAACAAAGGGCTGGTCACCCAGGCCTCGAGCGCCATCCCGGTGGTGCCGCTTTACATCAGCATCTTGTACAAGTTGATGAAGGCGAAGGGGACGCACGAAGGAACCGCGGCGCAGATCCGACGCCTGTTCGAGACGCACCTCGGCCCCGGGCGCACGCCCGCGCTGGACGCCGCCGGTCGCATCCGCATCGACGACTGGGAGATGGAGCCCGACATCCAGCGGGACGTGCTGCGCATCTGGGGCGAGGTCACGACCGACACGCTGTTCACGCTCACCGACTACGCCGGCTTCAAGCGGGAGTTCCGCTCGCTGTTCGGCTTCGAGGTGCCCGGTGTCGACTACGCGCAGCCGGTCGAGACCGACGTCCCGCTCGATTGAGACGATGGCAGCCGTGTTTCATCGAACGGCTGCGCGACAGCACCGGCAGCTAGTGGGTCCCCATATGCAATGTTAAGCTGGCGGGCGTGCTGCGCTCGCAGATGCTGAAGGTGGTGGTCTTCTGTCCGCACTTTCAGCGCGCGGTCAGCGCGACCCGCAACCAGGCCATCGATCGGCTCGTGGCCTGCGATGACAGCGCGCTCTGTCGCGATCCCGCGCCGGCTGCCGACGGGAACGAGCATGCCCGCCCGTTCCCGCATGGCTGTCCGGTTTTTCCGTCGCTCGCGAAGTAAGCAACAACGGGCGCGGCTACTTCGTCGCGGGCGCCGCCTCGTTGCCGGCGGGCGCCGGCGGGGGCAACCCGCGCTTCTTCGTCACCTCCGGCGCGTTCGTCGTCTCGTCGCCGGGCGCCGCCGTCTTCTTCTGCCGGACCGGCTTGGCCACGGGCTTGGGCTCCGGTTCGGGCGTGGGCGGCATCAGCGACGACGACGACGGCGGCGCCGGCGCGTCGGCGCCAGCATCACCGGCCTGCGAGACCAGGCGGAACTCGATGCGGCGGTTCTTCTCCTTGCCCGCCCTGGTCTTGTTGTCGGCGATCGGCTTGTCGGGCCCATAGCCGACGGTGCTGATGCGATTCTCCGTCGCGCCGGCCGACACCAGGTAAGCCTTCACCGCCTCCGCGCGCTCCTTCGACAGCTTCATGTTGAAGTCGCGCTTCCCCTCGTCCGACGTGTGGCCGGAGATCTCGATCATCACCGTCGGGTAGTCTTTCAGCACCTGCACCGCCTTCTTCAGGATCGCGAACGATGACGGCCGGATGTCGGCCGAGTTGCGCTTGAAGTTGATGCCCTTGATGACGCCGGTGAACTTGGCCACCGCCGCTGGCACCTCGTCCGGGCAGCCGTCGTCGTCCTGGAAGCCGTCCTTGTCCTCGGCCTCGTTGGGGCACTTGTCCTTGTCGTCGGGAATGCCGTCGGCGTCGTTGTCGGGATCCGGGCAGCCGTCGTCGTCCTGGAAGCCATCCTTGTCCTCGGCTTCCGTCGGGCACTTGTCCTTGTCGTCGGTGATTCCGTCGCCGTCGGTGTCGACAGGGGCGGGGGGCGGAGGCGGCGGGGGCGCCTCGACCGGCGGGGGCGGTGGCGGCGGCGTCAGCGGACGGCCGCCCAGGAACACCGACAGGCCGGCCATCAGCTCGAAGTCGGCCGACATCCCCTTGGGGGACGTGTTCGGCACCGCCAGCACGCGCCCATCGACGCGGACGGCCAGCAACTGATTGATCCGGTAGCGCGCGCCGACGCCGACGTGATACGCGGGATCGGTGTCCTTCTTGATCTCGTCGTACGCCGTCCCTTCGGTCTTCACGACGCTCAAGAAGCCGGCGCCGGCCAGCACGAACGGCGTCAATCGGCCCTGCATGATCTTGCCCTGCAGCAAGTTCAGGATCACGTGCGCGCGCCAGCCGAGCACGTACAGCGTGTAGTCGTGCTGGTTGTCCGCGGTCGGGATCAGCACGCTCTCGATCTCGACCCCGATCATCGGATGCAGCGTCAAACCGAGACGCAAGCCGAACAGCCCGGACGACTTCGGCGAGGGGAGGCTGGGATCGTCGGCGACGCCCAGCTCGAGATCGGACGCGAAGAAATGCCCGCCGCCCATGGCGCCCAGCTCCAGCTGAAACAATCTCGGTTCCGCCTGGGCCCGCGCCGTCCGGGCGCCAAGACACAGCGTCAAAGCCAGCACCGCCGTCCCCCAGACCACTCTCCGCGCGAAGGTGTATGCCATGGTGCCGGCGACTATATACGAATGCCGCGTTGCCAAAAAGTTTCTCGGGCGCGCGCGCGCCCGACGACGGCGATGGAATTATTGTGTCCCGACCGCCGTCCACGCTATAAGCGCGCTTGCCGCGGCAGCGCCTGCCTGCATCGGTGTGACACCAAGGAGGAGATATGACCCGCAATCTGACCCGGTTGTTGTTCGCCGCTCTCTTCACCGTCGCCCTTCCTGTCGGTTTGGCCAGCGCCAAGGACGATGCGCCGTGTACCATCGCGACCAAGGGCGATTCGCCGACGGCCAAGGCCTGCGCGAAGGGCGGCCGCGGCGAGGCGAAGAAGATGATGAAAGAGATGGTGAACAAGGCAAAGGCCAACGGGCAGAAGTTCACCTGCGAGCAGTGTCATAAAGATCTCGACAATTACGAGTTGACCAAGAACGCGGACGGCGACTTCAAGAAATTGGAAGCGGCACAGAGCAAGAAGTGACGCGGGCTCACCGCCGGCGGCCATCGACGGATGGCCGCTGTTCTCGTATCGTCCCTCGTCGTCCCCAGATCGCGGAGCGCAGGCATCATCATGAAGACCATCACGGAGTTTTCGGGCGTCGTCTTGAGAGAGGCGGCGCAGATTCGGCGCGCGCTCCGTCCGCCCAAACCAGCACCGGCCCTGGCGGCGGAGAACCCAGACCCCGAAGAGGCACCCGTCGTCGAGACGCCGGAGGCGCCGCCCGTCGAGAACGCCGCCGCGTCGGAAGCGACGCCCGCGGAGGCGGGCGCGGCCGCTGACAGCCCGGAGTCGCCCGCCGAGGCGCCACCGCCCGATGCCAGCGCCGAAGCGGCGCTGCCCGACACCGGCGCCGAAACGGCGGCGCCGCCTGATGCCGGCGCCGAGGCGCCGCCGTCCGAATCAGTCGAGCAAACGCCGCCCGCTGAAGCGGCCGTCCAGGCGCCGGAGCCGGATCCGTCCGGGCCCGCGATCGAGGCGGCGCTGAAGATCCAGGGTGACCGCCTGGCCCGCCTGCTGGAGGCGCTGGAAGTGTTGAAGGATCGCGCGGACAACGTCCGCCTGGTCCGCGTGCTCAGCGGCGACAACCCGCCCCCGAACGCGAAGAAGCAAGGCGACTTTTACTACCTGGTCGATCTCCTACCTCGGCGCGAAGGCGGAGAGCGCGGTCGCGGTCGGGGTGCTCGGGACGGGCGCGGCGGCGGGCGCGGACGACCCGGCGGCGGTCGAGCGGGGGAGGGCGGTCCGCCTCCCGGCGCGCAAGGCCCCGGCGGCGGTGGCGAGCGCCGCAGCCACGGAAACAAGTTCGCGGGTGGCGACGGGCGCCGCGATCGCGACACCGATCGGCGCGACGTTCCCAGCGGCGGCGAAGGTTGGATGGTCACGCGCGCGCCGGGCGGTGGTGGCCCAGGCGGGCGTGGCGGCGGCGATCCCACGCGGCGCGGCCGCGGCCCTCGTCCGGGAGGCGGCGGCGGTTCGCCCCCTCCCGGCGCCAGACGCGGATTCGGTCCCCGCCTGCCCGGCGCTCCGACAGGCGCCGAGGTGCGGGGTGCCGGTCCCGGTCCCGGCGCGCCGGAAGCGCGTGGCCCCGGCGGCCCTGCGCCGGTCGGCGAGCGTGGTTCTGCCGGCCCCGCGCCGGTCGGCGAGCGTGGTTTTGCCGGCCCTGCGTCGGGCGGCAACCGTGGTTTTGCCGGTCCTGCGCCGGGCGGCGACCGTGGTCCCGGCGGCGAGGGCGGCCGGCGCGGTCCCGGTGGTCGTGGTCCCGGCGGTGGCCCTCGCGGGCGGGGTGGGCGCGGCGGCGGCCGTGGTGGCGGCGGCGGTGCCGGTGGTGGTGGTGGCGCCGGTGGCAGCGGCGGCCCCAAGCGCGACCCCAAAGGCTGGCCGATCGCTTGATGAACCCTTCCGTAGCGAGCGCAGCGAGCGCTCCGATCGAAGCCTCTCCAGACAATCGGGAGGCGTGGCTTCGCCGCGCCGGCTTGCCTTGCGAGAGGCGCAGGGGAGGGCCCGCGGGAGGGGCCAGCAGGCCCCTTCCGCGTAGCGAGCGCAGCGAGCGCAGCGCTACCGCGCGATGCGCCCGACGTGCTCGATGACGGCGCGCGCGTTCATCGCCCGCGCATAGACGTAAAGCGCGCCCGGCAGATCGCCTTCCAGCGCGGCCTCGCTGACCCGCAGTTGCTTGCTGACGGCAAACAAGATCGGCCGCGTCAGGCCCGCGCGCACGAGATCGATCCGCCGCCAGACCGCCTCGCGGCTCCAGAAGCCCAGCACCTCCAGCAGCGCCTGGGCACCGGTCTCGGCGTTCTCGAAAGCCAGGTCCGGCACGCAAAGCCCCGCTCCCGGCAGGTGAACGATCTCCGTCGAGGGGCGGACCCGCCACGGCCCGCCCAGCGCGGTCACGGCGTCCAGCAACCCTTGCACCTCGTCGGGCAGCGCAGCCGGCGACCGAGCACTGGCGCCACCGTCGCCGTCACCGTGGGTCTCTCCCGCCCAGCGAAAACGCAACGGCACGCGCGCCCGTCCCCACAAGACCTGCGCCTCGATCACGAAGCGATCGCAGTCGGCGATGGTCGGCAGCGCCAGGCCCAGCTGCACGCCGTACCGGGTGACCGACTGGAACAGGCTGAACGGCCCGTCGATCTCAACGCGGTAACCGCATTGCCCAGGTGTCGAATCGAGCGGCGTGATGGTGTGCAATAGGCGCAGGAACTTCAGCTTGGCGAACAGCGCGCGCAGGCGACCGGCGTCCCGGACGCGCACGTCCGCCACCACCCGCGTCGCGCGCAACAGCACGCCCTGGGCCTGCGCCAGCTCGAACCCTGCCGCCAGCGCCGCCGGATCCAGCGCCTCGATCTCGCTCAACCGCTCGGCGCCGTGCAGGTCGGCGAACAGCGCCGACTCGATCGCCGCCGGCGTGGCGTCGCGCGCGGCAGCCACCGCGGCGACCACCGCCTCCCGGTCTAGGTCGCCGCCCAGCGGCAGCGTGCGGCGCGCCTCGGCCGCCGCCTGAAAGACCGCCGCGCGCACCTCGGCGCTGCCCGGGCCCGCTACCTCGGCGTAGAGGCACCGATCGCCGACCAGCTTGCGCAGCGCCGCCGCCAGTCGCTGCTCGCGCGCCGCCGTCGGGACCGCCTCCCACGCCGCTTCCAGCTCGCGCCGGCTCTTGCCGACGTGCGCGCGCGCCAGGGCCAGATAGTCGCCGGCCAGCGCCACCGCCCGCGCCCGTTCGTCCTCCGACAGAACGACCAGCCGCAGCTCCTCGCCGCGCCGGCGCGCCGTCACCAGGTCAGCGGTAAGCACTGTGGTCACGCCGCCGCTGGCTGGTCAGGGTCTCGCTGGTGTCCGCGGTGACCAGCTCGTACAGCAGCGCGCTCTTGCCATCCTGCGGGCGCAAGATCCGCCCCAGGCGCTGCACGTGCTCGCGCACCGACGCGCTGCCGGAGACGATCACCGCCACGTTCGCCGCCGGGATGTCGACGCCTTCGTTCAACACCTTCGACGTCACCACCGCGGTGTAGCGCCCCTCCGCCAGGCCGGCCAGGATCTCGCTGCGCTCGCGCACCCGGGTCTGGTGCGTGATGACCGGAATGAGAAACCGCCGCGCCAGCTCGTACGCCGTGGCGTTGTCCTGCGTGAACAGCAGCGTGCGGTCGGCGCGGTGGCGCATCAGCAGGTGCGCGACAAAGTCCAGCTTGGCAGGCGCCGCGAAGGCGATCTCCCGCTGCCGCCGGTATGCCGCCATGGCGCGCCGGCCGCTCTCGCTGCGCGACGATCGGATGATGAAGTCCTGCCATCCGCTCGGGCTGCTCATCCGGATCCCGTTCTCCTCCAGGAACTGGCGGTAGACGGCCCGCTCGGTCTCGTACTCGCGGCGCTCGGCCGTCCCCAGCTCGACGACCAGCCGCACCGTCTCATACGGCGCCAGATAACCGCCCGACAGATCGACGATGTCCTTGCGGTAGACAATGGGCCCGATCAACTGGCCCAGCTCGCTCTCGCGCCCGTCGGCGCGTTCGGGCGTGGCTGTCAGCCCCAGGCGATACGGCGCCAGGCTGGCCCGCGCCGCCAGCGCGTAGGCTGCGCCCGGCAAGTGGTGGCATTCGTCGAACACCAGCAGACCGAACCGGCCCCCCAGGCGTTCCATGTGCAGGTACGCCGAATCGTACGTCGCCACCGTCAGCGCGCGGACGTCGTAGTCGCCGCCCCCGATGACGCCCACCGGCTGGGCAAAGCTGCTGCGCAGAACGTCGTACCATTGGCGCACCAGATCCAGCGTCGGCGCCACCACCAGCGTGCTGCGCCGTTTGTCGTCGATGGCCAGGCACGCAACCCAGGTCTTGCCGGCGCCGGTGGGCAACACCACGACGCCTCGTCCCTGGTGCGCGCGCCAGGCCGCCAGCGCCTCCGACTGGTAAGGGCGCGGCTGGCGCCGGACGTGCGTCCCGTCGTCCAGCACGTCATAGCGCCGCGCCTGATCGTCGACGGTGATCGCGGCCCGGGCCAGCGCTCGCCGCAGCGACGCGTAGGCCAGCGCCGGCGCGCGATAGCAGGCGGTGCGCGCGTCCCAGCGACAATCGGGCACCGGCGCGCTGGCTTCGGGCGCCAGCCCCCGCACCTCGATCGTACCGTCGACGTACGCCAGCGTGACCGTCACGCCGCGAGAGTACCCCCAAAAACGCCGAATCGCCGCCGCCCTTTCGGGCGCGCGGCGATTCGGGGAAACGAAGATGAGAAAAAGTTACCGGCCTACTTGAGCTCGAAATAAGAGACCGTGCCCTGGACGTTCAGCCCGCCACGGAACTTGAAGAAGACGGTGTGGCGGCCGGTGATGCCGGCGCTGCTGATGGTGCCGACGCTGTTGCCGCCCGTCGAGACCGCGAGCGGGATGCTGCCCAGCAGCGGGCCGGTCAGCGAATCGAGGCGGACGTCGACCGTGTTGCCGGCCGAGGCGATCGCTGCGGTGACGATGCCGCTCTTGATGACGCCGGCCTGCGTGCCGAACTGAACGTCGTTCATCTGCACCCAGTCACCGCTGTCGATCCCCATGACGCCGACGCCGGTGCTGTCGGTCAACCCCACTGTCGTGAGGCCGGACATGCCGTCGTTGTTACCGGCCTCCATCTTGTTGTGCAGATACACCGTGATGGGATTCGTCCAGACGTGCCCCGAGGGGTCCTTGCAGGACATGGCCGAGCAGACCGGCTTGCCGCCCGGGCCGTTCACGCAGTTCTGCTTGCAGGCGGTGGCGCAGCTGCCCGCCTTGGCGAAAAGGTCGCAACTGGTGCCGTCGATGCAAAAGCGCTTGACCTGCTCGGCCTTGGTCGACTCTGTGCCGGTGCAGGTGAACATGTACGGCGGGGTGACGAACATGTTGCCGAAGACGGCGCCTTCCTGGTTGGGGTACGTGACGTCATCGCCGCCCGCGCCCACCATGGACAGGCTCGGCGCAGACGAGACCAGCTCGACCGCGACGTGCCGTCCGCTGCTGTTGCTCAGCGCGAGCAGACAGGCGGTGACCCGCTCCTGGCAGCCGGCGTCGCACGAGCTATTCAACCAGTTCGGCGCCACGCCCACGGCGCCGGGGAACACGTAGGTCTGGGTCACGCCCGTCGTCGAGTCGGTGGCGGTCTTGATCAGGCTGGTGCCGGCGTCCAGCGCGCACTTGGCCATGTACTTCACGAAGTTCCGCCCGCTGGAGAAGGTCATGAGGCCGTTGGTGACGGAGAGGCCGTTCGAGGTGCCGAGACCGTTGGTGACCGAAAGACCGTTCGAGGTGCCGAGACCGTTGGTGACGGAGAGGCCGTTCGAGGTGCCGAGACCATTCGACGTGCCAAGGCCATTCGAGGTGCCAAGGCCGTTGTCGGTGGACAGGAGGTCCTCTTGCGATTCAGTTTGCGACGGTAACTCGTTCGCACAACCGAAGAGCGGAACAGCGAGCAGGACCGCGAGTCGTCGGGCGTGGGCGAAGGCGAATGAGCTGCGGGTCATTTTTTTCACTCCGATTTGCGAGACGGTGTTGTTGGCAAATCCTGAGACTGCAATGCGTATGCTAGATTACTAATAAAAACGATTAAATCTTGCATGCCAATAATTTCAATAACTTGCTGACGCGCCCTACAAAGGGGTCGGACGTGAGCCCGCTGTCCTCGCCACAACAAAATCGTTGCCCTCGTTACAACGAAGGAGTGCGGCAAGTGGCCCCACGGCGGGCTACTCTTTCGCGGCGATGAGCGAGGACGGGGCGGCGGCTGCCGAGATCGCGGTCCGGAACACCGACAGCAGCACCGAGGTCGGTGACTGGTCGGTGGTGCTGGCCGCCGCCGGGATTGCTTACCGGCAAGCGCGCACGGCGTCCGGGTGGGCACTGCTGGTCAGCGCCGCCGACGAGGCGCGGGCGCGCGCCGCGCTGGACGCCTATGAGAAGGAGACGGCGGCACTTCCCGTCGAGGCGGCGCCGCCCGATGCGGCTCCCAGCCGGTTGGGCGTGGTGGTCGCTCTGATCCTGGCCGGCTTTTATGCACTGACCGGAGCGCGGGACGTCGACGCGCCGACCGCCTGGCTGGCGCGCGGCAGTGCCTCTTCGCGCGCAATCCTGGACGGGCAGTGGTGGCGGGCCGTCACGACCTTGACCCTGCACGCCGACCTCTTGCACCTGGCTG
>DATKEU010000453.1:0-19542 GCA_035544495.1 Polyangia bacterium | reverse complement strand
TGACGTCATCGGGGGAATCACGAACCCGGCGTGCTTGGTCGCGCCAATGTTCAGAGTCGTGCGCTCCATGTCGTCTTGCCAGACGTGAAACTCGTTGGTGTCGCCCTTGAACTCGAACTCGATGCAAGTCCACTTCTTCGTCGGGACGGGCACCGTGTCGGGCTGGAGCCAGTCCTTCGAAGCGCCGTGATCCGTCCCCACGCCGAATTTCCCGAACTGACCGCCGAAGCGGATCCAGGCGAGGCCCGCGGCGGTCTGCGGCACCTCGGCGAGGGTGAAGTGAACGTTGGTCGTGAAGGTGTCGAACCACAAGTACATGCGCGCGAACAGCACGTTGTTCGCGATCGGGAAAGTCTTGGTCTCGCTGATGGCAGCCTGGGCCCTCACGACGGTGGTGGTCTTGATGTGCAACGCCTTGGTGCCGCGGAAGGCATGCATGTCGTCGATGACGGCGGTGCCATCTCCGGCCTTCGCCAGCGTCGTCCAAACCGCGCTGTCGAGGCCATTCTCGAAGTCCTCACACAGCAGCACGCCGGCGCTTGCGCAGCGCGACGCCCCCTGATAGCCGAACCCGCCCATGCCGCCCGCGTCGACGGCAGGACCAACGCCACCCGAGCCCATTCCTCCGGCGCCACCGTCGTCGGCGCCGGAAGCACCGCCGGACGCGCCGCCACCGGACCCCGTCGGCGTGACCCCTGAATCACCGCTGCCGGATCCGCCGCTGCCGGTGCTGACGCCCCCGCCCCCGCCGCCGGTCGCCGCGCCAGAGCTGCCGCCCGTGCCACCAGCGCTGCCGCTGTTCGCGCCCGAGCACGCGCCGGCGAGCAAGCAGAGCGCTGGCAGATACCATCCAGAGAGCCGTCGGCTGCGTCGCATGTCTCTCCTATCTCGCGCGTGATCTCCGACGGGACCGATTGCCGCGAGCAACCGGACACCCTGCGTCGCCCCCCCCGCTCGCGGTCGTTAGTATTGCGAGCCAGGGCTTAAAGTCAATCGATTTTCATCGGTTACTGGGCGCGGGCGATTTCTCTCCGAAACTGACGGAACTATCGCCGCCGAGCCCGTTGTGGGGCGTGACGTCACGACTGCAAACGGGGGGAGTCCTCATGTCCAGAGTCATCGCTTGGCCGGCGCGATCGCCGTTATCGTTGGGGTTGGTGTCGGGGCTGTCGGTCCTGGCGATGATCGGCGCCTGCACCGACGAGCGGCCGGCGCCGAGCCAGGAAGCGGTCTCGCTCGGCCGAGCGGCGCCCCTCACGGCGGCGGCGCCCCCGTTCGTCGACATCAGCTGGATGTCGATCACGAACATTTATTACGAGCTCGGCGCGTTCAAGATCCTCACCGACGGCTATTTCACCCGCATCCCGTCCAGTGAGTTCTTCGGCGGCGGAGGCGGGCTGGCTCACACTCGGCACGCCATCAAACCGGACGTGGCGGCGGTCGCCCGCGTGCGCGACGCGCTGGGCGGCGCCACGGCGGTCAACCTTCTCCTCACCGGGCACAGTCATTTCGATCATGCCTTCGACACCGCGACTTGGTCGAGCATGACGGGCGCTCCCATCTATGGCTCGCAGACGACCTGCTTCCAGACCCAGGCGCAGGGGTTGCCTGTCGATCGCTGCACCCCGATCGTGGGCGGCGAACGCTTCGTCCTGGCGGAAGGCGTCACCATGCGCGTCGTGCGCTGGAATCACAGCGGCGATTCGTCGTCGAATCCGGAGCAACACAACCCGGTCGAGTTGCAAACGGTTCCCACGCCTGACCCGGTGACCGGGGGCCTGCACGCCGGCGTGGCCGACGACTTTCCCAACGGAGGCGGCGGGCGCGGATTTCTCTTCACCGTCGACGCGCCCGGCGGCGCGTTCAGCTGGTTCTATCAAAACTCGGCCAGCCCGACGGATCTGGCGGCGCCCATCGTGCTCGGCGGGGTCAATTACGGGGCGCCGCTCGACAATCTCAAGGCGGCGCTGGCGGACGCCGGGCTCGGCGCGGTGGACCTGTGGATCGGCAGCGGCGGCAAATCGGTCGCACAGCTGGTGGTCCCGTTGCTGAAACCGAAAGCGTACCTGCCGGTGCACTGGGACGATCTGGCTGCCCCGTTCCTCGCGGGAGCGCCCCACCCCTTCTCCGATTCGGCGCTCGAGGCGTACCTCGCCCAGTCGAACGTGAAGCTCGTTCGGCCCCGCCAGTACATGGACAAGTGGCGGCTCGACAGCACCGGCGTCGTCGCCGTCGACAACACGGCGGTCAAGCAGGCGCTGGGCTTCCTGCCGCAGTCGATCTGGCGCGAGGCGGAGGCGGCCGCCCTCACGGCGCCCATGCAGGTCGCGGCCGACGCCAATGCGGTCGGCGGCAAGTACATCACCGTCGCCGCGGGTAACAACAGCGCGGTGTCGGCGCCAGCGGCGGGGCGGGCGACCATCCCCTTCACGCTGGCGGGGCCGGGCACGTTCAAGATCTGGGGGCGGGTCATCGCGCCCACCACCAACGACGATTCGTTCTGGGTGGTGGTCGACGGAGGCGCGCCCATCATGTGGAACAACATCGCGCTCGGCTCCGCGTGGCACTGGGACGCGGTCCACGACGCCGCGCACTCGAATCAGCTGGTCCAGCTGAGCCTGGCCGCCGGCGATCACACTTTGCAGATCGCCTACCGCGAGGACGGCGCCAAACTGGATCGGCTGCTCATCACCAGCGACAGCACCTTCACGCCGTCGGGCACGGGCGGGCCCTGAGCGCGGGTGCGCGCGCGGGCCACGCCGTCAGGGCCGGGCGCCGCCGCGGATCCAGCTTTCGAACGTCGCGATCTGGTCAGCCGGGAGCGGGGGCCTGCGGATCATCGCCTGGTGAGGCATGCGCTCGCCCTCGCAGGGCATGTCCTGGGTGACCTTGGCGTAGAGATAGCTGCCGCCTGGATTGCTGGGGGCGACCAGCAAACCGCCACAGACCTGCGTCGCGCGCTTGTTGACCAGGTTTGCGTACGCGTGGCTGGCGGTGAGGTCCATCGCCACGAAGGTCTGGGTTTCAGGAACGACGGGGTGCGCCGGATCGTGGCAGCCCACGCACGTGGTCTGCAGGATCGCCTGCACGCCAGCAAACGATGGCCCGCCCGCGTCGGAGGCGCCGACGGCGTCCCCGCCCCCGTCCTTTGAACCGCCGGAGCCGGCGCCGCCCGTGCCCGCGCCACCCGTGCCCGCGCCACCCGTGCCGACGCCGCCCGTGCCGCCAGCGTCACCGGATCCCCCCGCGTCGGTGGATCCCGAGCAGGCGAACAGCAAGAGCGGCAGCGCGAGAACGTGAAAGCGAGGCACGACTTAATCGGACCTTCAGCTCAGCCTGCCGCGCCCGGCGCCGCGAATCAAGCGGTGCGCCCGCCGCTTTTACAACATGGGCAGCGAGCGCGGGCGCGATCCGAGTGGAAAGGCGGCGTCGATGCGCGCGAGCTCGTCGTCGGTCAAGCGCAGATCGCCAGCGCCAGCGTTCTCCGCGGCGCGCTCCGGGTGCGACGCCTTCGGGATGGTGAACAGCGACGCCCTCCGCGCGAGAAACCGCAGCGCGACCTGGCGCGCGGTGGCGCCGTGAGCGGCTCCGATCTCGCGCAACAGGCGGCCACCAGCCGTCTGAGCGCCGGGGAAGCGGCCGTGGCCGAACGGGCTGTATCCGACCAGGGCGACGTGGTTTCTCTCGCACCAGGGCAGGACGTCGTGCTCGATGGCCCGCTCCTGCAGGTAATAGAGGACCTGGTTGCAGACGATGCGATCGTCGCCGGCGATCGCCAGCGCCTCTTCCAGATCGTCGACGTCGAAGTTGCTGACGCCCCAGCGACGGATCTTCCCGTCGCGCTCCAGGCGCTCGAAGGCGGCGAAGGTCTCCTCCAGCGGGTGCGAGCCGCGCCAGTGCAAGAGGTAGGTGTCGAGGTGTTCCGTCCGCAGGCGTTTCAGCGAGCGCTCGCAGGCGTCGATGGTTCCCTGGCGGGAGGCGTTCTCCGGCAACACCTTCGACACCAGAAAGACTTCGTCGCGCCGACCCGCGATCGCCTCGCCGACGATCTTCTCGGCGGCGCCGGAGCCATACATCTCCGCCGTGTCGATGTGGGTCATGCCCAGATCGAGACCGCGCCGAAGGGTGGCGACGGCGGTGGCGCGGTCGGCCTGCTCGAGGTTCCACGTCCCCTGGCCGATCACGGGGACGTCGACGCTGGTTCCAAACGGGCGGCGTTCCATGCTCAGGACTATGCCCATCGCAGGCGACGGGCTCAACCCCGAGAGGCGCGGGTTCGAGACGATGAGGCCAACGTTGGTGTCGCCGAAGCGCTCGGCTTGGCTGTCGCCCCGGACTGAGGCAAGATCAGGCGAGGAGCGAGCCGACCATGCCATTTCAGTCGACTGAAGAGTTCCTGCGCGCGGTCAAGGACCTGATGACGCGCCTGCGCGCCACGGGGCACGAGGAAGCGATCGCCGAGCTCAAGCAAGGGTTCAAGCACATGAACGGCATGGCCGACGGCTGGGCGTTGCTGCTGTCATCGCTGGACACCGTGCAGGCCAAGTTCGGACCCCGCTTCGCCCACGAGGATCGCGAGGCGCTGGCCGGCATCCGGGCCGAGGTCTACACCAACGTCACCCGCGACAAGCACGCCTAGCGGGGGCGCCTGGTGGCGGCGCCCCCAGGTACGACCAGGTGCTAGGTGAGCTTCAGCCGGGGTTTCAGCTTGCAGACGATGTACCCAGCCCAGTTGCCGTAGCCGTTCGCCTTCCGGATCTCGTCCATCTTGGCGACGATGTCCTTGGTGTGATTGGCGCGGTACAAGCCGACGTTGTTGTCGAAGTACTGCTTGTCCAGGTGGCCGTACGAATAGCCGACGGTGTGAAAGCTGTTCCAGAAGATGCCCACGTGGGGGGCATTGTTCTTGAACAGCTCGGCGATCTCCGACGACGAGATGCTGGCCGGCCCCATGTTCTTCTTCACCGGTTCGAGCTGCATCAGGGCGACCTGGCGCTCGGGGTTGCCGTCGTCGTCCTTGATGTTCTCCATGTTGCGCGCGAGCGTCGGATCCCGCGGGAGGAACAGATCGGCGCGCGGCTTCGCGCTACCCGACAACAACATGTACGACCAGGTCAGCGCGGCGGCGGTGCAGGTGCTGTTCGGGTTGTTCATCTTGAAGACTTCCGTGGCAGCCATGGGTCTCCTTTCGTTTGCTTCGCGTCCCGCAGGAACATCCCCCGCGGCGCTGGAACGCGCCGCCGGGGGCGGTATCGTACGCCGCTCCGCCGCAACAATGAAGCGGGCAACCGATCGATGACGCCGGTGGTGGCGGCGCCGCCCGCTGCGCGTGGGGGAGCGTTAGACTTCCGTCATGCCCAAGGCGGATAGATCGGGATCGGAGATCGTGCGCGTGGCCGCGGCGCTGGAGGAGGAGATGGCGCAGCTGGAGGCCGTCTCGCGCTCGGTGCGCAAGATCCGCCTCGATGGCGACAAGAACATCGCGCGCGCCGCCGCCCAGTTGCAACAGGCCATCGCCTCGCCGGCTCGGCTGGCAGAGCGCCTGCAGGAGCTGGCCGCCGCGATGGCGCGCCTGCAGGAACGCCAGCAGGCCGCGCTGGAACCGCTGGCCACGTTCGCCCAGACCATCGCCCAGCGCACCCAGCGCTTCGAAGAGCACATGCAGAGCTACGGCGCGCTCGGCAGGGCGGCCGGCGAGCTGAACGACGATCTGGCCACCGGCCCCGGCGACCGTGACAGCCTGGCCCGCGTCGAGGCGCGCCTGCAGGACATCTCCGACCGCGCGCGCGCCCTGTTCGAAGCCGCCCGGGCCGATGATTTTCCCGAGGTCGCGCGCGAGGCCGACGTGCTGAAACAGCGAATGGCGGCCCTGCGGAAGCGTCTGGATCGTCCAGCCTGGCGCGCCTAGGATCGCCACCATGCCCAGCGCCGGCGGCGACACCGCGTTCTCCGGATCGATCCCCGAGGTCTACGAGCAGCACCTGGTCCCGCTGATCTTCCAGCCCTACGCGGCCGACCTGGTCGCCGAGCTGCGCGGGCTGGCACCGGGCCGCGTCCTGGAGACGGCCGCGGGCACCGGCGTCCTCACGCGCGCGATGTCGGCCGGGCTGGCGGCGAACGCGTCGATCGTGGCGACCGACCTCAACCTGCCCATGTTGCACCAGGGGATGGCCGTGGGGACGAACCTGCCGGTTCGCTGGCAACCCGCGGACGCCATGCGGTTGCCGTTCCCCGACGGATCATTCGACGCGGTCGTCTGCCAGTTCGGCGCGATGTTCTTTCCGGTCAAGGCCCAGGCGTTCTCCGAAGCGCGCCGCGTCCTGCGACCGGGCGGCGTCTTTCTCTTCAACGTCTGGGATCGGCTGGTGGACAACGAATTCGCCGAGATCGTCGCGGGCGCGGTGGCGGCGCTGCTTCCCGACGATCCGCCCAATTTCCTCGGCCGCATGCCGTACGCCTACTACGACTTGCAGCTGATCCAGCGCGATCTGGCGGCGGGCGGATTCTCCGGCGCGCCCCGCATCCGGCGAGGCGTTCCCGCGCGCAGCCGGGCGCCGTCTCCCGAGATCCCGGCGCTGGGCTTCGTCCAGGGGACGCCCCTGCGCAACGACATCGAGGTTCGCGCTCCCGCCCGCCTCGACGAGGCGACGCGGGCGGCGGCGGCGGCGATCGCCCAGCGCTTCGGCAGCGGCGCCGTCGACGGCAAGATTCAGGCTCACGTCATCGCGGCGTTTCGCGAGCGCTGATCGGCCGCGCGCCGCCCGGTCTCAGGTCCGCGGTTGCAACGTCCCGTCCGCCAGCAGGCGCTGGCCGATGCGCCGGATCTCCGCCTCGCCGCGCAGCAGCGCTTGCGGGCTGGTGTGAACGGAGTAGTTGCCCAGCACCAGGTCATGCCCGTGCGGTGGCGCCGACCCGATCACGAAGCGCGTCTCGCCCTCGGCGACGAGGTCGATCGGCTGCTCCGACTGCTCGAAGATGGCGACCTCGCCGGTCGTGATCGGCGACGGCGCCAGCAGCCTGCCGCAATAGACGGCGGCCCAGGCGACGGCATGCCCGGGCGACGGCCGATAGATCCAGCGCTGGCCGTCCTGCAGAGTCACATGCAGGAACGTCATCGGGGGCGCGTCGATCGGGCTGTGCGCGCCTTCGTACGCGCCCAGGATCACGCGCGCCGGACCGCTCGACGGAATGGCGTCGGGCGTGACGTACTGGCTGGCGAAGGGCGCGTTCTCTGATGGGCCCGTGCGCGCGGCCGCGGGTGCGGCGAACGATGGCGCGCGCGCGGGCGATGGGTTGCACTGTCTGTTGCGCGAACATGGTGGCCTGCTCCTGGTTGGTCGGTCAGTCGATGGATGGTGAAGCGCGGCGGTTCAGGCCGCCTTGGTGGCGGCCGCCTTGACCGCCTGGACTTCCAGCTCGATGTCGACGCGATCGCCGACCAGCAGGCCGCCCGCCTCCAGCACCTGGTTCCAGTTCAGACCGAAGTCCTTGCGATCGATCGACCCCTTGGCGCTGAAGCCCGCGCGCTGATTTCCCCACGGATCGGTCGCGCGCCCGCCGAATTCGACGTCGAGCGCGATCTCGCGCGTCGCTTCCTTGATGGTCAGCGCGCCGACGACCCGGTAGCGGTCGCTCGCCAGCCTCTCGACGCGCGCGCTGTGGAAACGGATCTCCGGGAAGCGAGCGACGTCGAAGAAGTCGGCGGAGCGCAGGTGCTCGTCGCGCTGGGCGGTGCTGGTGTCGATGCTGGCGGTGTCGATGGACGCCTCGATCACCGACCGGGTCAGGTCGGCCTCGTCCAGGCTCACGGTCCCGCTGAACTTGGTGAAGCGGCCGCGCACCTTCGCGACCACCATGTGCCGGATGCTGAAGTTGACGCCCGAGTGGGCGGGGTCGATGTTCCAGACGCTGGCGTTACCGGGATTGCTTGTCGTGGTCGTCATGGTCGTAGCCTCCATGGCCCTAGAGATACGACCATCTCGTGGCTGCGACTAGTCAGCTCAATCTGGAATATCTGTTCCGGCTGTGGAACAATCGCTGCATGGCGGATCTGAACGAGATGATGGTGTTCGCGCGGGTCGTGCAGGTGGGCAGCTTCACGGCGGCGGCGACGGCGCTGGGGATGCCGAAGTCGACCGTCAGCCGCAAGGTCGCCGAGCTGGAGGATCGACTGAAATCGCGGCTGCTGAATCGAACGACGCGCCGGTTGAGCCTGACCGACGTCGGGCGAACGTACTACGACCACTGCGCCCGCATCGCCGGCGAGATCGAGGACGCGGAGCGCGCGGTCAGCAGCCTGCAGGAGGCGCCGCGCGGGTTGCTGCGCATCACCACCGGCACGAACGCCATGTTCCTGGCCCCCATCTTCACCGATTACCTGAAGCGCTATCCCGAGGTGCGCATGGAGATCCTGGCCACCGGGCGGCTGGTCGATCTGGTCGAGGAGCGGTTCGACCTGGCCGTCCGCGCCGGCGCGCTGGCTGACTCGACGCTGGTGGCGCGCTCGCTGGGCAGCGCACGCTGGTTCCTGGTGGCCAGCCCCGGCTATCTCAAGAAGCGCGGGCGGCCGGAGACGCCCGCCGACGTCAAGCAACACGACGTCGTCTGGTTCGGCGCCAGCGCCGCCGGCGCCAGCCTGCGCCTGCACAGCGGCGACCAGGCCACGCACCTGACGGTGCCGGTGCGAATGGTGGCGAACGATCTCGACCTTTGCCACGCCGGAGCGCTGGCCGGCCTCGGCATCGCGCTTTTACCCGCGTTCTTCTGCGTGCGCGACCTGCGCGCGGGAAAGCTCGAGCGTGTGCTGCGCGACTGGGACGCGCCACAGACGCCGATCCAGGTCATCTACCCCAGCACTCGCCACATCTCGCCCAAGGTCAAATCGTTCGTCGAGCACGTGCAGGCGCGCATGACGCCCCCACCCTGGGAGGTGGGGCCGATGCCGTGATGTCCGGGCCCGGCCCGCACGCCTCGCAGGCGCCCGGACCTACGGCGTGCGCGTGCGGAAGTGCTGCGACCGCGCCATCACCGCGTAGTAGTCGAGGATGTTGAGGCCCCCCGACAGAAGCTGGGTGGTGGCGTTGTGGACCATGCAGGTCGACGTCTGGTCGTCGACGCCGAACGAGTAGCTGGCGATGAACGCCGCCATGCAGGAGGCCGACTCGGGCAAGCTGGCCACCGCGCGGCCCAGCTCCTCGGCGCCGTTGAAGGACAGATCGCCCGCGCTGGTGGCCAGCAGCGTGCCGGTGGCGTCGATGGGATAGCCGTTCTCCTTGTCCCGGAATCTGCCAGCGGCGTCCAGGTGCTCGAGTCCGAAGCCGATCGGGTCCATCATCTGATGGCAGCCCTTGCACAGCGCATCGGTCGCGTGCAGCTTCTCGTAGCGCTCGCGCGTGGTCTTGGCCGCCATCGGATCGGGCAGGTCCGGCACCACCGGCGGCGGCGGCGGGACCGCATAGCAAAGCATCTGCGTGCGCACCATGTGCCCGCGCTTGGTCGGGGACGTGCTCAGGCTGCCCGACTTGACCGCCAGCATCGAGCCCTGCCCCAGCAGACCCGTGCCCCACCCGGTCGGGCGCTCCGCGCGCGCGAAGCCGTTCGCCGGCGCGTTTCCGAAGCCGTAGTACTTGGCCAGCGTCGCGTCGACGTACGTGAACGGCGCGGTGAACAGATCGGCCGGCTTGCCCCGATATCCGAAGATGACCGCAGCGATGAACTGCCGCGTTTCTTCCTCCATCGACGCTTGCACCGTCTCGTTGAAGTCCGGGAAGGCAGTGGCGTCCTTGATCTTGTTGTCCAGCGACGTCAGCCCCAGCCATTCCTCCGCGAAGTTCAGCACCAGCTGCACGAAGGTGGCGCGCGGCGTGTTGTCGGGGTTGAACATCAGCGATCGCGCCGCCGCCTCGAGCTGGTCGGGCGTCGACAGCTTGTTGGTCGCCGCCAGCTGCATCAAGCCGTCGTCGGGCGGCGCGCCCGTGAAGGTGAACGCCAGCGCGCTGGCGATCTCGTACTGGGTCAGCTGATAGCGGCCATCGCTGCCCATCTCGCCAAGCTCGCTGCGGTAGAGGACGTTCGGCGACTGCAGCATCGCCGTCACCGTCCAGTAGACCCAGGTCGAAAAATCGTTCTGCGCGCGAATCTTCGTGAACAGGTTGGTGTACTGCGTGCGCTCGTCGGGGGTCAGCGGGCGCCGGTACAGCTTGACGCCGTAGGTGTCGAGGAACGTGTTCGCGCACGCCTCATCGCCCTTGCTGGCGCAGGGGAGCAGCGACGCCAGCGTGGTGTCATTGGCGACCAGATCGGCGACCCTCTTCGCCGTGTCCTCGGCCGCGCTGACGTATTCACTGCCGATGGTCAGGCGCTCGACGTTGTTCGAAAAGCCGTTGGTGGCCGCGGGATCGGGGGGCAGAAGGCCCACCCAGGACCCGGGTCCATTGAGCTTGAACGTCGTCCGCACGGTGGCCTCGAACTCCGGCCCGGTCAGGCGGCGCAGCAGGCGCCGGCCGGCCACATCGCCGTCCGCGCAGGAACCAACCTTGGTGGGCGTCGGCACGGGCGTGCCGGTGCCGGTCCCGGTCTGGTTGCTCCCGTTTCCCATCTGCCCGGTGCCGGTGCCGCCGCCTTCGATGGAACCGGTGCAACCGCCCACCGCCAGCAACAGCGCCAGGACCTTGCCCGTCATCGCCTTGCCGGTGCCGATGTTCGCCGTTTTCGTCGTCGTGGCCATGGCCGACCTCACAGCTTCAGCTCCGCCAGCGTCTGGGTGCCGAAGTGCGGCGCCTCGCTGGGCGCCACGCCCGCCAGCCCCATCAAGGTCTGCATGATCGCCTTGTTGGTCACGCCCCCGCCGTTGACGAAGGAGCCGGCGTTCAGCGCGCCCCCGCCGTTCCCGATCACCATGGTCGGCACGCTGACGCTGGCGTGCGTGACCGGCAGGCATTCGGAGATGACGACGATCATGCTGTTGTACAAGACGGTCTTGCCGCTGGGGTCCAGCGGATCAGGCACGTCCAGCGCCGCGAGCAGCCGGGCCAGCTTGGTCATGTACCACTTCTGGCACTGCGAGAAGATCGTCTGGTCGCCGTGCGACGTCCCGTGGTGCGGGTAGCCCGGACCAACAGGGTCGACCTGATCGCCGTCGGCGCTGCCCGCCTGCAACGTGCCGACGCGGGTCAGACCCGAGACCAGCGCTCGCGCCAGGACGTCGACCTGGGCGTCGAACATGTCGGAGTAGATGTCGTTGCGGTAGGCCCCCTTCGGGTTGCCTTGCAGCGTGGGCCGCAGCTTCTCGACCGAGGGGAGCGGCGTACTCATCCCGACCATGACCGGCGGCATCACCGTTCCGGTCGGCGTCGCGTAAAGGGCCTTCAAGGCGTCCTGGTGCTGCTGCAGCTTCGCCAGTTCCAGCGCCGAGGGTTTGAGCCGCGTGCTCAGCGTCCCCATCTCGTGATCCAGCAGCGCGGACACGTCGGCGGAGAAATCGGGGCGGGCGATCATGGGCGCCGACGGCGCGCCGAAGGTGCGATCGTCCGCCGTCACAGGGTTCGCTTCATAGTCGACCGGCTTGGGGGCGAAGAACAGCGTCGACCGCCCCTTGAGCTGGTAGAGGTTGTACGCGTCCGCCGGAATGACGCCCAGATGCAGCGAGTGCATCTTCGAGGGGTTGGTCGCCATCCACTTGTCGGCGATCAGCTGATCGACCGATTTCGCCACCGGGTCGGGCGAGGCGTAGTCCGTGATCGTCGCGCCGCTGTAGATGCTGCGCACCGCGAAGTGGTTCTGAGAGCCCGAGATGTTGACACCCGTCACGAAAGTGATCTGCTTCTGCCACTTTGCGAGGGGAGCGGTGACCGTGCTCATGGCCGCCAGGTTCCCCGGAGCGGGCAGGAAGAACTGATCCGGTGACCCGTTGAACATGGGCCAGGCGATGAAGCGCAGCGGCGCCGCGGTGGCGGCCCGCGCTTGGCGGAAGGACCAGGGCAGCGCCGTGGCCGCCAGCCCCGCGCCGGCGCCCGCCATCAACCGGCGCCGCGAGATTCGACCCGTCAACCTGCGATCGGGCATGGACATAGGAAAGCCTCCCTCTCGTCCTCGTGGAGCAGATTGTCGGTCATTTCAGGCGGCGGAGCCACACCCAATTCTGACATTTTTTGTTTACAAATTCGTAGGATAAAACATTCACGAACCGGCGAGAAATCAAGCGGTGCCGTGTGTCAAAGTGGCCCGGGCTTCCGGCGCGCTATTCGTCGCTGATGTCCCGCGCTACGATGCCCGGACCGCGGTGCGATGGCTCGAACGATCACGTCGACGAGGGTGGGCCCGCCTGCGCGCCTGGACGCCGCTGCTTTTCCTGGTGGGCTGCGGCAACGTCACGCCGTATGGGCCCGGCGGCAGCGGAGGCGGGGCCGGGACAGGCGGGATACCAGCGAGCGGCAGCGGCGGCAACGGGACGGGCGGCAGCGGAACCGGCGGCGCCCTGGGCACGGGAGGGGCGACGGAGGCCGACGGCGGCTCCGCGGCTCACTGCCCCGCCCGCGAGCCGAGCGACGGCGCGCTGTGCGTGCGAGAGGGCGCCGTCTGCGAATATGGAAGCGACCCGCGCGGCGACGCGTGCCGCGTCTTCGCCAGCTGCACGAGCTTGCGCTGGGCGGTGACCAAACCCGATCCCGCCGGCTGCCCGCCCTTCACCGACGCGGGGATGTGTCCGAAGACGCCGGCGGGAACCGCCTGCGCCGCGCACGACGCGTACTGCAGCCTGGCCGACGGGCGCAGCTGTCACTGCACGAATTGCAGCGACGGTCCGGTCGCGCTGTGCGCGCTGGATTGGGCGTGGCATTGCCAGGCGATGAACACCACCGCCGGCTGCCCGGCGGCGCCGCCCGACATCGGGAGCAGCTGCCTCGACGACGGCGCGATGTGCAGTTACGGCTGCCGCATGATGAACCGGCGCTGCGATCACGGCGTCTGGGTGGGCGCGGGCGAGGGAGCCTGCCCCGTCTCGACCCGGAAGGCGAAGCGCGACATCCGCTATCTCACGGCGGACGACATTCGTGATCTGGCGGAGCAGATCCAGAAGATGCGCCTGGCGACGTACGCCTATCGCAACGACCTGGCGTATCCATCGCCGGACGGGGGAGCCAGCGGGCGTCGCCACCTCGGCTTCGTCATCGAGGATGACCCCGACAACCCGGCCGTCGACCGCGATCACGACATGATCGATCTCTATGGATACACCAGCATGTTGCTGGCGGCGACGCAGCAACAGCGGCGGGAGATCGACGACCTCCGACGGCAGCTGCGGGCGTTGAAGGCGGAGATCGCTGGCCCGCCGCACCGGCGCGGTCGCTGACGGCCCGATGGCGAAGTCGGGTCGGGTTCGCGCGATCTTCGTCGAACACCCGCACCGAGCCCTGGTGCGCGCGACGGTGGCCGTCGTGGTCGGACTGGTCGTGGCGGCCTGCCTCCCGGCGCGGGTTGGCGTGGCGGCGCGGATCCTGGCCGGGTGGGACGCCACCGCGGTCGCCATGACCGCGCTTTCGTGGTGGCTGATCCTTCACTGCGACGTGCGCGAGACGCGGCACCGCGCGGCTTCCGCCGATCCCGGGCGCACCGCCGTCTGGGGGCTGGTCTTGACCGCCAGCGCGGTCAGCCTGTTCTCGACCGGCGTGGTGCTGCGCATGGCCCGCACGCTGGCGCCGGAAGCGCGCGATCTGTTCGTGATCTTTTGCTTGGCGACCGTCATCGCCTCCTGGGTCCTCACGCACAGCTCGTATGCCCTGCGCTATGCGCACCTTTACTACCGCGACGACAAGGAGGGCGTGGGCGGCCTGATCTTTCCGTCGGCGAGCGCCGAGCCGCCCTCCCCGACCTACGAGGATTTCGCCTACTTCGCCTTCACGGTCGGGATGTGCTTTCAGGTCTCGGACGTCGTCGTCTCCAGCCCGCAGATCCGCCGGGCCGTCCTGGGACACGCCTTGCTGTCATTCGCTTACAACACGGTGATCCTGGCGGTGGCGCTGAACGTGGTGATCGGCCTCTTCGACTGACCGCGCACCCGGCCAACCGCGACGCCCGAGGCCTTCCCTCGGGCGAAGGCGGCCTCAGGTTTCAGGGGAGATGGCCATCTTGCAGGCGCTGTTCGCGCTCATCACGCGGTCAGCGGGAAAGATTCTGAACGCGATCTTCGGCTGGGCGGTCAAGGCCCTGTTCGGGCGGACCAGCGCCCGGGATCAGACGTTGCTGTCGGCGCTGGTGGCGGCGGCGGTGGCATGGCCGCTGCTGGTGGTGGGCGTCGCGGCGCCGCGAATCGCGGCGCTGGCGCTGGCGTTCGTTCCGCTGCCCCGCAGCGTACCTTCCTGGATGGTCCGGATCGTCTGGCTGGCGCTGGCGGCGCTGGTTCCGTTCTTCCTGGGTCTGACCATCGCGGCGCGGAACCCGCCGTCGGTGCGCCGCGAGCCGTTCGTCGTACGCCTCGTGCGCGGGTTCCCGATGACGCGGGGCCTGGCGGCCGCGTTCGTCGTGATGTTCGTTTCCGTGCCCCACATGCGTTTCTGGGCGCTGGTGCGGAAGGAAAAAAGCGCCGATGTGCCGCTGCTGACCGATGCCGCGGGCTATCACCAGGTGGCGCGCCGGGTGATCGAGGCGCTGGGCCGCCATGGGCTGAAGGTCGCTGCGGCGGAGCCTGGGTGGTGGGTCAAGGCTCCGATGCGGATCCTGTCGTTCTTCGGCGGGAACGCGTTCGCGGCCTTCGTGCCGCAGAAGCTGGAGCACCACGAGGGACCGGGGCTGTCGGTGTCGTTCTATCCAAGCGGCGTTCTTCTGAGCGGACAGGGACATAAGGTCACGCTTGCCCACGGCTTGATCGCCGAGACCGTCGTTCACAGCAGCGGGCTGCAAACCACCGACGCCGCCGCGCAGGAGGTCGAACGGCAGATCCGGGAGGTGTGGTCCGTTTACGACCAGGCGCCGGACGCGCACGCGAACTCGCCGCGCCTCGTGGCGCGCGTGGACGAGCTCGGACGCGCGCTGACCGAGCTGGACGTCGATTACGACAATTGGCAGGTGATCCATCGGCAGCTCTTGCAGCTGGACCGTGCCGTGCGCGGCCAGCGACAGCTGCTGGACGCGACAGCGGCCGAGATGCAGCCACGAGAGAGGCGCGAGGGACCCGAAGGGCACGAGGGGCACGAGGGGAAGGAGTGGGCCATGAGCATCGACGAGAAGGGGAGCGGGCCACGGCCCGAAATGACGGGGCTGTCGACGGCCGAGCTGATCAAGGAGATCACGCACCAGGTGGGCGAGCTGGCGCGCGCGCAGATCCAGCTGGCGACGACGGAGCTGCGCGCGAACATCAGTTCCGAGGTGAAGATGGCGGCTGGCCTGGGCGTATCGGCCCTGGCGGCGCTGACGGCGGTGAATCTGATGCTGGTGACGATCGTGTTCGCGCTGTCGGCGGTGATGCCGGGCTGGGCCGCGGGCCTGATCGTGACGGGCGTGATGGCGCTGGTGGCGGCCATCGCCGGGGTGGTGAGCTGGAAGAAACGGGTGCGCCAGCCGCTGGAGCGGACGCGCCACGAGCTGGAAGAGGATGTGAGATGGACAAAAGAACGGCTGGCGTGAACGAAGAGCGGAACAAGCCCACCGACCCCGCGGTCGAGGCCGAGCGCCTGGAGGAGAAGGTGGAGGCGATCCGCGACAACCTGGGTGGCCTGGTCGGCGAGCTCGATCGCCGGCGCCACCGGCTGACAGTGGCGGGCAAGCGCGCGCTGCCCTACGTGGCCGGCGTCGCGGGCACGGCGGCGCTGGGGATCACGGGTGCGCTGATCTGGCGGCGGCGGAATCGTCCCTCGCGCGCGCGGCGGATGCTGGCGGCGCTGCGGCGGATCTCCGCCCACCCCGATCGGGTCGGAAAGAGCGAGCCGTCGGTGATCAGGAAGATCCTGGCGGCGTCCGGCGCGGCGGCGGCGTCGATGCTGATCCGGCGGCTGATGGAAAGGCCGGCGGCCACCGGCACGGCCTCGGCGCGTCCGCCGGAACGCGCGCGGCGACGGCCGATCGGGCTATTTGCGCCCCTGCTGGCGCAACGCACCCCGGCGGGCGGCGGGCGCCCCTAGGCGGCCGCGCCCGCGCCCGGCATCGAACCGGCGGACGGGCGTCGCCCGCGCGGCCGGAGTGTGGCATCCTCCGATCTCGGCGACCGGATCGCGCCAGGAGTTGTCATGAAGCCGTCGTGCGCGCGCCTCACGGTTGGTCTCGCTTTGCTGGGCTGCAGTCAGGGCGGCGGCGCCAACCCGCCGCCGGCCGGAAACGTGATGGACGCCGCGACCACCCCACCGCCGGCCGACGCCGGCCCCGCGACGCAGCCGCCGGATCTCGGCGCGGGCGCGGCGCCCACCGATGCGCCGGCATCTGATGACCCGATCCCCGTCGCCGACGCCGGCAGCGACAGCGGCAGCGGGGGCGCGCCCGCCGGCAACGCTCGGCGCGAGGCCTTCCTTGCCCAGCTGCGGGGTATCGTCAACCCGCAGCCGCCGCTGGCGCCGATGCTGATGCCGGCGCAGACCGCCGGGGGCGTCGTCGTGCAGGACTTCAGCTTCTCGTCGACGCCGACCTGGCGCGTGCCGGGGACGTTGCGCCGCCCGGCCGCGGCGGCCGGGCGCCTGCCGGTGGGGATCGTGCTGCACGAGACCGGCGGCGATCGCACCAGCGGCAACGTCGTCGCCATCGCCAACGCGCTGGTCGCACGCGGCTTCCTGACGGTGGCCATCACGGGCCGCAACTCCGTCGGCGGCAACGGCAACTACGTGCAGGCGATGAAGGATGCCTACGCCAACCCGGGCCACGACTACCCGTTCCTGTACGACACCGCGTGGGACGTCATGCGGCTCATAGATTATCTGGTCACGCGCGACGACGTCGATGCCGCGCGCATCGGCGTGACCGGCGTGTCGAAGGGCGGCATGGAGACCGTCCTGGTCGCCGCCGCCGATCCGCGCGTGGCGGCGGCCGCGCCCATCATCGGCGTGCAGAGCTTCAAGTGGGAGCTGGAGAACAACGCCTTCCAGGCGCGCGCTGGATCGCTCGGCGGCGCGGTCCCGAACGCCAACGACGCGGCGTCGGTCCGCATGTTCTACGATCGCGTCGCGCCCGGGCTGGTCGACGAGTTCGACGGGCCCGACATGGTGCCGCTGGCCTCGCCGCGCCCCTTCATCGTCATCGCCGGCTTGCAGGATCCGCGCAACCCGATGCCCAGCGTGCAGCTGGTCATGACCGCCGCGACGGCGGCCTACGCGCGCGACGGCGCGGCCGATCACCTGAAGCTGTTCACGGCCAACGTCGGCCACGACGGCGGGTACGCGCCGTTTCACACCGCGGCCGTCGATTGGCTGGTGCAGTGGCTCGGAACGGCGAAACCGTGAGACCGGCGGACTAGCCCGCGAACGGCGTCTCGGCGATGCCCTTCACGCCGGGGCGCAGCGCGAGCAGGCTGCCCGCCAGCGGCTCCTCGGCCAGCTGGGCGTCGGTCAGCGTCGTGCGCATGGTCGTCACGTACAGGATGTCCAGGTCGGGCCCACCGAAGACCACGCCGGTGCCGCGTGACACTGGCAGCTCGACGATGCGTTCCAGCTTTCCCGCCGGATCGTAGCGGGCGATGCGCCCGAACATCGGCTGCGCGCACCAGACGAAGCCCTCGGCGTCGACGGTCATGCCGTCCGGGAAGGCGCTCTCGTGCGGGTCGAGCGAGAGAAAGACGCGCCGGTTGGCGATCTCGCCCGTGGCCGCGTCGAAGTCGTAGGCGAAGATGCGGTAGCGGAAGCTCTCGGTGAAGTACATCACCTTGCTGTCCGGGCTCCAGCCCATGCCGTTCGAGCAGGCGATCCCCTCTTCCATGCGCGTGACCTTGCCGCCCGCATCGAAGCGATAGAGGCTGCCCACCGGCGCGTCCCAGGCCGGATCGCCCATCGTCCCCGCCCACAGCCGTCCCTGGCGATCGCACTTGCCGTCGTTGAAGCGATTGCCCGGCTTGTCGGGTTCGGGCTCGACGAGGTAATCGAGCTTTTGCGTCGCGGGATCGAAGAAGGCGATGTGGTTGCGCAAGGTCAGGATCACGCCCTGGCCGTTCGCTCGCGGGGCCACCGACGTCACCATGTGCGGCAGATCGAACGTGCGGTTCGTGCCGTCGCCCGGATTGAAGATGTGCAGCTTCTGTCCGGCGATGTCGACCCAGTAGAGCCGCTGCTCCCTGGCGGACCACCACGGCCCCTCGCCGATCTGCGCCTTGGCCGACAGCACGCACGTGATTGGCACCGGCGTCGGCTGGAGCTCGTGCGGGAGGCTGGTTCGGTTCATGTCGTCCTTCCTCGGTGGTCGCGCGGCGGCGGCACTAGCCCTGCTGCGCCTGCCGGCCATAGACCAGCAGCATCGCGATGATGATGCCGCCGTAGATGATCTGGCGGCCGGCGTCGGGCATCTGCATCACCGACAGCACGCTTTGCAACAGCACGATCAGGATCGTCCCCAGCACCGTGCCGAGGTACGTCCCCCGCCCGCCCATGATGTTGGTCCCGCCGATCACCACCGCCGCCACCGCCGACATCATGTAGCCGTCGCCCATCGCCTGGTACGCCTTGTGCGAGAAGCCCGCCAGCAGCATCCCCGTCAGCGCCGAGCAGACGCCCGACACGACGAAGCCCGCCACCAGCACCCAGGGCGTCCGCACGCCGGACAGAAAGACCGCCTGCTCCTGGTTGCCGACGGCGTAGATGTAGCGGCCGAGCGGCGTACGGTTGAGCAGGAACACGGCCCCCGCCCCGACGGCGATCCAGACGAACACCGAGTTCGGGATCGCCAGCGTCTTGCCGATGGCCAGCACCTCCATCCAGGGAGGCGCCTCGCTGCGCGGGGCGAAGCCGCCGGTGAAGACGACCATCAGCCCCTGCAGGACCGTGTTCATCCCCAGCGTGAAGATCATCGACGGCACGCGCAGGAAGGCCACGCCGAGGCCGTTGATGAGCCCCGCCAGCGCGCCGATCGAAAGCCCCAGCGGCAGCGCCGCCCACCCGCCCAGCGCCGCCGACAGCATCGCGCTGGTGGCGATCACCCAGGGCAGCGACAGATCGATGTGCCCGAGCAGGATCACCACCATCGCCCCGGTGGCCGCGATGCCCAGGAACGACGCGATCTGCATCTGCTGCAGAATGTAGAGCGGGTTCAGAAAGCTGAGCGAGCCCTGCGTGACCAGCGTGAAGATAGACCCCGCCACCAGCACCAGCGCGATCGATCCCAGCGTGTACCAGGTCGCCTTCTCCGTCGCCGCCAGGCGGCTGCGCAGGGAGACGCCGTTCACCGGAACACCTGCAGGCGGTTCTTGACCCGCAGCACCCAGAAGGCGCCCGCGCAGACGGCAACCAGCAGGATCAACCCCTCGAACAGCGGCTGGTACAGCGGGTTGGCCAGAAAGCCGAGCGCCGACTTCTCGTCGAAGACGCGGAAGTTGAACGCCACCGCGCGCAGCACCAGCGCCCCGAAGATCGACCCCACGGC
>DATKEU010000452.1:0-10643 GCA_035544495.1 Polyangia bacterium | reverse complement strand
TCCAGACGCCGCATCTGCGCCTGTCGCTGCTCGTGCGCAAGGAGGCGGGCTCGATGGAGGGCCAGGCCTACAGCGCCGACCACCTGGTCTTGCGCATCGACAACCTGACCGGCAAGACGCTGGCCTACCGCGTGGAGACCGCCGTCCCCGACGAGGAGCGCTGCGCCAGCAAGGGCGTCATCGCCCAGAACGCGATCGTCCTGTTCCCGAACCAGTCGGTCAGCCGCACCGAGTGCTTCTTCCGCGCCGATCAGCGCATCACCATCAAGAGCATCGACGTCATGGAGGTGCCGCGCCTGTCCGGTTTCTACCTGTCGCGTCTGGTGCCGGGGCTGGTGCTCTACAGCCCGCGCACGTCGGCGGGGCACACGCCGCCCAAGGGGACGCCCTGCCCGCAGACGGTCTCCTGGCGCGACATCCGCGACGGCGCCGACCGCGGCGAGTTCGGCTGGCGCGACGTGATCGATTTTTACGCCCGGCACAGCTGCGCCGAGTTCGCGTTCTTTCCCGCCTACCGGTTTCGCACCACCGCCGCGGCCCCGCTGCCGGCGCGCCCGCCGGCGCCGGACCTATAGCGGTCGCGCCCCCGAACGGGCGAGCAAAACTGGATAACGCAATGAGCAGAAATCGCCGCCGCATATGTAAGGTGGCGTAACACTTTGATATCTTGGCGCCGCTTGGTACAGTGGAGGCTCGCCTCATGACCAAAGCGGACTTGATCGACGTGGTGGCGGAACGCTTGAAGCTGCCGCGGGGGCGGGCCGAGCTCTTGGTGGGCCATGTCTTCGACAGCATGGTCGACGCCCTCAAGAAGAGCGAAGGGATCGAGATCCGCGGTTTCGGCAGCTTCTCCATCCGCGAGTATCGCGAGTACGAGGGCCGCAACCCGCGCACCGGCGAGGCGGTCCACGTGCGCCCGAAGCGTCTGGCGTTCTTCAAGGTGGGCAAGGAGCTGCGCGAGCGCGTGAACGCCAGCCGTCCGGGCGCGCCCCCTTCCTCGCCGTCGCCCTCGCCCGCATTGCCCGCCGCGGAATAGCTCGAGCTCCGCTCGAGCCAAGGCTCCAGCTAGGCGACGCGCCAGCTGGTGCCGGTCGCGCTGTCCATGAGCTCGATGCTCTCGGCGCGCAGCGCGTGCCGGATCTCGTCGGCGCGCGCGAAGTCCTTGGCGGCGCGGGCGGCGGCGCGCTCGGCGATGCGCGCCTCGACGGCGCGCGGGTCGATGCCGCGCCGGACGCAGAGACGCGCGCGACGGGCCAGCAGGAACTCGCTCGGCAGGCGCTGAAAGATCCCCAGCGTGGCGCCGCAGGCCAGCAGGTCGGCGCGCAGGCGCGCCAGCGTCCGCCGCCGCACGTCCTTGGCCGCCGCCTTGGGATCGTCGAGCAGCTTGTTGGCGAGCACGAACGACTCGTACAGGTGGCCCAGCGCCGCCGCCGTGTTGAAGTCGTCGTCCATCGCTTCCTGGAACGCCACGCGCGTGCGGTCGGCCGGCGCCACCACCGGGCCGGCGTCCGCCTCGCCGGCCGGGATGCCGGCCTGATCGATGCGCTCCAGCGTGCGATAGAAATACTCGAGGCGCCCTTCGGCCTCGTCGAGATCGGGGTACTGCTGGCGTCCCTGCTCGTCGCGCGCGATCTCGAACGAGACGGGGCTGCGATAGTGCACCGCGATCAGCAGGAGGCGCAGCGCCTCGAGATCGTGCGTCTCGGCCACGCGGCGGATGGTGACGATGTTGCCCAGCGACTTCGACATCTTCTCGCCGCCGAAGTTGACCATCCCGTTGTGCAGCCAGCGACGCGCGAACGTGCCGACGCCGAAGGCGCCCTCCGACTGCGCGATTTCGTTCTCGTGGTGCGGGAAGATGAGATCCGTCCCGCCGCCGTGCAGATCGAACACCTCGCCCAGGAACCGATACGCCATCGCCGAGCACTCGATGTGCCAGCCGGGGCGGCCCGGTCCCCACGGGCTCTCCCACGCCGGCTCCCCCGGCTTGGCCCCCTTCCACAGCGCGAAGTCGAGCGGGTTGCGCTTGCTCTCGCCGATCTCGACGCGGGCCCCGGCCTTGAGATCCTCCGGGCTCTGCCCCGACAGGCTGCCGTACGACGGAAAGCCGGCCACGGAATAGTAGACGTCGCCATCGGCCGCGTAGGCGAGCCCCCGCGCCTCCAGGCGCCGGATCACGTCGATGACCTCGGCGATGTTCTCGGTGGCGCGCGGTTCGACGTCGGGCGGCAGCACGCCCAGCGCGCCCATGTCGGTCGCCATGGCGGCCTCGAACTCGCGCGCGACGTCGAGGGCGGGCCGTCCCTCGGCCTGGCCGCGGCGGATGATCTTGTCGTCGACGTCGGTGATGTTGCGGACGTAGCGGACATCGAAGCCCGACGCGCGCAGGTGCCGGACGATCACGTCGAAGGCGACCTCCTTGCGGGCGTGGCCCACGTGGCAGAGGTCGTAGACCGTCACGCCGCAGGTGTAGATGCCGATCTTGCCCGGCTGCAGCGGCTCGAGCGCCAGCTTGCGCTTCTCGCGCGTGTCGTGGATGCGCAGGCTCATCGGGCCCTTCCGCGCCGGATGCCGCCCAGAAGGCCAATCAGGTTGACGGCGCCGAACAGCAGCAGCAACGCGCTGGCGATCACCGCGTGCAGGTGCTGCCGCGGCTGGTCGGCTTCGATCAGCAGGTAGGCGTCGTCGGGGATCTGCACGTCGGCCAGTGTCCTCACCGTGGCCGCCGACGCAAGCGGAATGCGCGCCGTCTGGTTCTGGGCGTCCCGCACGAGCAGGGCGTCGCGTCCCTCGACGCCGATCTCGCCGAGGCGGATCCGGATCTGATCGCGCGCCTCCCGGATCGCGACCCGTGGATCCAGATCGCCCAGCGCTCCCAGCGCCGCTTCGCGCTTGCCGTCCGGGAAGCGCACGAAGAACGCCTGCTGCGCCGCCGCCGCCGCATCGCCCGGCGTCGTGTCTTTCGCGACCACGCTGCCCCCTTGCTTTTCGATGGCAGCGCGCGCGGCGACCTCGTCGGAAAACCGGCTGCGCGGCAAGGCCACGCGCACCTCGCCGGGGCGGGGCAGATCAATCGCCAGCAGATCGGCCGGGCCCAGCTTCACGCTGTCGCCGGCGAGATCGCGCAGGGTCACGCCCTCCGTGGCCGCCGCGCCGGCGCCCGCGATGGCGGCTGCCAGATCGGCGGGGCGGAAAAAGTGCGCCGCGCTGACGTGGGTCGCGTAGTAGTGCCGGATGGCGCCCGCGAACGACAGATCACGAAAGCGAATCAGGCGTCCTTCGAAGACGTCGCGCTCGGCCCGCCAGGCGGGCAGCGGGCTTTCGCGCCGGTGCAGGTAGAGCCGGCCGTTGGTCTGCAGGACCTGGAAGAACTGCGAGAAGACCCACGAGCCCTTGGTGTCCAGCTCCAGCGCGTTCTGGCGGTCCGGCGTGCCGCGAACCTGGACGAAACGGTTGGCGGCGGCCGCCGCGCGTTCGGGCGTCGCGAACAGCGATCGCGCGTCGCCCAGATCGACCGGCGTCGACGGCGAGACGCTGTAGACGAGGTCGTGGCGGATATGGAAGACGATGAAGAAGGCCAGCGCCGCTGCCGACAGTGCCAGCGCCGGGTGTCTCGCCTGCGACGAGCGGACGTGCGCGAACTCGTCCTCTGCGGATACGGTCATGAAATCGCCGAAATGCGCCCAGAGACTACCATAGCGGCTTGCCCTGACCGGTTGTTTCCGCTATTTGGCAAAGATGCGCGGCTTCCGGTTGTCGAAGCTGGTGGGGGCGCTCGGCGTGCTGGCGCTGGGCGCGGGCGCCGGCGGCTGCGCGCCCAAGGCGAAGACGCCCGAGGAGGCCTACGCGCGATTTCGAGCGGCCGTGCAAGCGGGCGACGGCGGCAAGCTGTTCGACGCCGTCGATCCGGCCACGCGCTGGGCCTGGATGTCGGTGCAGAAATGGCATCGCGAGGCGTACGACATCGTCCTCAGCAATTTCCCCGAGGGCCCGGCGCGCGAGCGCGAGCTGCGGCGATTCCAGCCCGGCGCCACGGCGCAGAGCGCGCGCGAGCTGTTCCGCGCCGAGATCGCCGGCACGCTGCCGATGCTGGCGCCGCTGGCGGTCGACGACGCTCGGATAGAGGTGGATCCCGCCGGGGACGCGGCGGCGGCGGTGCTGGTCTCCGGCTTTCGCGTGCCGTTGCGGCGGGGCAGCAACGGAGGCTGGGGCTTTGCCGGGCTCGCGCAAAAAGCCGAGGAGCGCAAGCAGCGCGCTTATCACGACCTCGAGAACGTTCGGATCAGCGCCGCTGATTATGAACGGGCGGCGGCCCGGGCGGCGGTGCGATGACGGCGCGACCGAAACCGGAAGGACCCGAGCAGCTGACGCTGGAGGCGCGCCTTTTGCGCGCGCCCGCGCCCGCGCCCGTGCCCGCAGCGCCGGCGCCCGCGCCGCCAGCCCTCGTCGCGGAAGCGCCGCCCGCGCCGCCAGTGATCGAGCTGCCGGCGCCGCCTGTGCCCGCGGCGGCGCCGCGCATTTACGTCGTCTCCGAGTTGGTGCGCGCGGCGCGCCTGATGCTGGAGGCGCGCTTCGCCGACGTGCGCGTCGAGGGCGAGATCTCGGGCCTGAAACGGTCGGGGTCGGGGCACCTTTACTTCTGCCTGAAGGACAACGAAGCGCAGATCGACTGCGTGATGTTTTCGCGGGAGGCGAGCCGCCTGAAGTTTCGCCCGGAGGAGGGGATGGCGGTGCGCTGCCGCGGGCGGCTGACGATCTTCGAGGGGCGCGGCCGGTTCCAGATGACGTTGGCCGACGTCGAGCCGACCGGCGCCGGTGCTTTGGCCATCGCCTTCGAGCAGCTGAAGAAGAAGCTCGCCGCCGAGGGGCTATTCGACGGCGCGCGCAAGCGGCCGCTGCCGTTCTTGCCGCGGCGGCTCGGCGTCGTGACATCGGCGTCGGGCGCGGTCATTCGCGACATCATCCGCGTCGCCCACCGCCGCTTTCCGGTCCCCATCCTGCTGGCGCCGACGCCGGTCCAGGGCGAGGGCGCCTCGCTGGCGATCGCGGCCGCGCTGCGGCGGCTGCAGGAGGTGGCGGACGTCGACGTCATCATCGTGGCGCGCGGCGGTGGATCGCTGGAGGATCTGTGGGCGTTCAACGAGGAGCCGGTGGCGCGCGCCATCGTCGGGTGCCGCGTGCCGGTCATCTCGGCGGTGGGGCACGAGACCGACTTCACCATCGCCGATTTCGTGGCCGACGTGCGCGCGCCGACGCCTTCCGCCGCCGCCGCGCTGGCGGTGCCGGTGGCCGACGACCTGCGCGCCGAGATGGGACTTCTGTGCCGGCGCGGCGCGCGCGGCGTGCAGGCCCGGCTGCACCAGGGACACCTGGCGCTGGAGCGCGCGCGCGGGCGCATTGCTGATCCGCGGCGCCTGCTGGGCAGCCGGCGGCAAGCGCTGGACGATCTGGCCGAGCGCGGTCACCGCGCTTGGGGGCGGCGGGTGATGGGCGATCGCCACGCCCTGCGCGCCGTCGAGCTGGCGCTTTACCGATCGCACCCGCAACGGCGCATCGCCACCCAGCGGGCGGCGCTGGTCGCCCTGGGCGAGCGGCTGCGGGCGCGCATGCGCCAGGAGCGCGATCACCGCCGCCGGGCGCTCGAGGCCTGTCAGGCCAAGCTGGGCGCGCTGTCACCGCTCAAGGTGCTGGAGCGCGGCTTCAGCCTGACCGTCGGTCCAGACGGCCACCTGGTCACGCGCGCCGCGCAGGTCCGCGCGGGCGACGCCGTCCGCATCCGCCTGAGCGAGGGCGAGCTGGCGGCCGAGGTGCGCGCGACCTCGACGCCGCCGCCCAAGTCCGACCCCGGATCCAAGCCGTGATCAACGCGGCGGTGCTGGGCGCCGACGTCAGCAAGAGCCGCTCGCCCGCGATTCACGAGGCGGCGTACCGGGCGCTGGGGATCGAGGGCCGCTACCAGGCCTTGAGCGTCGACGCCGCCGGCTTCGACGCGCTGGTGGCCCGGCTGCGCGCGGACGGCTTTCGCTACCTCAACGTCACCATCCCGCACAAGGCCGCCGCCGCGGCGCTGGCCACGTCGTCGTCAGCGGCGGTCGCGGCCGCCGGCGCCGCGAACACCTTGATCTTCGGCGGCGCGCGCGTCCGCGCCGAGAACACCGACGGCGTCGGCCTGATCAACGCCCTCGGCGATCTGGGCTTTGCCGCGCGCGCCCGCCGCACCGTCGTGCTGGTGGGCGCGGGTGGCGCCGCCGCCGGCGCCGTCGAGGCGCTGACCGCCGCGCACGTCCAGGTGCGCCTCCTCGCGCGCCGCCCCGCCGAGGCGCGCCGGATCCGCGCGCGCCTCCCCGCCGCCCGTCGCGCGCGCGTCTCGACGGCGACGCTGACCCCGCGCGCGCTCGCCGCCGCGCTCGCCGGCGCGGACGCGCTGGTCTCCGCCGTCCCCGCCGCGGCCTTCGCTGACGAAAGCGCGCGCGCGGGCCTCGCCGCCCTGGCGCGCGACACGCCGGTCCTCGAAATGGCCTACGGCAACACGACACCGCTCGCCACCGCCGTGCGCGCGCTGACCGCCCGCTATGCCGACGGCCTGGGCATGCTGGTGCACCAGGCCGCCCACGGCATCACGCTCGCCCTCGGCCAGACCCCGCCGTTGCCGCCGATGTTCCAGGCGGCGCGGCAGGTTCAATCTCGGCGCTGATTTCGGTCCGTTCCCGCCGAGCCTACTGCGCGTTGGCGGGCACGATGCGCGTTTCGAACGTGAAGATGTTCGGATTGCGCGCGTCGATCGTCGCGCTCACCCAGTGTGTGTTGCGGGAGCCGAACGTCTCGAGGCGGGTGAAGTTGGCCAGCACGCCGCCCGCGTCGATGTTGAGCGGCTTGTCCAGCTTGAAGTAATGGCTGTCGCCGTGGACCAGCACCACCTGGCCGGCGAAGGCCATGGTCTGCTGGCGCAAAGCCTCGACGTAGTCCGCGAACGCGTCGTACGACCGCGTGTCGGGCAGGTGTTGCTCGTTGTTGAAGTTCGGATCGGCTTGCCAGATGACCATCACGCCCTTGGCGCCGATCTTCTTGGCGTGCTTGAATCCTTCGTCCAGCCAGGCCAGCACGGCCGCCTTGCGCGCTCGCTCCTCGTCGCGCATGCGCTCGATCTCGGCATCGGACCGGGACTCGCCGTCGACACCCGGGTACGGGAAGTTGTCGTTCGAGCCCTGAACGTTGGCGCCGATGTGAGCGTCAGCGCACGACCAGCGCCGTCGCCGCGCCGTCGGCGGCGACCATGCGATCGCGCCCGCTGCGCTTGGCTTCGTACAGGGCGCGATCGGTGCGCACCAGCCACGACGGGACGTCCTCGCTCGGCTGCAGCGTCCCGATGCCGATCGACACCGACAGCGGCAGGCGCACGCCCTCGCGTTCGATGTGCGCGGCGTGGATCGCCTTCAGCAGCCGATCACCGAGATGCATCCCGTCCCTGATCGACGTCTCTCTCAAGACGGCCGCGAACTCGTCGCCGCCGAAGCGGGCCACGAAATCGCTCCGGCGCGGGAAGGTCCGCGTCAGCGTGTCGGCCAGCCGGCGCAGGACCGCGTCGCCCTCCGGGTGGCCGAACGTGTCGTTGATGATCTTGAACTGGTCCAGATCGACCAGCAGCAGGCACACCGGCTGGCCGAAGGCGCGGGACAGCTCCACGCTGCGCGCGATGTATTCGTCGAAGGCGCGCCGGTTGTAAAGCCCGGTCAGGGGATCGACTTCGCGGTCCTTGCGCGCCGAATCCAGCTCGGTCCCCAGCGTTCGCACCTGCGCGCCCAGGTCCTCGACACGCTCCTTGTGCTGCTGCTTGCGCTGCTCGACGATCTGGCCCAGGGCGACCACCGTCGCCATCACCTCGCGCTTCAGCTCTCCAGTCGAGCTCCCCTGCGCCAGGGCCTCCAAACGCGTCAGCTGCTCGACGACGCGGGCGTCCGCGTCGCTGTCCTGCGCGAACGAGTGGTTCAGGTTCTGGATGAAGACCCAGATCACCTGCCGCAGATCCGTGAGCACCGTCTGCGTGTGCGCGGCGCTGGCCCTGCAGTACTCGCGCACGAACTCGCGCACGCCGGTCCAGTCGCGCCGGGAGGCGTCGGTGCCCGGGGCGCTGCGGCTGCTCGGGACGTCCGGTCCGGGCGCGGGCGTCGCCATCGCCACGTGCTGGGCCCACTGCTCGGACAGGCGCGTGAAGGCGGCCGCCTCCTGCTGCTCGGTGTCCAGGGCGAACTCACCCACGATGCGCAGCACGTCGGCCAGGGTGTCCAGCGCCATCTCGATGGCGCTGACGGGCGTGGCCGGTTCCGGTTCGGCCCTGTTTTTTTTGCCCGAGAAGACCACCGCGTGGCGGTTACATCGGCCGACCTGGAAACGCTCTTTAGACCAGCTCCGCCAGCGCCGACTCGACGGCGCCGACATAGGCGCCGCCGAACAGGTTGACGTGCACAAGCAGCGGATAAAGCTGGTAAAGCGGCACGCGCTCGCCGTGCCCGTCGGCCAGCGGCGCCGCCTCGTGATAGGCGTCGAACACGCGCTCGCCGAACCCGCCGAACAGGCGCATCATCGCCAGGTCGATCTCCCGGTGGCCGCCATAGGCGGCGGGATCGATCAGGCAGGGCGCGCCTGACCCGTCGCACATCAGGTTGCCACCCCACAGATCGCCGTGCAGGCGGCTCGGCGGCTCGGGCGAGCCAACGAGCTCCGGCAAGCGATCGAACAGACGGTCGAACCCTTGCCGCATGCGCGCCGACGCGCGACCGCCATCGACCGCGGCCTTCAGCTGCGGTTCGAGGCGCCGCGCCCGATAGAACGCCGCCCAGCTGTTGTCGCGTCGACGGAGCTCGGGCTTTGCCCGAGCGGAGTCCTTCGCGGGAGGGCCCGGGAACCCTCCCAGGGTTCCCGTCAGATCGTTACACTGCGGCAGCCGCCCGATGAAGTTGTCGTGGTCCAGGCCGAAGCCGGGCGCGCCCGATCGGTGCAGCGCCGCCAGCCCGCGCCCCAGCGTCTCGTGAAAATCGCGCGCCGGCGGCCCGGGCTGGATCAGCTCCAGCGCTAAGAACGACGGCCCCAGCGCGCCCTCCTCCGACACGGCCAGCACGCGCGGTACGCGCAACGCGCGCGCCTCGGCCAGCCAGTGGAGCCCGCGCGCCTCGGCGGGGAACATCGCGCGCGGCGCCGACGGGTTGCTCTTGACGAAGACCTCGCGCCCGTCGGCGAGCCCGACGGCGTGCGCCTGGTTGATGTCGCCGCCCGGCAGCGATCGACTGCCGCGCACGGCGCTGCCCAGCACCCGGCCGATCACCGCCGCCAGCGCTGGCTGCATTCAGATCCCGTGCTGGCGCCGGATGTGCGCCAGCAGGCCCGCGCACGCCACCTGGCAGATGTCGAACACCCGCTCGAACCCGTGCGCGCCGCCATAGTACGGGTCGGGCACGTCAGGCGCCGCTCCGCCCGCCGCTGAAGGCGCGCCCGGCTCGAATGCGCGCAGCATGTGGATCTTCGCCCGCGCCTGGTCGTCGGGCGCCATCGCCAGCAGCGCCTGGCGGTTCTTGGCGTCCATGGCCAGGACGTAATCGCAGCCCGCGAAGTCGTCGGCCGTGAACTGGCGCGCCACGCCGGCAAGCGGGATCCCGCGCGCCCGCCCCGTCGCCTGACTGCGCTGGTCGCGCGGCTCGCCAATGTGCCAGTCGCCCGTGCCGGCGCTGTCGACCTGGATGCGATCGCTCAGGCCGGCCGCCGCGACCAGGTGGCGCATCACCGCCTCAGCGGTGGGCGAGCGGCAGATGTTGCCCAGGCAGACGAAGCAGAGGCGAACCGGCGCGGCGGCCATGCGGCGCGCGCCTCACTCGCCGGGTTTGGGCGGCTCGGGCACGGGCGACGGCGCCGGCGGCGGTTCGTCCGCTGGCCGCGCCGCCGACGGGGGCGCCGGCAGTCCGTTGACCTCGGCGTTGACGTCGGACGCCGGCGCGTCGTCGTCGTCATCCGCCAGCGCCTCGGCGCTGACGACGCTGGCGGCCTCCTCCTCGGCCAGCAGCGCCTCGATCTCGGCCGGCGAGCCGAGGCCGCGCTTGCGCCGCTTCCGCTTGCGCGGCTCGCGTTCATCGCGGCCGCCGCCCCCCGCCTCCGACCGCTCCAGCGGTTGCTTGTCGCCCGGAGAGCGAATCTCGAAGTCCTCGACGTGAAACGAGCCGCGCGCCTTCACCACGATGCGCTTCTGCAGCCGCTTCTCCATGTCCTCGAGGAACGCGTGGTCGGACGTGGCCAGCACCTGCGCCACGTCGGGATGAACCTCGACCAGCACGGTGTCTCCCTCGATGAGGTCGCCTTGCCGGCGCAGCTCGCGGAAGAGCTCGTAGGAGACCGTGCGGCGCGACTTCGTGTAGCCCTTGCCTTCGCAGGCCGAGCAAGGCTCCGTCAGCGTGTGCAGCAGCGACTCGCGCGTCCGCTTGCGCGTCATCTCGATGAGCCCCAGCTCGGAGATGCGCGTCACCGCCGCCTTGGCCCGGTCGCGCCGCAGGTATTCGTTGAAGGCGCGCGTCACCTTTTCCCGGTTGTGCGGCCGATCCATGTCGATGAAATCGACGACGATCATCCCGCCGATCGATCGGATGCGCAGCTGCTCGGCC
>DATKEU010000451.1:0-3437 GCA_035544495.1 Polyangia bacterium | reverse complement strand
GTTGCCGGCGCGCTGAACGGCGCCAAACTGATCATCCAGGGGGGCGGCGCCACGGGCACCGCGCACGCCGGGCACTACGCCGGTGCCGGGGCCAAGACACCAGCGATGGGCGGCTATGGCGTGGGCGCGCTGTACAACATGGGCATCGACGTCGCGCACGGGCTTTATTGCGTCGACATCTCGGCGTTCGACGGCGTTTCGTTCTGGGCCAAGCTGACTCAGACCAACGGCGGCAACAAGGCCGGCAACCAGCTCAGCGTCAACTTCGTCCTGCCCGAGACCAACGCCGCCAGCGTTGGGGGCGATTGTCCCGACGCCTCGATGAAGTGTTACAACCACCCGCGGAAGACGATCACGCTGACCACCAACTGGACCCAGTACACGGTGATGTTCGCCGAGGCGACCGGCGGGTCGGCCTCCGTTCACGGTCGCATCCAGGCCGTGGCGTACCTCAGCCCGGACTCCGCCTGGGATTACAGCATCGACGAGATCCAGCTCTTCAAGGGCGCCGCACCGGCGGGGCCCGCGGGGCCGTAGCCCGAACAGGCGGTCAGGTGACGCCGAGATCGAAGAGCAGGCTGCCCAGCATCGACGCGATGGAGCGCTCGCGCTGTTCGCAGAACGCGGCATACCCGTTGACGTTCCACAGGACGTCGTCTTCGGGGATCAAGTGCACCGCGCGCTCCCGCGGCTCGATCATCCGCAGATAGACGTCGGGCGCGATCTCGCCCAGTGACTCCTGGTCCGAACGCGCGAGGAGCGTGAGGTTGCCCAGCCGGTCGGGGATGTACTCGTTGTTGCGGCCGGGGAACTCGTCCAGGATGGCGCGCGGGAAAATTTGGTGCTCCTCGATCGGCTCCTGCAGGCCGCCGAGCAGCTTGCCGCCGGGAAAGCTTCGCGCATCCGTCCTGGTGAAATAGACCATGAACGCGAACAGCATCGCCCGTCCGCTGACGATGTTGCGCAGCAGATCCTCTTCCGTGGGCACGGCGCTCTCTGGCCGCTTGGCTCTCAGCTTGACGTGCTCGACCAGACCGTTCAGGTCGCCCGCCCGAGCCAGAGCGGCGTCCTTGGCCAGGGTGCTGTCGACCTCGGCGCCATAGTGACGCCACAGCGTCGCGGCGACGGCCCATCCGATCCATCGATCGTCCAGGTCGTGCCCGTTCCCGGCGGCGATCGCCGGTGGAAACAGAAGATATCGGTAGGGCAGCCAATCGCCGCTGGGAACGCCGGCGTTCTTGAACAACGCCACCGCGCTCTTGAAGCCCGCGACCGCGCGATCCCAGTTGGCCTCGATGTCTTTGTAGCGTGAGGTCGCGCCGCTCTTCTCGACCTGCCGGTAGCGCACGCCGCCACCGGCCAGGCACAGCGACGCGCGGATGATGAGATCGGTGTCGACCAGGGCCCCGCTTCGATTGCTCTCTTCGTGTCCCTCGGGTGCCGAGAACCCGCGCAGCTCCGGCAGGGCGAACACCTCGCGGGCGCGCGTCCGGAAGTTGCTCATCTGACCGGTGAGGCGCGCAGCCGCGAGATCGCCGGGGCGCAGGCGCACGCCCTGCTGGTTCAGGCGCGCGAAGATCTCGATGACGTTGTCATCGTTGACGTCGGCGTCGATCTCGTACGCCACCACCTCCGATTGCAGGATGGCGTTGCGGATGGCGTTGGCGCGATCCAGCGCCTCGAAGAAGTGCGGATCGCTGGACGTCACCCACTCGCCCAGCGCGCGCTGGACGGCCAGGCTCTCGTTCCCGCCGCGCACCCCTTCGAACAGCACCTCCGCCGGGACCAGGAAACCGTCCTTCATGCGCGGCACCAGCGCGCGCGAGCGCAGGTGGAACGGGCTGTCCAGCCATTCCTCTGCCGACGACAGCGCCACCAGCAGATCGGGATCGGGCGTCCGCTTCCCCCGTATCCGGCTGCTGAAGATGACCCGAAACAGCGAGGTCAGCCGCTGCTGTCCGTCCAGCACGAACAGCGATCCCGGTTTGATCACCGAGGGCGGTTCGGGTTCGCCGGACAGCGTCTGCGCGTCCGGCGGGCAGATATCCCAGGCCCGCGTCGTGAAGGGCGCCTCGACCTCCCAGGTTGGCGCCCACAGCAACAGCGCGCCGACGGGATACGATCGGTAAAGCGAGTCATAGAGCGCGCTCACGCGATCGGCCGACCAGACGAACCCGCGCTGGAGATCGGGAAGGTGCAGCTTCCCGTCGCGCTTCAAGGCCGCGAGGCTGGCGATCTTCCACTGCGCCGCCTTGAGATTGAGTTTCTTCGGGACGGCCATTCGAGTCAGGCGTTCTGATCGAGGATCTGCGCCCGACAGCCCCACAGTAACGCTTCCGTCGCTCCCGTCCAAGGTCGATCTCAACGGCGCGCGCGTCCGCCTCGGCGTGTCGAGGTCCTGCCGCTTTTCTTGCAGCACGACGACGCGTCAACGCCGCATGACGAGCTCCGGATCCCGCGCGACCGTCAGAGGTGCGCGCGCAGGATCGGCAGCAGCGCCGCCGTCGCCTTCTGGTGGCCGACGACGTTCGGATGCAGGCCCTCGGTGTAGTCGGTCGCGTCGAGCCACCCCGTCGTGTCGACGTAGAACATCTGCGCGTCGCCCGCGGCGACCCGCGCCGCGACCTCGGCGGCGATCTCGGCCTCGCGATAGCCGCCGAACGGGCGCAGCACGAAGATCTTCGCGTTCGGGTACCCCTTGCGGACGATGCCGAGATAGCGCGCGAACTCGGGGCTGAACGCCGCCGGCGTCGCGTCGCGGTCGTTCGTGCCGTGGTTCAGCACGACGACGTCGGCGACCCACCCGTCGCGCGGCACCGTCGCGTAGACCCAGTCGAACGTGTCGGCGGCCGCGGGCACGTTGCCGTGACCTGCCTGCAGGAGGCCCTGGTGACCAAAGCCGATCTGCCGCCACTCGGCGCCCAGCGCCGCGGCCGTCAGGCAGGGGTAGGCGAGGCGCCCGTTCGTGTGCCAGGGGTCGGTCGCGTTGTTCATGACGACGCGCACGCCCTCCGTGATGCTGTCGCCGACGAACTCGATCTTGAGGCGCTGCGGGCGCGGCGCCGGAACCAGCGCGCCGCCTTGGACGTCGAAGCCGATGAAGTTCAGCGACGCGACGACGGGCGGGTTCCAGCGATTGAAGAGCTCCTCCATGCCGCGCCCCATGAAGACGACGTCGTGCATGCCGGCCGGCAGGCCCGTCGCGAGCGGCATCGTCGCCTTGACATCGGCCTCCATCCACGCGCCGCCGTCGATCTGCCACTCGACGGTCGTCACCGGACTCTGGCTGTGCGAAAGGTCGAGCCGCGCGCTGATGCCCGTGCCCGAGAAGCGCGCGGTGACGTGGGCGCCGCTGTAGACGGTGATCGCCACGCCCGGCGTCGTGAAGTCCCAGCGCCCGTAGAACTGGACGGGTGCGACGCCGCCGCCGTCGGCCC
>DATKEU010000450.1:0-5013 GCA_035544495.1 Polyangia bacterium | reverse complement strand
TGCCACGCTGCCAGCGTCACTGGCCGGCCAGGACGCCGCCGGACACGTACTGGAGGCCCGGCTGCTGGCGCCGCCCACCGGCGCGCGGGCGCCGGCCGCGCTGCTGGGCGCGGGGGACTGGCGCCAGCGCACGGAGGATCGCCCATCACCGCCGCCGCTTCCACTGGGGGCGCGGATCCTGTTCGGCGATCTCGGCGCGGTGATCGAGAGCGCGGGGCCGCTGTCACCGCGGCAGGTGAGCCTGCGCTTCGATCGCGCGGGCGACGAGCTGTGGGCGGCGCTGTATCGGCGCGGCCGGCCGGTGCAGTACAGCCACCTCGGGCACGAGCTGCCGCTGTGGGCGGTGCAGACCGTGTACGCCGCGCGCCCCTTCGCCGTCGAGATGCCATCGGCGGGGCGGCCGCTGTCGTGGGAGATCCTGCTCGCCCTCCGCCGGCGCGGCGTGCGCTGGGCGGCGCTGACCCACGCCGCCGGGCTGAGCGCCACCGGCGATCCCGCCATCGACGCCGCGCTTCCGCTGCCCGAACGGTACGAGATCCCCGCCGCGACCGTGGAGGCGGTCGCCGAAACGCGCCGGCGCGGCGGCCGGGTGGTGGCGGTCGGCACGACGGTGGTCCGGGCGCTGGAGGGGGCGGCGGCGGCAAGCGGCGGGGGCCTGCGCGCGGGCGCCGGTGTCACGGCCTTGCGCCTGTCGCCGGCGTACCGGCCGCTGGTCGTGGACGGCGTGCTGTCGGGGACGCACGAGCTGCCGTCCTCGCACGCGGCGTTGCTGGGCGCCTTCGCCGGGCCGGCGCTTCTGTCCCGGGCGGTGGCCCTGGCCGAGGCGCGCGACTTCACCACGCACGAGCTCGGCGACGCCATGCTGGTGTTGCCCGGCGCGCGCGAGTCATTTTTTTGCGAGGACGAGCAAGTCGCGTTCAACTACCGGCATGCCGCAGCCGCCGCCGTCCCGCCGCCCGCCGCCGCCCGCGTCGATCCATGCCCCGGTGCCGGGCGCTCGCAGCTCGGCGGCGCACATGTCTGAATGCCGGGCCAGCCTGCACGGCGGCCTGGATCAGATCGGCGTCGGCACCCTGCTGACGATACTGGACATGGAGCGCCGATCGGGCGTGTTGCTGATCCGCCGCCAGGGCGAGCTCGGCCGCCTGTGGCTGCGCCAGGGCTCCGTGGTACGCGCGCGCGTCGACGGCCTGGCCGCCCGCGCCGGCAAGCCGGCCGTCTATTATTTGCTGGCCTGGGACGACGGTCGCTTCGAGCTGTCCGCCGGCGAGGTCGACGTCGCCGACGAGATCGAGACCCCGACGACGTATCTGTTGATGGAAGCCGCCCGCCGCGTCGACGAAGCCGCCGCCGGCGCGCCCGGCTGACCCCGCCGCCGGGCCGGCTCGCTAATTGGCCTGACCCCTGATAAAAATCGGGCCGTCACGCCCGTGGGCAGGCGGACCGGGGGAGCATGATATGTGCGGGGCCGACAACAAGACGTTGTTCATCACCTCCGATACCCACGTCCGGTGGGGAACGGTCAACATCCCGGGCTTGCCGTAGACGACGAGGCGCAGTCGATGCGAACGGCCGAACCCGCTGCCAGCATGGGCGGGTCGCTCAAGGGGCGGCGGCGGGCGGCGTTGTACGGCGCGGCGGGGATCCTGACGGCGGCGCTGGTGGCCTGCCAGGGCGCCGACCCGTACTACCGCAATGCCAGACCGGGCGGGACGGGCGGCGCGGGCGGCGGTGACCCGTCGGGCCGCGGTGGCGCCAGCATCGATCCGCTGGTCGACGCGGGCAGCGAGGCGAGCGGCGGTCAGGCGGCGGCAGCCGACGGAGGCGGCGCTGGCGGCGCGTCCGAGACGCTGGTCCCCGCCGACGCCGATCCGGACGCGTCCGGCGCGGAGATCGGTTGCGGGACGTGCGCGCTCGGCGTGCTCTACTGGTGCGAAGGGACGTCCGCCAACACCATTCGCGCGACGTTCTCGCTGGTGAACGAGACCCCGCAGGCGATTCCGCTCGACGAGATCACCATCCGCTACTGGTTCACGGGCTCCGGCTCGCCGCCCTGGGATTTTGCCTGCGACAACGGAATGCTGGGCATGGTGCCGGACAACATGGACGTCACCGCCGACGTGACCGGCACGTTTCATTCGGTGTCGCCGCCTCGGCCCGGCGCGGACATGTACTTCGAGGTCGGGTTCGCCGCTGCCGCCGGCGATCTGCTGTCCAGGCAAGACGGCCTGTTTCGGACCCGGGTCTTCCGCCATGACTACAGCACGATCACCCAGAGCGACGACTACTCGTACACGCCGGCCAACACCACCTTCGGTCCGGCGCCGCACGTCACGCTGTACCGCAACGGCATGTTGATCGATGGCGTCGAGCCACAGCCGAACTGAAGGTTTCGGTCGCCGGCTGCGCCGGGCGCCAGCGCTTGTGCGCGGGGCGGGGGTTCGTTAAGGATCTCTCGATGCTCAGAATGACCACACGGAAGCTGCGATTGCTGGCGGTCAGCGTGGCGGTGGCGGCGATGGTGGCCGGGCGTTCCTTGCCCGTGTCGGCCCGCGACGACCACCTGAAGTTCCCGATCGCGCCGGCGCTGGGGACGCCCGACGCCAAGGCCAAGCTGGATCCCAAGATCGCCCTCTACTTCGGCAAGGCGGCTCATCCGTCGGGCGCGGATCTGGGGACGTTCACCACCAACAAGAAGACCAACGCTGTCGGCAAGACCGACCAGGTCGCCTGCGAGTGGGTCTTCCTGTCGGCGCTGATTGCCTTGCAGGAACGCGCGCGCCAGCTGCAAGCCACCGCGGTGGTCGGCATCGAGAGCATCTACAAGAACGATCCCTTCAGCAGCGAGACCGAGTTCATGTGCGGCGCCGGGTCGTTCGTGGCCGGCGTGGCGCTGCGCGGGCAATTCATCCGCGCCGGCGGCAAGTAGGATCCGCACGGCCAGGGCCGCCGCGGGCGCTGGATTTGCGGCCGCCGGAACTCTATGCTTGGCCGCCCGATATGCGCCGCATCGACCGCTCGCAGCCGGACTTTGAAAAAGCGCTGGAGGCGCTGAGCCAGCGCAGCGCCAGCATGCCCGCGGAGATCGAAGCGGTGGCGCGCGCCACCATCGCCGAGGTGCGAGCGGGCGGCGATCGCGCCGTGCGGGCGCTGACCCTGCGCTTCGAAGCGCGCCAGCTGGGCGAGCTGGAGCTGCCGCGCGCGCGCTGGCGCGAGCTGGCGGCGCAGACGGCGCCGGCGGTGGGCGCCGCGCTGGAGCACGCCGCCCGCCGCATCCGCGCCTTTCACGAACGCGAGCGCTATCCATCGTTCGAGTTCGCCGAGGCGGGCGTGCGCCTGGGGCTGCGCGTGGCGCCGCTCGCTCGCGTGGGCATTTACGTGCCGGGCGGAACGGCGCTTTACCCGTCGACGGTGCTGATGACGGCGGTGCCGGCGCGCGTGGCCGGCGTGGCAGAGATCGTCATGACCACGCCGGGCCCATCGCCCGAGACGCTGGCCGCCGCCGAGATCGCCGGCGTCGATCGCGTCTTCGTCGTCGGCGGCGCGCAGGCGGTGGCGGCGCTGGCCTACGGTACGGAGAGCATCCCGCGTGTCGACAAGATCGTGGGCCCCGGCAACGCCTACGTGGCGGCGGCCAAGCGCCTGGTGTTCGGCGACGTGGGCATCGATTCGGTGGCCGGCCCGACGGAGGTGGTGGTGGCAGCCGACGACAGCGTCGATGCGGCCTGGGTGGCGGCCGATCTGCTGGCGCAGGCCGAGCACGACACGCTGGCGGTGCCGATCCTGATCGCCGTCGGCGCGGACGTCGGTGCCCGCGTCGCGGTCGAGCTGGAACGCCAGCTGGCGGTGCTGCCCCGGCGGGCCATCGCCGAGAAATCGCTGCGCGAGCAGGGCGCGATCATCACGGTGGCCGACGGGTCGGAGGTGGCGGCGGTGATGAACCTGCTGGCGCCGGAGCACGGCATCCTGGCCCTGCGCGACGCGCGGCGCGTCGGCGAGGCGATCACCACGGCGGGGGCGCTGTTTCTGGGCCCGCACACGCCCGAGTCGGCGGGCGATTACATCGCCGGCCCGTCACACGTCCTGCCCACCGGCGGCAGCGCGCGCTTCGCGTCGCCGCTGGGGGTGTCCGACTTCATCAAGCGCACGTCGGTGATCGAGTACGACGCGGCGGCGCTGCGCGCGCAGGGCGCCGACATCGAGCGGCTGGCCGAGGTGGAGGGGCTTCACGGACACGGGCGCGCGGTCGCCATCCGCACGCGGACAGCGTCGTAACGCGCGCCCATGAACCTGGCTGCCACCCTGCGCGGGACGACCTACCGCTTCAAGGACGTCAAGGACGTCCTGGCCCGCGCCAACGAGGAGAAGTCGGGCGACCGGCTGGCGGGCGTGGCCGCCGGTTCGGTGTCGGAGCGGGTGGCGGCCAAGCGCGTGCTGGCCGAGCTGACGTTGCAGGAGCTGTACGAAAACCCGGTCGTCCCCGCGGAGAGGGACGCGGTCACGCGCCTCATTCTCGACGACCTGCAGCGGCCGGTCTTCGACGGCGTGAAGTCGTGGACGGTGGCGCAGCTGCGCGAGCACGTGCTGGCCGACCGGACCACCGGCGCCGAGCTGCTGCGGCTGTCGCGCGGCCTCACGAGCGAGATGATCGCCGCCTGCGCCAAGCTGATGACCAACCTCGATCTCATCAGCGCGGCGCGGAAGATCCGCGTCGTCGTCCACGCCGCCAACACGCTGGGCCTGGAGGGGCGGCTGTCGACGCGCCTGCAGCCCAACCACCCGTCGGATTCGATCGAGGGGATCCTGGCCTCGCTGCGCGACGGGCTGTCGTTCGGCAGCGGCGACGCGGTCATCGGCATCAACCCGGTCACTGACAACCCGGAGCAGACGACGGCCATCCTGAATGCCAGCGGCGACTTCATGCGCCAGTGGCGCATCCCGACGCAGAACTGCTGCCTGGCCCACGTGACGACGCAGATGAAGGCGCTGGAGAAGGGCGCCCAGCTGGGCTTG
>DATKEU010000449.1:0-6663 GCA_035544495.1 Polyangia bacterium | reverse complement strand
AGCACCTCGATGTTGAAACGTTCGAACAGCGCGCGCGGGCGGAACTCGTCGCGCGGCAGGCAATCGGCGATGCGGTCGTAGATCGCGTCGGCGGTGGCGGGCGACAGGCGCTCGCGCACGCCGAAGATCGTCGCCAGCGCGTGCTCGAACCACATGCGCGTCGGCGTGCCGCGAAACAGGTACCAGTGCTGCGCGAACTGGCGCCAGATGGCGCGCGGATCGCCCTCCACCGGTCGGCCGTCGGCGGCCGGGATCCCCAGCGCCTCCAGCGGCACGCCCTGGCTGTAGAGCATGCGGAAGACATAATGATCGGGGACGATCAGGAGGCGCGCCGGATCGGCGAACGGCTGGTTGTCCGCGAACCACTGCGGATCGGTGTGGCCGTGCGGGCTGATGATCGGCAGGTCGCGCACGGCCGTGTACAGCCGGCGCGCGATCGCCCGCTGCGTGGGCTCCGCCGCAAACAATCGATCGTCGTTCAGCAAGGGACTGTCGCTCATTTCGCACCGCCCGGCGCGCGCGTTTCGTGATAAGCACGGGCACCGTAAGCGGCGGTCGCCATCGAGTCAAGCCGTCGCCGGATCACCCGGCCCACCATCACCCATCACCGGTCATTCATGAGCATGAGCCGTCTGTCATGAGTAATCCTACCTTCGATCTCACCGGGCGCGCCGCCGTCGTCGTCGGCGGCACGTCGGGCATCGGCCGCGCGCTGGCGCTGGGGCTGGCCCAGGCGGGCGCCGACGTGGTGCCGTCGTCGCGGCGCGAGAAGGAAGTCGACGCCACCGCGACGGAGATCGAGCGCGCCGGCCGGCGATCGCTGCGCGTGGTTTCGGATGTGCGGGAGCGCGCCTCGCTGGAAAAACTGCTGGCAGAGACGACAGCTGCCTTCGGCAAAGTCGACATCCTCATTAACTGCGCGGGCAAGACCAAGCGAACGCCCACGCTGGAGGTCGGCGAAGCGGAGTGGGCGGACATCCTGGAGACCAATCTCACCGGGACGCTGCGCGCCTGTCAGGTGTTCGGCCGCCACATGCTGGAACGGGGATACGGGCGCATCATCAACATTGCGTCACTGACGTCCTTCGTGGCTCTGCTGGAGGTGGCGGCGTACGGCGCCAGCAAGGCGGCCGTCGCCGCCCTGACGAAATCGCTGGCCATCGAGTGGGGCCCGCGCGGTATCTGTGTCAACGCGATTGCCCCCGGGGTTTTCCGGACCGCGCTCAATCAAGCGCTGCTGGACGGATCGCCGCGCGGTCAGGAATTCCTTCTGCGAACGCCGATGAAACGCTTCGGGAAAATAGAAGAGCTGGCGGGCGCGGCGGTGTTCCTCTCGTCGGAGGCGGCGAGCTTCGTCAACGGCGAGATCCTCGTCGTCGACGGCGGCTTCCTGGCCAGCGGCGTGAATCAGTAGCCGGCGAAATTGGCCCGGCGGTCCGATCGGGCGACCCATCCGACGGGACGGAAATCAGTACCAGCGCTTGCCTTCTGTAGCCTGGTGTGAGAAAGAGGGGGCCTCATCCGCAGCCACGGGGCCAACGCCCCCCCATGACAGCATAGGAGACCGAACATGAAACGACGAACTCTCACGAGCATCGCGGCCGTGCCGGTTTTTCTGGCCACGGCGGTTGCGCGCGCTCAAGCGCCCGCAGCGCCCCCGGCTGACGCGCCTCCTGCAGCTCCCCCGCCCGTCGCCACGCCCGCGCCGGAACCACCGCCGCCCCCCGCACCGCCGCCGCCGCCCGCTCCGGGCCCCACCGCCGGCACGGTGAACAAGTTCAAGATCGAGATCGGCGGGTTCGTCCAGTTCGATACCTGGCACGACAACGTGCTGAACGCTGGCGGCAGCAACGGCGACACCATCGGCAACGGCCAGATCGGAAAGCCGAACACGCGAAATGGTTCCGCTGGCCGCTGGACCTGGACGGCGCACAACTCGCGTTTCAACTTCAGAGTCACCGCTCCGGAATGGGAGGGCATGAAGTCCTCCGCGTTCATCGAGACCGACTTCGCCGGCGGCGGCGCGGGCGGCAGCGTGAACAACGTGGCGCTCGGCGGTGCCACGGCGGCCCCCGCTCCTTACACCAGCGGCTACGGCAACGAGGGAAACTACATCACCGGGCAGAATCCTCGTCTCCGTCACGCGTACCTCAAGCTCGAGACGGCGTACATCGATGTCCTCGCCGGTCAGACCTGGGACCTCTTCGGCTGGGGCGTCAATCCCTTCCTGGCCAACACATCCGAGCCACAGGGCATCACCGGTCAGATCTTTCACCGGAACCCCCAATTGAGGCTGTCGCACCGGTTCCTGACCGACGCCGTCAATATCGAGATCGCGGCGGCTGGGGTTCGTCCGTTCATGCGTGAGTCGAGCGTTCCCGATCTGCAATTTGGCCTCAAAATCGAGCTGCCGTTCTGGAAGGGCGTTCACGTGATCGGCGCCGGCAAACCGACCGTCGACGCGGCTGCCATCGGTTTCTCGGGGATGTACCGGACGTTCAAGCTTCCAAATCCGACCCCGGTGGCGGCTACTGCCACCGCGCCGGAGACACTGCCCGCCACCTACGGCTCGGAGAGCAAGACCGGTTGGGGCGGATCGGCCGACCTGTTCCTCCCGCTCTACGGCGCAACCTTGGCCGATCAGAGCAACGCCTTCGCCATCACCGGCGAGGTGTCATACTCGTCGGGCCTCGCCGACATGTACGGTGGCGTTCTCAACGGCGGTAACGGGAACGCCTTCGGGCTCGCGACCAGGGGTGCGTTGGTTACGGCCATGCCGATGGCCATGCCCGCGCAGCCGGTGGTTGCTTATCCCCAGAACTTCGACAACGGCGTCCTCACCTGGACCGGGACGGACTTCGTTCCGATCAAGGTGATGGCCTTCACGGCGGGGTTGCAGTACCACTTCCCGATCTACGACGGCAAGCTACTCTGGCTTGGCGGTGACTTCGGCCAGGTCAAGATGATGGACAGAGGCTCGTACGGTCTGCCTGACGCGGGCCAAGCCGGCATCGCCAAGAGCAACCAGTGGATCGACGGCACCCTGTTCCTGGGCCTCGGTCCCGCCGTCAACCTTGCGCTCAACTACACCACGTACCAGGTCACCTACGACGACGGCAGCAAGTCGACGCGGTTGAACCGCGTCGACTTCGCGGCGTTCTACTTCTTCTAGGAAGAAACTCGGCGGTCTTTCGCGCCGAGGAGAAACGGGGCCGCTTCCGTCGCGAGACGGGGCGGCCCTTTTTCGTTTCTGGCGCTATCCTCGGGATCGAGTCATGAGTCAGCTCGACGACGCGATCCTCCTTCACCCGCGCGACGACGTGGCCATCGCCAGGAAGGATCTGACCGCTGGATCGGCCGTGGTCGTCGGCGGCGCGACGCTGTCGTTGCGGACCGACGTGCCCGCCGGTCACAAGGTGGCCAGGCGATCAATCGCCGCTCGCGAGCCGGTTCGCCGCTATGGCCAGATCATCGGGTTCGCGTCGACGGCGATCGACGCCGGCGAATGGGTCCATGTCCACAACCTGACCATCGGCGAGCGGTCCCAGCGCTACGAGGTGGGCACGGACGCCCGGCCGGTGGATTTCTATCCGCCCGGGCAGGCGCGTTTCTTCGACGGCTTCGCCCGCCCCGACGGGCGCGTGGGGACGCGCAACTACGTGGCCGTGCTGTCGACGGTGAACTGCTCGGCCAGCGTCAGCCAGTTCGTGCGCGAGCGCTTTCGCGACGTCAAGCGCGCGTACCCCAACGTCGACGGCGTCATCGCGCTGACGCACAAGTCGGGGTGCGGCCAGGTGCTGGGCGGCGAGGACCACCGCCTGCTCGAGCGCGTGATGGCTGGCTACGCGCGCCACCCCAACGTGGCGGCGTACGTCCTGGTGGGCCTCGGTTGCGAGGTGAACCAGGCGCCTGCGCTGATCGAGCGGCACAAGCTGTCGCTGCTGGACGATCCCGCGCAGCGACCGCCGCTGATCACGATTCAGGAGGCGGGCGGCGTGCGCAAGGCGGTGGACGCCGCCGCGGAGGCCGTGGCGCGCCTGTTGCCGCGCGCGAACGAGGCGCGGCGCACGCGGCAACCGCTGGCGCAGCTGGTGCTGGCCACGAACTGTGGCGGCTCCGACGGAAACTCCGGCATCACCGCCAACCCGGCGCTGGGCTGGGCCGTCGACGAGCTGGTCCGCCACGGCGGCACCGGCGTGCTGGCGGAGACGACGGAGATCGACGGCGCCGAGCAGCTGCTGGTGGCGCGTGCCCGCTCGCAGGCGGTGGCCGACAAGCTGCTGGGGCGCATCGACTGGTGGCGGCGTCACCTGGCGCGCTTTGGCGCCGAGACCAACCACAACCCGGCCCCGGGAAACAAGGCGGGCGGCCTGACGACGGTGTTCGAGAAGTCCCTCGGCGGCATCGCCAAGGGCGGCACCACGCCACTTTGCGACGTCTACGAATACGGCGAGGCGATCACCAGCAAGGGCTTCGTCTTCATGGACACGCCGGGGCACGATCCGGTGTCGGTGACCGGGCTGGTCGCCGGCGGCGCCAACGTCATCTGCTTCACCACCGGGCGCGGTTCGGTGTTCGGGTGCAAGCCGACGCCGTCGATCAAGCTGGCGACCAACACGCGGCTTTATCAGCGCATGGAAGACGACATGGACATCAACTGCGGCGTCATCCTGGAAGGCGCGTCGGTCGCGGACGTGGGCCGCCAGGTGTTCGAAGAGATCGTCGCGGTGGCGTCAGGCAAGCCGAGCAAGAGCGAGCTGTCCGGCGTGGGCGAGGAAGAGTTCGCCCCCTGGATGCTGGGCCCGGTGCTCTGAGCGCGGGAGGGGCCTTAGCGTGGAAGGGGCCTGCTGGCCCCTCCCACGAGCCCACCCCAAAGCACTTTCTCGCAAGGCGAGCCGGCGCGGCAAAGCCGCGCCTCCCGTCGATAAACGCGCTCGCTACGCTCGCTCTGGCCCTTTCCGTCGATAAACCCGCTCGCTGCGCTCGCTCGGGCGCCGCAAGATCAAGTCACACTCGGCAGCGCCTCCCGTCGACAAACCCCTCGCTGCGCTCGCTCGGGCGCCGCAAGATCAAGTCACCTTCGGCAGCGCCTCCCGTCGATAAACGCGCTCGCTACGCTCGCTCGGGCGCCGCAAGATCAAGTCACCCTCGCCCACGCGACAGCGTGGGAGAGGGCGGGGTGAGGGGAAGCCTTGCGGAGGGATCAGCCGGGGACGGGCACGCGCAGCGTGGCGATGTAGCCGGTGGTGGCGTCGCCGGTCATGGCGGGCAGCTGGGCGGTGGCGCCGTCGCTGAAGACCATGTCGGTGGCCAGCGACAGCATGGCGAGGTTGCCGACGCTGGCCTCGTAGCCGGCGGTGGCGTAGACGTCGGTGCAGGCCGCTTGCGGCAGCGCCAGCTGGGATGTGGCGACCTTGTTGCCGACCGCGGCGGCGTCGGCCAGCGACTTGTAGATCTCGAAGTGAATGTGCGGCCAGCGCCCGGCGTAGCAGCCCGGGAAGACGGTGGTGAAGGACAGCGTGCCGTCGGCGCCGGCCTGCTGCACGCCGCGCAGGTAGTTCTGATCCGTCGCGCCCGCGGAGTAGAGCGAGTAGCGCCCCTCGCGATCGCAGTGCCAGATGTAGACGGCGTAGCCGGCCAGGTTGGCGCAGCTGGCGCCGCTGGCGACCAGATCCAGCGTCACGGTCAAGGGGACGCCGCCCGCGGTTCCCGACAGGGCGCCGAAGCTGGAGCGAATGTCGCCGCGGACGATCCCCGACAGATTGAGCACGTTGGGTCCGTTCGACCCGTCGCCCGGAAATGGGCCGGCGGTCTCCTCGGGAATGCGGGCGCAGCTGCCATTGGTGCCGCTGGCGCCGCCAGTGCCCGCCGCGGAGGCCCCACCGGAACCCGCGCCACCGCCAGCGCCGGGGCTGTTGCTGCCGCAGCCAATCAGGGGCAGGACGCCGGCGCCCAGCGACCAGCGCAGGACGCGCCGCCGTTCGAGGTTGACCCGCATCAACGTGTCGATGTCGTGGCTCAAGTCGCCGCGATGCCGATGATCGTCGTCCATGGGAGGCTCCTCGTCATAGTTTACGCCGCGACGCTGTCGCGCCGCGGGAAAGGACGTCGGAACCTCGATTCGCGCTGGAATAAGAACTGCCCACAATCGGCCCATTGTGTGTTAATGGCTGGATTTCATGCGTTCCAGCGCCATCCGCATCGTTGACCTGCGCGTTCATTCGATCGCCATCGCCGATCCTCCGCTGCGCAGCTCGTACGGGTTGCACCAGCCCTACTGCCTGCGCACCGTCATCGAGCTGGTGAGCGGCGACGGCGTGGTCGGCATCAGCGAGACCCATGGCGGCGACGCCATCGCGAAGGGGTTCGAGCTGCTGCGCCCGCGCATCGTCGGCGCCGACCCGTTTCGCCTGGCGGGCCTGCTCTTGCCGATGATCGAGATCGATCCCGATGGCAGCACCAGCCTCGATCGCTCGCAGACGTACCACGTGCCGGGGGAGAACCCGCTGGACGCGGGGGCGCGGCTTTATTCGGCGATCGAGATCGCGTGCCTGGATCTGATCGGCAAGTCGCTCGGCAAGCCGGCGTGCGATCTGCTGGGCGGGCGGGTGCGCGACGAGGTGGCGTTTTCAGCCTACCCGTTCTACAAGCACGCGGGCGGCG
>DATKEU010000448.1:0-3703 GCA_035544495.1 Polyangia bacterium | reverse complement strand
GTGGGCGGCCTGCAAGTGGGGGTTCGACGAGGACTTCGTGCGCGCCGACTCCTTCCAGGCCAACGGCTGGCATCAGGCCAGCGTGTCGGGATGGACCGGCGACCCCATGGTCTGCCCGCCCAATCCGCCGACGCGCGCGGCGCCCAACGGCACCACGGAATGCGCGCAGGTGTTCAGCCTGTTCGGCATCACCTGGCAGTACCACAAGTCGGCCTGGCCGATGATGCACGAGAGCACCGCCTTCGCCGTCGACTACGCGCTCGCGTTCCAGCGCGTCTGCTTCGAGGGGTACACCGACTACATGAACGGCTGGGGCCCGGCAGGAAAGAAGTACGGCCCCAACGACGAGTTCGGCTGCGCCGCCAGCTTCTACACCGGCGGCTGGTACGACTACGCGACCATCCAGCAGGTCAATCACATCCGCGACACGCTGAGGTCGAAGCCCTGGCCGAAATGAGCGGCGACGCCAAAACCGGCTCGGATGGGTCTCTGGCGCGGGCGTCAGGAGAGTGGACGGTGTTCCATTTTGGGAGACAGGGCGCCTGCGGGGCGGGGAAGGCGTGGTACTGTCTGCGGCCATGGCGCGTTCCTCGGCATCGGCGGCGCGGACACGGCGGCCGGTGTCGGCGCCGGGTGACGAGACCGGCGCCGCCGACCTGGGACGGCGCGTGGCCGACAACCTCAAGGAGCGGCGGCGCGTCCTCGGCTGGTCGCTGGACGAGCTGGCGAGCGCGTCGGGCGTCAGCCGGGCCGCGCTGTCGCAGATCGAGACCTGCAAGACCAACCCGTCGCTGAGCGTGCTGTGGAAGGTGGCGGTGGGGCTGGGCATCCCCTTCGCCGAGCTGCTCGGCAACGATCGCGACACCGTCTCGTTGCTGCGGCGGGGAGAAGCGCAGGCGCTGCGCTCGCCCGACGGGAAGTTCGAGAGCCGCCCTCTGGCGCGCTCGGGCGCCGGTCCCGGCGTCGAGGTCTACGAGCTGCGCCTGGTCGGCCACGCCAGCTATGCGTCGGAGCCGCACGGCCCCGGCACGCGCGAGCTGGTCACGGTGATCGGCGGGTCGCTGCGCATGACCGTCGGCCCGGAGAGCTATCTCCTGGCGGCCGGCGATTCGCTGGTCTTCCCGGCCGACCAGCGCCACGTCTACGAGAACCCCGGCGCCACCGAGGGGCGATACCACGACGTGATCGTCTACCGGCGCTGAGCGCCGCCACCGCGCGACGCCCTGTCGACGATAGCGAAGGGCTGTCCAGATAAGCAGATCGGGCGATCAGTCGGCGAGCGCGTCGTCGGGGCCGCCGTCGGCGTCCACGCCGCCGTCGGGATTGCCGGCGTCGTCCGGCGTGCCGGCGTCATCGGCCGTGATCATCGGCGCGGCGTCGTCGGGGACGACCAGTGCCCCGCTGTCGTCGGGCGGCGCCACCTCATCGCCGCTGGCGGCGTCGACGGCGTCGTCCACCCCGCCGTCGAGCGACGGCTCGGGGGCCGGCTCCGGAGCGGGTTCAGTTGCGGGTTCAGGCGGCGGCGCCGGCAGGGGGGGCATGGCGGCGATCCAGGCCTGGATGAGCGGGGTGTGCTCGATGTCGACGACGCTGGTGGCGATGGGCGGCATCTGGTTGCCGGTGCCGCGGTTGGTGATCAGGTGATAGAGCAGGCTGTGGTCCGGATCGCCGGGGATGATGCGCGTCTGTCCGGCCCAGTTCGGCGCGTTCACGGACACGCCGACGGTCGTGCGCAGCGAATCGAAGTCCGCCGACGAGCGCCCGTCCATCTGGGTCGCGTCGAGGCGCAGGCGCAGGCCGCTCGGATAACCAGTCGCGCCGGGGTTGTCGTTGTGGCAGGTGACGCCGCAGTTGGCGTGCATCCACGCCAGCGCCGGCGCCGCCACGCCGGTGCCGTCGTCGCCGATGATCATCGCCGTCGACGCCGGCGGCACGCTGAGGCTGCCGCTCGCGACCAGTTGATCCAGCGTCATGCCGCTGGCGCCCGGGAGGCCGAGCTCGATCTGCTCGAAGCCGAGCAGCCGATCGGTGCGGCCGCGGTGGCACTTCTGGCACTCGTCGTCGGTGGGGATGTGGTACGTACCGCCGTCGCCCCAGGGAATGTCGCCGCCCCCCGACTGCGTCGCCTCTGTCTCGTCGTTGTTCCAGGCGTAGGTGGCGTCGACCCAGTAGGTCGCGGTCACCTTGTGCCACAGGCGCGTCTCGACGCGGCGGCCGTCGCGCGAGAATTCTTTCCACGCCTTCGTGCCGACGGGGAACTTCCACTCGCTGGGGTCGCTGGTGTCGATGACGGAGCCCGCCGGCAGGCTGATCCAGCGTTGCTTCTCGGCGCCGTCCGACCACAGCGGCACCGCGGGGGCGTACGGGGTCACGCCCGGGGCGATCTGCTTGGCCACGATGTCCGCGTAGAGGCCAGTGCACACCAGCGTCTTGGGCGGCGTGGCCGCCGTCGCGCACTCGGGGGGCAGGACCAGCGGCGGCGGCAGGTCAGAAGCGGCGTCATCGGTGATGCCGGCGTCATCGGTGACGCCGCCGTCGCTGTCATCGCCGCCCATCCCGACCGCGCCGCCGATGTCGGCCGGCTTGGACTGGCCGCACGTCGCGCCCCAAACAGCCATCGCGGCGACGAAGACCAGGCCGGACCACCTCATGGGCAGACGATGACCTCGGCGGTTGGTTGAATCGGCCGTCCCGTCAATCCGTCGCGGCGTCGGCAGCGTCGCGTCCCCCGCCGTCGCGCCGCCCCCGCCCGGGGCCGCCGTCGCCGAAGAAGCCGCCGAAGTTACTGGCCCCCGTTTGAGCGGTCGGCGCCAGCGAGCGGAGGTAGACGATGATCCCGTGTGCCTGATCGTCGGTCATCGTCCACTGGTGGAACCGCTGCCACGTCGTGTACGCGACGATGCTGGCGTCGAAATAGCCACCCTGCGGCACCATGCCGTGCCGAAAAATATTCTCCAGATCGGTGTCGCTGAAGCCGCCGGCCTGCTCGGGCGTGTGCTGGACCGTCTTGTACGGCCCTTTGGTTGCGGTGTCGCCATGGCAGTTGGTGCAAGCATATTCGGTCGCGGCCCCGCCATCGGCCACCCCGCCACCACCGCCGGGGCCCATGCCGCGCGGCAAGCGCGTGAGAACGACGCCGTCGTTGTAGCGGGCGCTGCCGATCTCCCAGTCGTCGGCGGTGGCGTCGGTGATGGCCAGCAGCGACGATCCGCACAGGGTGCCAGCGCTGGCGATGATCGACACCATGCCGGCCTTCTGCGTCGTGATCATGGCGCCGCCAGTGGAAGCGTCGGTCGCGATGGCCACCATCGACGGGTCGGAAGCGCTCCAGGTGATCGCCGAGGCGTCGATGCCGTCGACCACGGCGGGTATCTGGTAGGTGTGGGCGCCGCCGTCGAACGCCGAGAACATGGGCGAGAACACGATCTTGATCTGGGAGTTGGCGCAACCGGTGGCCGTGCCGACCATCCCGACCATGCCACCGCTCCCGCTGCCGCCACCGTTGGTGACGCCACTGCCGCCACCATTGCCGCCAGTGGTGCCACCGGCGCCGCCGCCCGCCGGGATCGCGCTAGACGATTTGCTGCCGCATGCAGCGGCCAGAAGCGCGGCGCCGAAGGCGAAACCATAAATGAGACGACGTGCTGCGTGTGTCATTGCCTGGCCTTTCATGAGTAGAGCGGGAGTGGATTCAGACCACCCG